>JANOWT010000114.1:0-8881 GCA_031418115.1 Gemmatimonadota bacterium
GCTCTTGTATTCCCGCATGGGGACAACCTCCTCCCGCCTCCTGGCGGGCGCATGGTAGGTCTCCTGACGGTGCCTCAAAAGCGGGGGGGATGCAAGCAGGGGGAAGCCGCAACATGTGTGCGGACTTCCCCCTGTTGGGCCACCCCGAAGGGCGGCTCCGCGTTCTCACGCCCTTGGCGTGGTCCCGCGCGTCATCGCCCGCAGCTGCTCGGGCTCATGTTCCTCTGGCTACTCGTCGTCGAAGTTCCCTGCGTCGGCCTCGCGCACCGCTGCGAGCATGTCGGACGTCCGGTGCGCCGCACCGGCCGCTGCGAGCTGGAAGGTGAGAGCGCGATTGCTCCCCTCCGGCCAGTCGGCCATGAGCAACCCGGCGAGGAGCCGCCGGATGGCCTGCCCACCTTCATTGAGAAGATCCTGCGCGGTCTCGCGGAGCACCGTGAGCGGGATGTTCAGATCAGCGCGGATGAGTTCGCCGGTGGTGTGATCGCGCCAGGCGGCATCGCCCACAGCACCGGAGGCCTCGGTGACACTCATCTCACGCGTCGCATGCGGAGCGGACTTGCTCTTGCGAGCCTCGACCGCAGCGGCGAGTGCCAGTGCGAACGATTCGGCCGTCGGCTGGCCGTAGAGCGTCACCACGTCGCGCGACGGCGACTCGAGCGTCTCAGGAGACGCGACCGAGCTCACCCGCGCGATCGAGGGGAACTCCCTCGGGCCCTGCTCCCACTGCACCATCACGTCCAGCATGCGCTCTCGCCTCGGTTCCGTTGGTGACTCTCACTGTCCTGTGTGATGAACACACTGGACGCTGTGAAAGTTCTACCCCATGGTACACTGATGCGTCACTGCAAAGTGGCGGCGAGCAGCAGGCGATCCGCGATCGTTTCATCGTCGTGACGAAACCCCTCCCCCATGTCGTGTCGATGATGCCGCGCACGACCACGGATCGCCTGCTCTCACCATGATTCCCGGCCGCCGGAGGGCGCAGACACCATGTCCGCACCGCGACAGCCTTAACCTTTCACGGTCCCGATTCGTCGGACTCACATGACGCCCGCCACACGATCCGGCACCGCAGTCGTACTCACCCTGGCCGCCGCCGCATGCGCCCCCACTGCGCCACGCATCGCGACGACGGCCCCCCAACTGATGTCGAGTATCGGCACATCGGCGCTCCGCGAGCAGACCGCCGACGAACAGGTGTCGCATGTGCTGAGCCGCCTCACCTTCGGCGCTCGCCCCGGGGACGTTGCCCGAGTCCGTGCAGTGGGAGTCGATGCGTTCATCGCGCAGCAGCTCCGACCAGAGCGGATCCCTGACAAGCGCCTCGAGGCCTGGCTCGGCCAGTTCGAGACCCTCGACCTGACCTACTCCGATTTGCAAAAGGCGTACCCGAGGCCGAATGAGGCCCTTCAGGCACTGGCCCCGGCGAACCGTAACTCGTTGAGCCAAGCGGACTCAGCCAATCTCCGAAAGACCGTCGAGGGACTGCGGCGCGTGAGCACCGAGGTGCAGAGTGCGCGCATCGGGCGGGCACTCATCACCGACCGACAGCTCGAAGAAGTGATGACCGAGTTCTGGTTGAATCACTTCTCGGTCTTCGCCGGCAAGAACGCGCTGCAGCGCTACACGCTCGCCGAGTATGAGAACCGCACGGTGCGTCCGCGTGCGCTGGGGAAGTTCCGCGATCTGATCGGCGCGGTGGCCAAGAGCCCCGCGATGCTCTACTACCTCGATAACTGGCAGAGCGCCGCCGATAGTGGACGGCCGCGCCTCGAGGCGCCGCGACTCGCGCAGGCGCGCAACAGAGGGTTGAACGAGAACTACGGCCGGGAGTTGCTCGAGCTCCACACATTGGGCGTCGACGGCGGGTACACGCAAACGGATGTGATCCAGGTCGCAAGATCGCTCACTGGATGGACGTTCCTGCCGCAACAGCCGAATGCGGCGCAACTGCGACAGATGACCGCAGGAGCGCGACCGGGCGCTGGGCGGCGCGCGGGTCAGCAGCGCGTCGCGCTCGCGATCGAACAGCGACTCCCCGAGCCCGGCGTCTTCTACTTCAACCCGCAGGTCCACGACGCGGGTGCCAAGACCGTGCTCGGCCAGCAACTCCGCGCCGGTCGCGGGATCGAGGACGGCGAGCAGGTGCTCGACATCGTCGCGCGGCACCCCGCGACGGCGCGGCACATCGCGACCAAGCTGGCGCGCCGGTTCGTGAGCGATGAGCCGCCGGAGGAGTTGGTCGAGCGCGCCGCTGCGGAGTTCACGCGCACCGACGGTGATATTCGCGAAGTGGTGCGACTCATCATCACGAGCCCGGAGTTCTTCTCGAGCGCCGCCTTCCGCTCCAAGGTGAAGACGCCGTTCGAGGTGGTGGTGAGTGCGCTCCGGGCGCTCGACGCGGCGCCCGACCCGACGCCGCGGACGGCGCAGATCGTACAGCAGCTCGGTCAACCGATCTTCGGACGCGCCACTCCCGATGGCTGGCCTGATGTGGCAAGTGAGTGGATGGGAACGGGTGCGATCCTGAATCGCATCAACTTCGGGATGTCGGTCGGGGCGCGCCGGGTGCCGGGGGCGAGACCGACGGGGTGGCCTGGTGCGGAGACTTTGGAGTCGGCTGATCGGGCGGCGCAGGTGGATGGGGTGATCGCTGCCTTTCTCGGTGGGCGGGTCTCGACGGAGACGCGGGAGATCCTGATCAATGGGAACAACCCGCTTCAGACTGGTGGGGCGACCGATGGTGGACGAGCGATCCCCCCGCTTCAAGGGTTGGCGCAGTTGGTCGGGTTGGCGATCGGGGCGCCGGAGTTTCAGCGCAGATAGGAGGTGTGAGGTGTGAGGTGTGAGGTGTGAGGTGTGAGGTGTGAGGTGTGAGGTGTGAACGGACAGTGCTCGCCGCAGATTTGCTTTTCCTTAACCGGCTCATCCCGCCTCTCTATGCATAGAAGAGTCTTCGTTCGCTCCGGTGCGCTCGCGCTGGTCACCATGGGGCTCAGTCCGAGTTTCCTGCGGCGCACGGCGTTCGCGCTCGAACTACCCAAGGCCGCCAAGGGAAAAGTCTTGATCGCGCTCTTTCAGCGCGGGGCGGCGGATGCGCTGAGCATGGTCGTGCCGCATGGCGATGCGGACTACTACCGGCTGCGACCCAACATCGGCATCGCGCGGCCGGCGCGTACGGCGGGC
The DNA here is from genome assembly GCA_031418115.1 of Gemmatimonadota bacterium. Lineage (GTDB taxonomy): Bacteria > Gemmatimonadota > Gemmatimonadetes > Gemmatimonadales > Gemmatimonadaceae > Pseudogemmatithrix. Next base: position 3,190 of record JANOWT010000114.1, read on the forward strand.
GCTGCCGGGTCGATCGACCTCGATGGGTTCTTCGGGCTGCATCCAGCGCTCGCTCCATTCAAGCCTCTGTACGACCGGGGGCTGCTCGCGCCGATCCATGCGGTGGGGAGTCCGAGTGCCACGCGGTCGCACTTCGATGCGCAGGATTACATGGAGAGTGGCACGCCGGACATGAAGGGCACGCGCGACGGGTGGCTCAATCGCTACCTCGCGACCTGCGACACCTGCGAGGCCAATAGCGCCGGCGCGGCCCGCGCCGAGCCGTCCGGAACGGAGCGCGCTCGCGCCGAACCGTTCCGCGCGGTGGCGATGACGCCGCAGACGCCGCGCATCCTGCAGGGCCCGCAGCCGGCGGTCGCGATGACATCGATCGACGCATTCACGGTGCGCAGCACTGGCGGCGTGTCCGAACGGCTTGAGGCGCTCTACCGCACTGGCTCGGCCGACCTCATCCACTCCACGGGCGCCGAGACGTTCGACGCCGTGAAGCGCCTGCGCGAGGCGAATCCCGGCCGCTACGCGGCGGCGAATGGCGCCGAGTATCCGCGGAGCGAGTTCGGTCAGCGGTTGAAGCAGATCGCGCAGCTCATCAAGGCCGATGTGGGGTTGGAAGTCGCGTTCGCCGATGTGGGCGGGTGGGACACGCACGTGAACCAGGGCGCGGCGACCGGGCAGCTCTCCAACCGACTCACCGACTTCGCCGCGAGCGTGGCGGCACTCGTCGCCGACCTCGGTGACCGCATGGACGACGTGGTGATCCTCACCATGTCGGAGTTCGGGCGCATGGCGCGGCAGAACGGCAATGGCGGCACGGATCATGGTCACGCGGGCGCGATGTTCGCGATCGGCGGCGGCGTGAAGGGGGGCAAGGTGCATGGTCGCTGGCCCGGTCTCGCGCGCGAGCAGCTGCATGAGGGGCGCGACCTCGCGCTCACGACGGACTTTCGCTCGGTGTTCAGCGAACTCACGACGCGGCACTTGGGGGCGACGCGGACGGACGCGCTCTTTCCGGGATTCGCGGGGCCAAAGACGCTCGGCTTGCTGGGATGAGCGTGGAGCTGCCGGCCCCACTCGGTTCGCGGGAGTGAACGTCGGTATGTTGCACTCATGCAGATCGCCCGTCGTTCCGCCGTTGGAGTCGTGCTCGTTGCGGCCGTGGTGCCGCTGCTCGCGTTCCAAGAGCCCGCTGCCAGGCCGGCGCCGACGCGCGCGCCGAACCAGCTCGGCGTGATCCCGGTGCTCGAGTACCATCTGATCGGCGACCGCGAAGGCCGTTGGTCACGCAGCTACCAGCGCTTCGCGCGTGACCTCGAACTGCTGCACGCCCGCGGATACCGCCCGATCACCGTGCGACAGCTCGTCACCAAGCAGATCGACGTCGCGCCGGGCATGACGCCGGTCGTGATCACCTTCGACGACGCGTCGCCGGGCCAGTTCCGCTTCAACGCTTCAGGCGATTCGGTGCGCGTCGATCCCACGTCGGCCGTCGGGATCTGGGAAGCGTTCGCGGCGAAGCACGCGGAGTGGAAGGGGCGCGCGGTCTTCTGCGTGCTGCCGTCGGCGACCGAAGGTCACGCCTTCTTCGGCGACAAAGGCATTCAGGGTCAGCGCTCGGCGTGGCGACTCCAGAAGGTACGCTACCTGGCCGAACGTGGGTATGAGCTCTGCAATCACACGCTCTGGCACGCGAATCTCGGCAAGATGAGCAGCGCGATGGTGCAGGAACAGATCGCGCGCGCACAGCTGGCGGTGGACTCGGGCATGGCAGGTTACCGGATGCGTACTCTGGCGCTGCCGCTCGGGATCTGGCCCAAGGACCGTGCGCTGTTGCAGCGCGGATCGTGGCGCGACGCCAAGACCGGGCGCACGACCGCGTATGAGATCGACGCCGTGCTCAGGGTCGGCGGTGGGCCGTCGTACAGTCCGTTCGACACGTTGTTCGATCCGCTGCTGATCCCGCGGGTACAGGTGTTCGCGCAGGAACTCGAGACGATGCTCGACCAGTTGGATCGTCGCGGCACGCGCTATGTCGCGGGACCGCGCCGGTAGATCACGCGCTCAGAAACTCCACTTCTTGATCGTCCCCAGCGCCGACGCGAGTGCTGACTTCTCGTCCGCCGACTCGGCGGTCGCGAGCAACATCTCGTAGGTCCCCACCGCGAGCTTGAGCGCGACCGAGTCATTCTCGGCGCTCGCGACGCTCGTCGCGTTGTCGGCGAGAGCGGCGTGGGCGAGCTTGTCGTCGGGAAAGCGCATCGTCACCTGATGCCAGCGTGTCATGCGACCGCGCGGTGACGACTCAGTGAGTGCCCAGAGGTGCCAGGCGGCGCGATTGGAGGGGTCGGCGGTGAGCGCGCGTGAAGCGATCTGGCCGACCACGTCGGGGCCGCGGCCGGTGAGCCAATAGGCGTTGGCGAGGGCCACGAGCGCGGCGGCGTTCTCCGGCTCGCGCTCGACCACGCGCTCGTACACGGGCCCGGCGACCTCATGCATCTCGCGGAAGGGCTCGACCGCTGCGACAAGGTCGGCGGGGCTTGCCGTCTCGGCGCAGATGGCGTCGAGTCGGGCGAGAAGGCTAGGAATATCGGCTTCGGAGCGATAATCCTTCACGGCGGCCGCTACGGCGGCGCGCGCATCGGGTGCAGAGCGGACCATCAGTAAAGGTATTCGCTGCATCCCACCCGTGGCACCGGAGCGAAGGTGACATCTCCCGAGGGAGAGAAGGGGCTCCAGCACTCGTTGAACAACCCGCTGGCGGGGTTGCTGGCGGAGCTGCAGTTGCTCGAGATGGAGGAGCTGAGCGAGTCGCACCGGGGGTCGGTCGAGCGTTCGCTCCTGCTCTGCCGACGGGTGATCAAGATCGTGCGCGAGCGCATTCCGTCGTCGCAGGTCTAGTTGGCCCGATGGTGGCAGGGGGCTACTGGAACGCATCGATCGGAAGGCACCTGGCGGTAAGGGTTGCGCCCCGCGCCCTGACCACCCATACTCCATGCACCGCTCGTCATGGTGAGGCCTAGCCCACCGGACGAACGCGCTTCTCAGACGCTCCCCCGCCGTGCCCTTGAGCGCGGCGCCCCCCCGGCAGACTGGCCGGGACTTGGCCGGATACGTCTGAACGCTCGCTCCACATCGCTGAACGCGGTTGCGCTCTCCGCAACGACCCTCGTGGTCCCACACCCGTATTAATGACAGAAAGCCGTCGTCCGCCCCGCCGTGGGCGTGGTGCGCGCCCCAAGAAGGGCGAAGTCGCATCTGAAACCACGTCCGAAGCCACGTCCGAAGCCAACTCCGAAGCCGATCCGTATCGCGATGCCTCTGAGTCAGGCGAGGCACCTGCTGCCGCGCCCGCCCGGGCGCCAGCGTACGAGGCGCCGAGTGCACCTGCAACGGACCTTTCCGAGTCCACGCCGGCCAACGGTGAACGCACCGACGCGGCCAACAATGGCGCGTCTCGCGAACCGCAGAATGGCGACCGACCTCCGGAGGAGAATGGCGAGCGCGGTGATCGCAGCGGCCGTGGCCGGCGCGGACGCCGGCAGCGCGGACGTGGTCGCAGTGGCGAGCGTCCCGAACAACGTGGCGGCGAGCGTCCGGCGGGCGGCGGCGATCGTCCTGATCGCGGACCTCGTCCCGACCGCGGACCCCGCCCTGAGCGTGGTCACCGCAATGACCGTGGCGAGCGTCCCGACCGCGGCGAGCCGCGCGGTGGTGGCGATCAGGGTCCGCCGGTCATCCTCGTGGTCGACGGCGAGACCATCGGATGGTTCGATCCGGCGCGTGACGCAGGCTTCATTCGTCGCGCCGAGTTCAGTTACCTCGCGGAACCGAATGACACCTGGGTGCCGCCATACCTGGTGAAGCAGTTCGGCCTTCGCCGCGGCGACTCCGTCGAAGCGCGCACCGGCCGTGATCAACGTGGCCGACTCGCAGTGGCCGAGATCGTTCAGATCAATGGTCAGGAACCCAACGCTGATCTCAAACGCACCGATTTCCAGACGCTCACCGCATCGTACCCGGAGCGGAAGCTCACGCTCGAGACCGGTCGTCCCGCGAAGGGCGGTCCCGAACTCACGCGCCGCGCGATCGACCTGATCGCGCCGATCGGCTATGGTCAGCGCGCACTCATCGTCGCACCGGCGCGCGCCGGCAAGACGATGCTCATGCAGGCGATCACCGAAGGCATCGCCGCGAACCATCCCGAGGCGACGCTGTTGATCCTCCTCGTGGATGAACGCCCTGAGGAAGTGAGCGAGGCGATCTCGTGGGGCGTTGGCGAAGTGGTCGCGTCGAGCTTCGACCAACCGGCCAAGCGACATGTGGAAGTGGTGGAGATGGTGCTCGAGCGGTCGCGTCGTCTGGTGGAACAGGGCAAGGACGTGGTGATCGTGCTCGACTCGCTCACGCGCATGGCCCGCGCATTCAACACGGCCGAGCGCGGCACCGGCCGCACACTCTCGGGCGGCCTCGACACGTCAGCGATGGCACGGCCCAAGGCTTTCTTCGGCTCGGCGCGCTACATCCTGCCGCAACATGGCGGCGGCTCGCTCACGATCATCGCGACGGCGCTCGTCGAGACCGGTTCGCGCATGGACGACGTGATCTTCGAGGAGTTCAAGGGCACGGGCAACTGCGAGATCAAGCTCGACCGTTCACTCTCGGAGAAGCGCATCTTCCCGGCGTTCGACATCGCGACGTCAGGCACGCGACGCGAAGAGAAGCTCTACAAGGCGGAGCAGATCGACGCGATCTACACGCTGCGGCGCGGGTTGCAGCAGATGCCGCCGCAGGCGGGGATGGAGTGGTTGATCAAGCGGATCGCAGGGACGACGTCCAATGATGCGTTGCTGGCGGGGCTGTGAGTTAACTGCAGAAGTGAGGTGTGAGGTGTGAGGAGGCCGCCCGTTCGGGCGGCCTTCTTTCCTTGCACGGTTTCTCACCTCTCACCTCTTACCTCTCACATCTTCCCTCTCCCATCTCTCTTCTGCTGGTCAGGCTGGCTCGAGAAGCACATCCTGAACCCCCACCGCGACCGCAGTCAGCGGCACGAAGCGCCCCTGCGCCGGCTCCCACTTGAGCATCCGGTAGTTCATCCGCTCCGCCCAAGCCGCGACGTCGAGAAATGAGACGCCGAACGTCGAGAGCCAGTACGCCTCGAACTCTCCGAAGATCAACGGCCGCGTTTCCGCGACGAACCGCTCGGCGCCACGCAGCATCATCAGTTCGGCGCCTTCTATATCCAGCTTCATCAGGTCGCAGCGGTCAATCCTGTGATCGGCCGTCCACTGATCGAGTGTCACGACCGGCACGCGCAGGTGCGCCGTCCCTGAGCCGGTGACGAGCGCCGCGGTACCGCTGCCGGCGCCCGTCTCCTCGGACTTGAGCCACATGCCGAGCTCGCCGGGCGCATCGCCGAGCGCGACGGGCACGACCTGCACGCTTCCCTGCACCGCATTGGCCTGCACCGCCCACTCGAGCCGCGCGCGGTTCGCGGGCACCGGTTCGAACGCGACCACACGGCCGCCGCCTGGCGCAAGCCGCCGCGCGAGCGGGACGGTCCACCATCCGACGTTGGCGCCGACGTCGAACACCACGGCGTCGCGCTTCACGCGCGCGAGCAGTGCGTTCCGTACGTCATCGTCGGCCTCGCCGAGCCAGCAGGCGAGTGCTTCGGCGTCGTCGCGCAGGTCCCAGC
>JANOWT010000115.1:0-1966 GCA_031418115.1 Gemmatimonadota bacterium
GGACTCGCGAGTCCGGCGCGCGGTTCGAAGGACGCGTCGACGAAACGGGCCTCCTCATCTCAGGCTCCACCGGCACACTGCCCGTGGTCGTCGTCGGCATCCTGCCCGGTGAGCAGCCCAAGGTGCTGCGCTTCGAAGTACGGATGGTGCCCGGACCCGCAGCGCGCATCGCCATCGCACCATTGCCGGCGCGGCTCGTGCCAGGACAACGCATCCGCCTCGGCGCACAGGTCTTCTCGCGTCTCGACGATCTGCGCGACGACCGCGTGACATGGAAGTCGTCGAACGTCGCCGTCGCGCGGGTCACCGAGGCCGGTCTAGTGACCGCTGTCGCGGCCGGTCGCGCGTCGATCACCGCGAGCGTCGGTGCGCTGCAGCAGACCCATGCCGTGCAGGTCCTCGCGACCGCGGTGAGCACGCTCAATGTGACGCCCGATGTCATCGATGCCCGCACCGGCGATGTCATCCGCTTCAAGGCCGTGGCGAAGGATGCCACCGGCAAGGCGATCGAAGGCCTCACGCCCGTCTGGAGCTTCAATCCCGGTCAGGGGATGATCGAAGGGGACGGCGCGTTCGTCGGCTACGAAGCGGGCCAGTACACGGTCACGGCTTCGCTCGGCAATCGCACCGCCGAAGCGATGGTCACACTCGCGCCGCGTGACGTGCGCAGGCCGCTGGAGTTGGTGGGTCGCCTCGCGCGCTCGCGCTTCACGACCGAAGAGGTCTGGCTCCATCCCAACGGCAAGGTCGCCTACCTCGGCTCGGGCGGCGGCGGTGACGCGCTCTTCGTGATCGACATCTCCGACCCCGCGCATCCGGTCGTCGTCGATTCACTCATCTCCAACACGCGTCGCGTGAACGATGTGATGACAACGCCCGACGGCAAGTTCCTCGTGCACACGCGCGAAGGAGCGTCGGACCGCAAGAATGGCGTCGTCTTCGCGTCGCTCGAGGACCCGCTCCATCCCAAGGTGATCTCGGAGTTCACTGACGGAGTCACGGCCGGCGTGCATTCGTCGTTCATCTACAAGGACGCCAAGTACGGCCAGCATGTGTTCATCACCAACGACGGCACGGGCGCGCTGCACGTGCTCAACATCGACGACCCGTACCATCCGCGCGAAGTGGGACGGTGGTCACCTACGAGCCAGCCCGTCGCCGCCCGCTCGCTGCACGACATCGACATCCAGGACGGTCTGCTCTACGCGTCGTGGTGGAACGAAGGACTCGTCATCGTCGACGTCGGCAATGGCATCCGCGGCGGAACACCGTCCAACCCGGTGATGGTCTCGCAGTTCAAGTACGACCTCAACGCGCTCTATAAGCAGACCGAGGTGGACGGCGGCGCGGGCTTCATCCGCGGCACGCACACGGCCTGGCGTCACAAGAACTATGTCTTCATCGCCGACGAGGTCTTCCCGGCGAATGCGCCCAAGGGCGTGACGCCGACGTGGGCCGGTCGCGCGTACGGCCGGCTGCAGGTGGTCGACGTGAGCGACATCACCAAGCCCCGCTCGGTCGCGTTCTACGAGCCCGAGTATGGCGGTGTGCACAACGTCTGGGTCGCCGGCGATTCGCTCTACATGGGGGCGTACAACGCCGGCTTCCGCGTCTTCGACATCTCGGGCGAACTGCGCGGTGACCTGCGCGCGCAGGGACGGGAGATCGGCGCCTTCAACACCGCCGACATGGACGGCGTCGTGAAGAACTCGGCGATGACCTGGGGCGTGGTCGTGCGCGACGGGCTGGCCTACGTGAACGACGATCACAGTGGGCTCTGGATCGTCCGGATCGTACCCAAGACGCCCGTGGTGCCATGACGATGCGGTCGCGCGCGACGGCGACGGCGCGTGCGGTCGCGCGGGCCGCCGCCGTTGCCGTTGCCGTCGCAGCGACGAGTGCGTCGGCGCAGCCCACGCGTGACTATCGCGCGTACGTGTTATCCGAGTCAGTGGACCAGATCGCG
>JANOWT010000116.1:0-2893 GCA_031418115.1 Gemmatimonadota bacterium
CGCTTGTCGCGGATCGCCGCGTCGGGGATCCCGTACCAGTGCTCGATCGTCGTCGTGCCGCCGGCGATGTCGTCCCAGACATTCGTCTCTTCGACACCAACGTGGTGCGCGACGCGCAGTCCGACCTTCTTCGCCTCGTCGAGCATCGCCGCCAGGATGTCGCGGTCGAGTCCGGTGATCTTGATCCCGTCCGCGCCTTCAGCCTTGAGGGCGCGCACGCGTGCCCGTGCGAGCTCTGGCGTGCGCGCGTTGCCGAACCTCAGGTAGGCATAGATGCGCGGCGAGATCGCCGTCCCCGCGCGCTCGGCCGCGCGCGCCGCGAGCAGGCCGGCGTTGGTGTCGGCACCCACCTCACGGACGGTCGTGATCCCGGACGCGAGCCAGAGCTTGAATGAGTACTCGTAGGGCTGTGGACGGCCCGAGCGCTCCGACTGCAGGTGCGCATGCGCGTTGATCAGCCCGGGAAGCACGAACTTGCCGGTCGCGTCGATCTCGGCATCGGCTGCTGGCCGCCGAGCGCGACCTGCGCGCAACGCGACCGGATCGAGCCAGACCACCTGAGCGATCGTATCGCCGACGATGAGGATGTCCGCGGGCCCGCGCGCCGGAGTGCCGTTGCCGTCGATGATCGTTGCGTTGCGGATCGCGAGACGGGCCGTGCGTACGTTGTGGCGCGCGGCCGGCGTGCTACCCTGTGCCTCGACCGCGGTGTTCAGGAGCACTGAGCCGAACAGCCCCGCCATCAAGAGGATCTTTGTCGTACGCACGTCGCAACAGCTCCGGAGAGAGGTCCGCGAACGTTACGCCGTGCGGCTCGCGCGCGCTACGAGTGGTCCCATGCGTACGAGAGCGAGACAGGTGTGAGGTGTGAGGTATGAGGTGTGAGGTGTGAGGTTGCAGGCGTAGCACCTCCCACCTCACACCTCCCACCTCACACCAGCATCTCACACCGCCGCCGCCACCAGCGCCACCGCTTCCGCCTCGATGTGCAGCTTCACTTCGTCCGAGACCATCAACCCGCCGAACTCGAGCGCCATGTTCCAGACGAGCCCGAAGGCCTCACGCGAGAGCTTGCCCGTCACCGCGAGCGAGTTGCGCTGGTTGCCCCAGGGATCAGTCACGGTGCGCGACAGTTCGCCGGTGAGCGTGATGGACTTCGTGATGCCCTTGATCGTCATGTCGCCCACGATCGTGAGATCGTCGCCGGTACCGGTGATCTTCGTCGACTTGAACGAGATCGTCGGGTACGTCTCGACGCCGAAGAAGTCGTCGGACTTGAGGTGACCGTCGCGCTGGTCGTTGTTCGTGAAGACGCTCGCTGCGTCGATCTCCATCTGCACTGCGGTCGGCACGCCCGCGTCGTTGGTCTCGCCGGTCGCGGTGAAGGACTTGAAGTGTCCCTTCACGGTCGAGATCGCCATGTGCTTCACGGAGAATTCGACGAGGGCATGGGTGTTGTCGATGGTCCACTGCATTGTGAGCTCCTCTTCTGGGTGTGGTGTGGTGTCATTCGTAGGTGATCCTTCATCCTTCATCCGCGTCAGAACCCGGGCCCGTCCGTCGCGATCTCCAACAACTGACCGTCCGGCGCCGAGAAGTAGATCGACTGGAAGTAGCTGCGGTCCATCACCGGCGAGACCTCGAGGCCCATCGTGAGCAGGTGCTCACGCCAGGCCAACTGCTCGGCGCCGTCCGCCGCGCGGAACGCCACGCGATGCGTCTGTCCGATCCCACCGCGCGCCTTCGGATGCCGCGGCGACCAACCGAACAGGGTCCAGGCACTCGCCGGCAGTACCCGGGCGCCGTCGTAGTTCGCCCAGAACCAGTGCGGTGTGTCGGGGTCGTCCTGGTTGATCGTCTTCTTCACCAGCTTGAGCCCGAGCGCCTGCTCGTAGAAGTCGCTCGCACGCTCGATGTCGTCGGTCATGCCCGTGATGTGGTGCAGTCCCGTCAACTGCATGTCGGCCGTGATCGACGGCACCGGCTCCGGATGCGTCGTCCGAGCGATCTCCGCCTCATTGCGCGTCCCCGGCAACTGCGACGGCTTCTGCGACATCACGCCACGACCAAGTGCGTCGATCGGTTCGTCGATCGCGTACCCTGGGCCCGCCGTCGCGATCTCGAGTACCTGCCCGTCCGGATCGCGGAAGTAGAGCGACGTGAAGTAGCCGCGAGGCATCGGTCCGCTCGCTGACATGCCGAGGTCCTGCAGGCGCCGCTTCCACCTGAGCAGTCCGTCGTACGTCGGCACGCTGAACGCGAGGTGGTGCACGCCGCCGACACCGTAGTGGCCGCGGGGTCCCTGCGGCTGCTCGATGAACGTCACGATCGTGCCCGGCGCGCCGGTCGAGTCCCCGAAGTAGAGGTGGTAGCTCCCCGGATCATCGAGGTTCACACTCTGCTTCACGAGTCGGAGCCCGAGCACGTCGTGATAGAACGCGAGCGTACGGCCGGCGTTAGAGGCGACGAGCGTGATGTGGTGGAATCCGAGTGTCTGCAGGCCCGGCATGTTACCTCGACTGGTTAATCTCTTACAACTGAGATATTAAGCAGTGAGAATAATCAAGTCAAGCCCATTTTCGCGCGGGTACCGCGGGTTACTCGCCCGGAAGGCTCAGGACAGCTGCCTCATGCCCCAGGACGCGCAGAAGGTCGGTGGCTGCGCGCTGGTCCGGCAGCCCCAGACCACTGATCGCACGCCGGATGGCTTCAGCATGCGCCGGAAAGATCTCGGCCATGAGCGCGCGGCCCGCAGGCGTGAGCGCCGCATACCGCGCCCGCCGATCGGTCTCGCATAGCCGCCGCTCGACCAGACCCCGTTTCTCGAGCCGATCCACGAGGAAAGTCGTGCCGCCGCTCGACACGAGCGTGCGCCGCTGCACGTCGCCCAGCA
>JANOWT010000117.1:0-10344 GCA_031418115.1 Gemmatimonadota bacterium
ACTGTGTGTGATATCCGATCACGTTGCCCAGATAGTGCCACTTCAGGATGTGCGCATCCACGAGCAGTTGGTCGCCGAGCACGTGCAGGGTGGTGTCTCGCCCGTCCGGGAACTCGAGGAACGCCTGGAAGGCGCGGGGCCCGGTCGGAATGGTCGTGACGGTGACCGCGAGCTCTTCCTGGGTGAGACCGCGGTATCCCTGCGTCGACGCGCCGAGCGTCGCGAACAGCGCGGCGAGCGAGACGAAGAGCGCCCCGGTGCCGGTGCGGCCGATGCCGCCGATCCAGCGCCCCTTCTTGAAGACGCGCGCCGCGAGGGCCAGGAAGAGCACTCCCACCGCCGCGAACCCGAATGCGATGCCTGCCAGGATCTGCACGTCGACGGCCTCGGTCGGATAGGTGGGGACCTTTGAAGCTGGTCACAGCGCGCGCCGGAGGATACCCCTTGCCCGTTCGCGGCGAACGCCCCTTCCTTCACGCTCCGCCATTCTGGAGTACCATGCGCATCGCTACCGCACTGCTCGCTCTCGTCGCACCGACGACGATGCTCGCCCAACGCGCGAGCGGATCCGTCCGCGACTGGCGCGCCACGCGTGAGGTCGCGATCGTCCGGGAGATGAATGCGCTGCTGGCGCTCCCCAACATCACGCGCGACACGGCCGCGCTCCGTCGCAACGCCACGGCGATCGCCGCGCTCATGCAACGCCGCGGCATCGCGACGCGACTGCTCGAGACCCCAGGCGGTCCGCCCGTCGTCTACGGCGAACTAAAGGCCCCGAAGGACACTCGGACGATCGTCCTCTACGCGCACTACGACGGCCAGCCCGTGAACGCGAGCGAGTGGCAGGGCGGCGCGCCATTCACCCCGGCGTTCCGCGTGCAGCGCGACGGCAAGTGGATCGACACTCCGCTCCCTGACTCCGGGCGCCTCGATCCCGAAGGACGCGTCTTCGCCCGCGGCTCCGGCGACGACAAGGCCCCGATCATCGCGATCCTCACCGCGCTCGACGCCCTCAAGGCGACCGGCGAGTCGCCGAGCGTCAACCTCAAGTTCTTCTTCGAAGGCGAAGAGGAGTCAGGGTCGGTGCACCTCGAGCAGACGCTCAAGACCCACGCCGCGCTCCTCGCGAGCGACGGCTGGATCTTCTGTGACTCACCGGTCCACGCGAGCCGGCAGCTGCAGGTGGTGCTGGGTGTGCGGGGATCGATGGGACTCGAACTCACGGTCTATGGACCGAGTCGCGCACTCCACAGCGGCCACTACGGCAACTGGGCGCCGAATCCGGGGATCCTGGTCGCCGAGCTCATCACCTCGCTGCGCGATGCCGACGGCCGGATACTGGTGAAGGGCTTCCAGGACGACGTCACGCCGCCGACTCCCAAAGAGATCGCCGCGGCGCGCGCGTTGCCCCGACCCGACTCGGCGCTCCGCGAGGAACTCCTGCTCGGCGGCACCGAAGCGAACGACGCGCTGCTCGCCGAGCGCCTGTTGCTCCCGGGACTGAACGTGCGCGGCATCCGCGCGGGCAACGTGGAGGGTGCGGCGGCGAACGCGATCGCGACCGAGGCAAAGGCCTCGATCGACTTCCGACTCGTGCCGAGGCAGACGCCGGAGCGGATCCGCCAACTCGTCGAAGCGCATCTCACCGCCAACGGCTGGTACGTCACCCACTCCGCCGCCACCGACCAGGAACGACTGACCCACCGCAAGGTCGTCCGGCTGGTCTGGGGCGGGGGCGACGAGGCCACACGGGTCAGTGCCGACTCCCCACTCGCTACCGCACTCCTCGGCGCGATGGATGAGATGCTCGGGAAGCCGATCCTGCGCGTCCCCACGATGGGTGGCAGCCTGCCCACCGCCGTCTTCGAACACACGCTCGGCGTGCCGCTGATCGTCTTCCCGATCGCGAACCACGACGACAATCAGCATGCCAAAGACGAGAACATCCGCCTGCAGAACCTGTGGGATGGGATCGACGCGTTCGCGGCGATGTTCACGCGCCTCGATCGGTTCTGGCCGCGGACGACGCCCTAGGCGTGCTCAGTGGTCTTGACACGAATATTCCCTTGCTGACCGCATCATAAGCGCTTATGATAGAACATGCGAAGGAAGATGACCACGGCCGACGCCGGTCGACTCGGCGGATTGCGAAGCCGACGCACGCTCAGTCCCGAGAGCGCGCGTGCCATGGTCTGCGTGCGTGAGGCTCGTAAACTGTTCCGTGCCAACTACTTGACATGTTTTTGGTGGGCCCGGCCGGACCTCGTCATCGGCATCGACGAAGTCCCTTGGGTGGCCGACGGCTTGCGGAAGCACGGGGGGCGAGCCGAGTGGCGCGCCGCCGCCCGACTCGAGCAGATGCTGTTGCCGACTTCCACGTAGCCTCCGGTCAGTCGCCATGCCGCTCACCGCCTTCCAGGCCTCCGTCCTCGCGCTCCTCGCCCCTCAGCGTTCCGACGAGTCGTATCTCGCGGGCGGCGCCGCGCTGCATCTCGGCCCGGCCGGTGAGCGCTTCAGCAACGATCTCGACTTCTTCCACGGCGCCGCCGATACGGCGAATCGGACGTTCGTCGTCGATGCCGACGTGTTGCGGGGCGCCGGGTACGAGGTCAGCACGATCGCCGAGCATCGCGGCTTCGTGAGCGCGGTGGTGCGACGCGATGGAGAGTCCACGATCCTCGATTGGGCGCATGAATCGTCCTGGCGATTCCTCCCGCTCGTCGCCATTCCGGGTGGTGGTGTCATGCTGCACCCGATCGACCTCGCGATCAACAAGCTCGTCGCGCTGGCGAATCGCCGCGAGCCACGTGATGTGGTCGATGCGATCTTCGCCGATACGCACATCCTGCCGTTTGCCGCGTTGGTGTGGGCCGTGGTCGAGAAGAATCCCGGGCTCAATCCCTCGTCGTACCTGGAGCAGTTCCGTCGTCGCACCCTGACGCCCGAGGATGCCGCGTATCTGCGCTTCACCGGCGCCTACAGCGTCGAAGAGGCGGCGCAGCATTTTCGACGGATGATCGCGGCGGCAGATCTCTTCATCGCCGCCAACACCCGTCGTGAGCCCGGCGCGCTCCTGCAGGATCGTCGTACCGGATCCTTCTTCCTGCCGCGATCCGAGGAGGACTGGGCCAACACCCGTGAGCATCGCGGCGCGTTGGGCGGGATCATCGCCCAGTCGGCGGACTGAATCGCGCCGGACATCCAGATGCTCACGCGGTGAACGCCCTCCTCGTCGCGCACGCCGAAGCGGTTCGCGACTCAGTCTCCGGGACGCGCCCCTTCGTCATGCACCGCGCGAAAGAACGCCGGAAGCTCCACACGCCAGCCAGCGACCGTCGGATCCGGTTGCCACACGAGCGTCTCGACGATCTGCTCCGGACGCGAGTCCGCCGGTCGCCACCGCTCCACCAGCCGCGCAGCCGCATCGATGATCCAGTATTCCGCGACGCCCTGTTCCTGGTAGATCAGACGCTTCCGGTGCCGGTCCGCGCGTGCCGTGCTCGGCGAAAGGACCTCGAGGGCGAGCAGGAGCGACGTCACGTCCGCCCATCCGCTCGGCGCCCCTGCCTCGCGCGCCGGTACCACGAAGATGTCCGGCTGCACCAACCGCCGAGGCGAGAAGACCAGATCGGCCGGCGACAGCTTCGCCCAGCCCAGCCCCCGCTCCGCGACGTATGCTTTGAGTCGCGGGAAGAGCTCCTCGATCACCGCCTGGTGCCCCCACGTCGGCGCCGGCGTCACGAAGAGCTCCCCATCGAGCACTTCGTAGCGGTTCCCGTCAGACGGCAGCGCGATCGCCTGCGCCGCGGTCCATTCGACCTGCTGCAGTACTGGCATGCCCATAGCGTATGCTCGGCTCGGCGGTTGAGGCAAGAGTGCACCCGCGGAGGATGGGGTCACGGATACTCCGCGCCGGTACCGTGGTATCGCCAACGGGTACGTTCCGTTGGCGCGTAACTCGTGGCCCGAAGCTTCTGGCAATCCCGGGGTGATTCAGTGGGGTCTGAGTTCAACGCGCGCCGAGCGGCGTCCTCGCGTGCGCGTAGGTCCACGCCGTCCCATACGGATTCTCCGCCGTCTTGGGCACCGTGAGGTAGAACGTGAACACCACCCACCGACCTTCGAGCGACTCGCCCGCCGACCGCGCGATGGTGAACCGCCGCATAGGGCCGAGCGCGATCTGCTGGCCCTCGGTATTCGGCAGCTCGAGGACGAGGGCGTTGCTCGCCGGCCCTTCGCTCCAGCTCGCACCCGACGTGAACGCGAGCGAGGCGGTCACCGAGTCGAGTGTCTGTTCCGTCTCCAGGCGCTGCGCACGGAGCGCGCCGTCGCGCACGAGTACGACCACGCTGTCGCGATACACATCCGTACGGCCGTCGAGCACGCCGACCACCGAGAACCCCACGTCGAGTGAGTTCGCGCTGCGCACGTCGGCCCGCTCCCGTGCGAGACGCGCGACCGTCGCCGCGCGGATCGCCACCTTGGGCGCGCGGTCCGTACGCTCAGCGCGCGCTTTGATCACGCGCAGGATCTCCCCCTGCACACTCGACATGATGCGGTCGGCCCACCAGCCCGCGTAGGTGTTGAATCGCGTCCGCACGCGATGCTGGCTGCGGAGCACGAGTCGCACCTGCATGGAGTCGATCGGCTCGATGGTGTACGAGCCCTCGAGCACGTCGAAGAACTCACCGCCGATCCGCACATGCGGGTCGAGCGCGGGCGCCGTCTCGTCGAACACGGGATCGATCGCGAACGCGAGGAACCGTTCAGGCTCCCAGTCGGTGATGGTCTCGATGAAGAGCACGCCATGCTCGAAGCTCGCGCGACGAACGCCGCCCTCCTGCGCGATGTCGAGCGTGGCAGCGAGCGGTGCGGGGAAGCCGATCGCCGTGTAGAGTGCGAGACCGCGCTCCTCGGCGCGGATCGTGTCGACCGACGCGATCTCGTCCCACACGCGCGTCGGTGTCGAGGCGATCACGATCGAGCTCTCCGTGGTCGACGCGAGATCGGTCGGCGTGAGGCGGCGCTCGATCGGCATGAGCGCGATCGGGAGCAGGAGCACGGCGCCGAGATCGTTGCGCGATGCGCGCGCCCGCCGGAGATGTGCCAGTAGCCCACCGGCAAGCGCGCCGCCGAGCATGAGTGGGAGCGCCATCACGACGCAGATCATCCCCTCCATGCCCGTGAGGAGCAGGACCGCGATGATGATCGCGATCGGGATCCAGGGTGCGAAGGTCGCGACGAGGGGGTGAGCGCTCCGGAGACCCCGTGCCACGAGGAATCCGATCCCGATAGGCGCGCCGACGAGAAACCCAAGCGTCAGCACGCCGAAGAAAGGGCTGGCCGCCGCGGTGGTCGCTGCGACGTACAGACCCAATCCGTACACGATCGCGAAAACGATGTAGCGCATGGCGGACCCGTCGTACGAGAAGAACGCGGTTCGTGCCCACGGAAGTTCATGCCGCGCGGGCGCCGCGGCAACGTCGCAACGAGAAAGGGCCGCCCGACCGAGCGGCCCCCTCACATCTCCCATCTCCCATTCGCAGTTCAGACCTACTTCGTCTTCCACTTTCCCCGCCATCGCTGTCGCACCGCAGCTCGAGACCACGCGCACGAGTCCGATCCAACTCATGGACAAGAGTCGGCGCATCAGTCGGCGTATGAATGGTCGACGTCCGCGGCATGTGCTACGCAGCGTCATTTGTCGCGAGCAATATCACGTCGTGACGAATACTCATTCTATCTTCATCCGTTCGTGCGATGTGCGCGCGCTGAGGCGCGTCCTATCCTCCCTTTGCACCCGATCATCGTACGCAACCGAAGGTCGACGGACGCGTCGCGCCTCACGGCTGAATGCACCCACCGCAGTCCCAGAGGTTCAACATGTCGCAGCATCGCACCCTGACGCCGAGCACGCGAACTCGCCGCTCGACGTCCCGCTTCACCCGCCTCAGCGTCGCGCTCGCGCTGATCACCGCCGCCTGCAGCGAGACCGCGACCGGTCCCGCAGCATCGATCCTCAGCAGCGATCTCTCGTTCGCCAGGTCCTCCGTATCGAGCTTCACCGTACTCGGCAACGCCGCCGCCACCTGCACCGATGGCACGATCATCGGTGATGTCGGCACCTTCTTCGCGGCGCCGACCGGCGACGTGACGCTGACCAACTGCCCGGTGACGGGCTCCGTTCACGTCGGTGACGCCGCCGCCGTCCAGGCGTACGAGGCCTTCGTCGCGCGATACGACGCGGTGGCGCCCGTGCCCAACGAAGCCTGCACCGTCCTGACCGGCACGCTGAGCGGTGTCTCGCTCGCGCCGGGTTCGTATTGCTTCGATGCCGCGGCCGCACTGACAGGCGTGCTCACCCTCGCGGGCCCGGCGAACGGTACGTGGACCTTCAAGATCGGCACGAGCGGAACCGGCGCGCTCACTGGCACGAACTTCACCGTCCTCATGGCCGGTGGCGCGGTGTCGTGCAACGTGACGTGGTGGGTCGCCGAAGCGGCGACGTTGACCGATTCACGCTTCATCGGCACGATCCTCGCTGGTCAAGCGATCACGCTCACCCGCGGGACCTTCTACGGCAACGTGTACTCGCAGGCCGGCGTGACGGTCACGGGCACCGAGTTGACCGGCTGCGAAGGCGGCAGCTTCCCGCCGAACAACGGCGGCCAGGATAAGGACAAGTGCAACCAGGGCGTGGGCAACGGTCCCGAGGGTTGCGACCCAGGCAACTCGAACCATCGCCGTCCGACCAATGATGAGAACGGCGGCGTCCCGGGGCAGCCGGGCCGCAAGCAGCCGTAACCGCTAGGATCGCGGGGTGGCCGGGTAGGGCAGCACACCCGGTACCACCCCGCGACGGACGTCGTCCTGCCGCGAAGCGGAACGACGGCCATTCGCTCGGGAACACATCATTCAGCCCGACCGACTCCCATCAGCAGTTCAAACGTACTTCGTCTTCCACTTCCCTCGCCGGAACAGCACCCCGCTCGCCATCGCGAGCACCGAGTACGCAACGGTCACCGAGATGAACACGCCGCGCTCATGCAGCCCGATCGGCCCTGCGAGGAACCATGCCAACGGGATCTGGATGATCCAGAACGCGAACAGGTTGAGCCAGGTCGGCGTCCACGTATCACCAGCGCCGTTGAACGACTGCTCGAGCACCATGCCTGCGGCGAACAGCGGGAAGCCGAGCGAGATCACGCGCAAGCCGTAGATCGCTACCCCCGCCACCGCTGCGTCCTTCGTGAAGAGCCCCACGATCTGCGGCGTGAAGAGCAGGAAGATCAACCCGATCGCACTGAGGAATACCACGTCGTACTTGGCCGCAGTCCAGACCGCCTGCTCGGCGCGCTCCGGTTTGCCCGCGCCGAGTGACTGGCCGACCATCGTCGCCGCGGCACCGCCGAGTCCGAACGCCGGCATCAATGCGAAGATCACCAGCCGGATCGCGATCGTGTAGCCGGCCATCGCCGTCGCGCCGTAACTCGAGACCACGCGCACGAGTCCGATCCAGCTCATGGAACCGATCGCGACCTGGAAGGTGCCCATCCCACTCAGTCGTGCGATGCGCCACATGGTGGCGGGTTCCACGCTCAGGTGCGAACGCTTCACCGCGAGGTGTCCGGTGCCGCGTGCGAGCATCCAGAGCGCCATCAGCAGGCCCACGCCGCGGCCGAACGTCGTCGCGATCGCCGCACCGGTCACGCCAAGCTCAGGAAAGGGACCGAGCCCGAAGATCAGCACCGGGTCCATGACGATGTTGATCGTGTTCGCGACGATCAGGACCTTCATCGCCACAGCAGGATCGCCAGCGCCACGAAAGACGGCGTTCACCACGAAGAGCAGGAACGCGGTCGAGCTGCCGCCGAGCATCCAGCGCGCGTAGCCTGACCCGATCGCGATCACCTCGTCGTCGGCCCCCATGAGTGCGAGCAGCTCCGGAGCGAAGATCGCGCCCAACACACCGAGCACTGCGGAGATGAGCAGCCCGAGCACCAGGACCTGAGCCGCTGCGCGTCCAGCGCCATCGTGGTCCTTCTCGCCGATGCGACGCGATACGGTCGCCGTCGCGCCGATGCTCAGGCCGAACGCGAGCGTGTAGATCACGATCATCAACGACTCAGTGAGCCCGACGGTCGCGACCGCCGCCGCGCCAAGGCGGCCGACGAAGAAGACGTCGACCACCGCGAAGATGCTTTCCATCGCCATCTCGATGACCATCGGGACGGCGAGCAGGAAGATCGCGCGACCGAGCGGGCCGCTGGTGTAGTCGTGGTGCGTGCCGCGCAGCGCGTCGCGAATGTCGCGCCAGGCGTTCGGCTCGGTGTCGCCGGAGAGCGCGTTGTTGGGGCTATGCATGCTGGAACCTCATCGGGATCGGAATTGAGAACGCCCTTCCTGCAAGACCGAAGCAGGGAGGGCGTTGATCCGCGGGGAGCGACACGAACGGTCGCTTCTACCCGAGAGGCCCTGCTTCGACAGCACCAGCCGTGACAGGCACGACCGAGCTGAGGCTCGGTGCGTACCGGCAGGGCCGGATCGAGATGTCGTTGGGCAGGGACTGGTCCATCAATGCACCACGGTGCGAGTGTCGGGCGAGCCGGACATTAGCCGCAGGTCCGAACGAGGTCAAGCCCGGAGCAACTCCTCGACCGTGATCGCGATCCGGTCGGCATCGGGCAAGACCGCATCGAGCAACACCGGATGGTACGGCATCGGAATATCCTTGGGCGCGAGCCGCTGCACCGGCGCGTCGAGTTGCCAGAACGCCTCCTGCGCGACGAACGCCGCGACCTCGGCGCCGAAGCCCGCGGTGAGGTTGTCCTCGTGCACGATCAGGCAACGGCCGGTCTTGGTCACCGAACTCAGCACGGCGCTGTGATCCCAAGGCGAGATCGTCCGCAGGTCGATCAACTCCACGTCACCCGGGAACCGCGCCGCTGCCTCGGCACAGCGATGCACCATAGCGCCCCACGAAACGAGAGTGAGCGCGCGCCCTTCCTGTACGAGACGCGCCTTGCCGAACGGCAGCACGTAGTCGTCGCCAGGGTAGCGCGCACTGCCGTCGCCGGTCATGAGCAGCGAGCGGTGCTCGAAGAACACCGTCGGGTCGGGTGAACGCATGGCGGCGCGCAGCAGGCCCACCGCGTCAGCGGCGTTGGAGGGCATCGCGACCTGCCAGCCGTACGCGTGCGCGAAACGCACCTCGTCGCTCAGTGAGTGCCAGGGGTCGCCTACGTCCTTTCCGAAGCCGCCGGGCATGCGCACCACCATCGGCGCGGCGAAGCGGTTCGCGGTGCGCCACCGCATGGTGCCGGTGTTGTTGAGTTGCTCGGTCGCCGGGTCGGCGTACTTGCGGAACTGGATCTCGGCGACGGGCATGAGTCCGCTGATCGCCAGCCCTGATGCGCGGCCGATGATGCCTTCTTCGCTCAGGCTCGTGTCGAAGACGCGCGCGTTGCCGAACTGCTTCTGCAGTCCCTCGGTCACGAGATGCACGCCACCCTTCTTGCCGACGTCCTCGCCGAACACGACGACGCGCGGATTCACCTCGAGCTCTCGTCGCAGCGTGCGTCGCACCGCCTCGGCGAAGCGCAGCATCTCGCCGTCCTCGCGCGGGACCTCATTGCCTCCGAGATCGCGACGGATCGCACGCGGTACGCCACCGAACGCCTCAGGAGTCCCGTCGCCATCCTCGGCGCGCACATGCTCGGCGATCCGTGAGGCGTCGGGCACGGGGCGCGCTCGCGCTGCCGAGAGTGCGTGTTCCACGTCGCGAGCCACCTCGACTTCGAGCGCGCTCCAGTCGGCCGCGCTCAGGAGAGCCGGCACGAGGTACGAGCGCAATCGCGGCAGCGGATCGCGCGCCTGATCGGCGGCGATCTCGGCGTCGGTGCGGTAGCCCTTCTGATTGTCAGGCCCCGAGTGGCTAGAGAGGCGCGGCACCGTGAGGCGCACCAGCGCGGGGCCCGCGCCGTTGCGCACGTGGGTGACGCATTCCTTGAGGAGCGTCGCCGTTGCGGCTGGATCGGTGCCGTCACCATCGCGGATGAACAGGTTGGCGAACGACGCGAGATTCTTCGCGATGTTGCCGCCCGGCGTCTGCATCTCGCCCTTCACCGAGATGCCGAGGTCGTTGTCCTCTATATAGAAGAGCATCGGGAGCTTGAGCGTCGTCGCCATGGTGAGCGCCGACCAGAAGCCGTTGGTCGCGACCGAGGCGTCGCCGCCGAGGGCGATGCCGATCGAACCGGCCCAACTCTTGTCGCTGAGCGTGTCGCGGTGATACGTGATCGCTTGTGCCCAGCCGGCAGCGGGCGTGTACTGCGAGCCCACGTC
>JANOWT010000118.1:0-20886 GCA_031418115.1 Gemmatimonadota bacterium
GGAAGTCGTTCCTCCGCCGGGTCCATGGTGGCCAATGCGCGTGACTCGCCGTCGGTGGCAGCGCCCGCCCAGGCCCACTCGTTCGCGAGAGTGGCCGTCATGAGGGCGTCGATCGGTGCCGTGAGCGCGAGCGCGGCGCGATCGCCACGGCGGCGTAGCGTGCAGGTGGAGCGCCAGCCGATCGCGCTCGTGATCCGTTGCGCTCGGAGCCGCCACGCGGCCAGTTCGTCCACTGCGCGGTCGGGATCGAGCGCCGCGTCGAGGACGACGCCCGGTGCGTCGAGCCAGAGGCTCGCGCCGAAGAGCCGGCGCGAGTCCTCCCAGGGTGGAGTGACGGTCGAGGCGATCGGGAGCGCGGTCAGTCGTCGCTCTCACGCGCGAGCCGCACACCGCGTTCGTCGCGCACCAGCGTAGCCAGGTCGTGCGTTGTGCGCTCGGGGACCGCGCCGGCTGCGGGCACCGCGCCGAGTGCGGGCGCGCCCGGTGCCCGCGCACCGGCCGGCGCGGGCGCTGCTGTCGCCTTGGGGATCGCGTACTCGGCCGTCACCGGCCGTAGCGCGCCGTCAGCTTGGAAGTGGATGATCTGCTTCCAACTGCGCACGATCTCGTCGCCGAAGATCAACAGGAGATCGCCCGAGCGGCCCATGCGAAGCGCGGCCTCGACTGCGGCCTGCTCCTCGGGGATCACGGTGATCCTCGATTCGGGGACGCCCGCGGCGATGAGCGTCTTGGCGATGATGCGAGGCACCTCGTCACCGTCGCGGCCGCGCAGCGAGTCGTCGCGTCGGCAGATGTAGTGGTCGAAGTGACCGGCAACCGTGCGTGCGATGTCGCGGATGTCCTCATCACGACGGTCGCCCGGGCCGGCGACGACGACGATCCGTCGACCGGTCACGTCGAGACGCCCAGCGAGCTGCGTCATCGCCTCGACGGCGTGTGCGTTGTGGCCGTAGTCGAGGATGACCTTGAACGGATGCTCATTGAAGACGTTCGTGCGGCCCGGCGCCTGGAAGAACGTCGTGTCGAACGTGCGGAGGCCCTGGCGGATCGTCTCGAGCTTCATCCCCATGGAGAAGGCCATCGCCGCCGCGAACATGGCGTTGTTCACGTTGTGCAGCGCGCGCCCTTCCATCGTCGCCGGGATCAGGTGCGTCCAGAGCAGCGGGATGTGCGCACCCTTGTCGTAGATCGTGATCATCTGGCCGTTCACGCCGCTCTCGAGCGAAACGGCGCGGCCGCCGGCGCGAATGTGCTCACGCACGAGCGCATGGGCCGGGTCCATCGTCACGTAGCAGAGGCTCTTGGCATCGGTGTACGACGCCATCTTGAGACAGAGCGGATCGTCGGCGTTGAGCACCGCCGCGTCGCGCGCGACCTCGACGACAACCCGCTTCACTTCGGCGAGGTGTTCGAGCGTGTCCACTCCCTTCATACCGAGGTGGTCGGAACGAACGTTGAGCACCGCGCCGACGTTCACGTAGCGCGTGCCCATGCCGGCGCGCAGCAAACCGCCGCGCGCGATCTCGAGCACCGCGACGTCGATCGACGGGTCGCTCAACACCGTGCGCGTGGCCACAGGGCCCGTCATGTCGCCCTCGACGGTGCGCTGTCCGTCGATGTAGACGCCGTCGGTGGTGGTGAGCCCCGGCGTGAGGCCGCCCATCTTGCAGATGTGGGCGAGCATGCGCGCCGTGGTCGTCTTGCCGTTGGTGCCAGTGACGGCGGCGATCGGCACCGTGGTCATGGTGCCCACGGGGAAGAGCATGTCGATCACGGGCGTCGCGACATCGCGAGGCCGGCCTTCGCTCGGCGCGCTGTGCATGCGGAAGCCCGGGGCCGCGTTCACTTCGCAGATCGCGCCGCCACCCTTGCGGTACGACTGCGTGATGTCGTCGCAGAGGAAGTCCACACCGCCCACGTCGAGACCGATCGCCTTGATCGCGCGCACCGCCATCTCGGCGTTGTCGGGATGGATCACGTCGGTGACGTCGGTCGCGGTACCGCCGGTCGAGAGATTCGCGGTCGATCGCAGATAGACGATCTCGTCGGCCGGCGGAACAGTGTGCTCCGTGTAGCCCTTCTTCTCGAGCAGTCGCATGGCCTGCGTGTCGAGCTCGAGTCGCGTGAGCACCTTCTCGTGTCCGATGCCGCGGCGCGGGTCCTGGTTCACGAGCACGACGAGCTGCGCGATGGTCCGCGTGCCGTCGCCGACCACGTGACCAGGCGTGCGCCGCGTCGCCGCGACGAGCACGCCGTTCACGACGAGAAGTCGGTGGTCGTCACCGGTGATGAAGCTCTCGACGAGCACCGAGCGCGAGACCTCCTGGGCCACCGTGAATGCGGTGCGCACCGCCTCCTCGGTGTTGAGATGGATCGCGACCGCGCGCCCATGATTGCCGTTGTAGGGCTTCACGACCACCGGGTAGCCGATACGCCGTGCAGCACGCGCGGCCGCATCGGCGCTCTGCACCAGCTCCTGCTTGGGCACCGGGAGACCGATCATCGAGAGGATCTTGTTGGTCTCTTCCTTGTCGCTCGCGAGTTCCACCGCGATGTGCGACGTGCGTCCGGTGACGGTCGCCTGGATCCGCTGCTGGAAGCGTCCATAACCCAACTGGATCAGCGACTGGCTGTTGAGCCGGATCCACGGGATGTCGCGCGCCTCGGCGGCCTGCACGATCGACGCGGTGCTCGGTCCGAGCGCGCGACGCTGTGCGAACCGGATGAAGGTGTCACGCTCGCGCGCGAAATCGAACGGCTCGGTCTCCTTGCGCGTGCGGAGCGCCTCGGGAAGGAGCGAGTCGATGAGCCGGATCGCGAGCTCCGCAGCCTCGAGCCCTTCGTCCTTGTGCTCGTACTCGAAGACCACGTCGTACACGCCGGGCTTGTCGGTGCCGCGCGTCTTGCCGAACGTGACTCTGACGCCGGCGACGTTCTGCAACTCGATCGCGACGTGCTCCAGCACGTGACCGAGCCAGGTGCCCTCGTCCTCGGTCATGCGGCGGATGAAGCCACCCGCCTCGCCGTACGAGCAGCCGTGCTCGTGCAGTCCAGGCAGGGCGGCCAGCAGGCCGTCGGTGAACGCGGTGCCGAGCCGCGTGGTGGGCCATTCCTCGAGTGCGCCGAGATCGAGCTCGAGGCGGATGACGGGGAAGTGCGCGTAGAGCGAGGGGCCGACGTAGACCGAGCGTTCGAGGATCCGCATGTCCTAAGGTGCCTCTAGCTCTTGCCCACCGCGAGGGAGCCGGCCGAGGCGTCTCGCGTGTGGAGGTTGAACGTCGCTCCGCGGATCAGCACGTGCATGGTGATCCCGAGCATCGAGACGGGGTCGTTCGGCCCCGCCTGGTCCATCGAGGAGAACTTGAGCCGCTCGGCGTCCACCACGGTGAGTGTGCCGCTCCCTTCGACCTCGACCGTGAGGTCGGGGCCGATGAAGGCGGCGGTGTCCTCGTCGAGGCCGAGGCCGATCAGGAACGGATTGAACGCGAGCGCGGTGATGAGCCGACCGAGCCGATTGCGCTGGGTGAAGTGCTGGTCGATCACCACGCGGTTGGTGAGCCCGAGGCCGGGTGCGAGCGTGACCGAGCCGGCGTGTGGCGCGGCGTTGTCCTCACCGAAGGCGATCATGTGCTCCGAGAGGAAGCTCGCCCCTGCGCTCGTGCCGGCGATGTGCACGCCATGCGCGTTGCGCTCGCGGAGCGTGCGCGCGATGTCGGTGCCGCCGAGCAGCGTGGAGAGCCGCAGCTGGTTGCCGCCCGTCAGGAATACGCCATCGCACTCGCTGAGCTCGGCGATGCGCCCCTTCTCGTAGGCGTCGCGTCGCGTGTCGAAGTCGAGCACGGAGACCTCGCCAGCGCCGAGTCCCATGAAGAGCTTGCGATAGCGGTCGCCCGTATCCTCGACCTTGGACGCGGTCGGGATGACCATGAGGTGCGCGTCGCGCCCGCCGCAAAGCTGCACGAAGCGGTCGAGGATGACGGGGTTGTCCTCCTTCTGCTCACCGCCGCCGATCGGGATGATGCAGCCGCGGGTCGATCCCTCGGGGACCTTGGCGGGGCTCATGCGCTCGCTCCGCTCGGAGCGCCTTCGAACGTGCCGCGCAGTACCGTGCGTCCATCCCTCAGGTGCCATGCTCCGTTCGCCATCACGTCCCGTATCCCTCCGTTCGCGTCGAGTACCACCATGTCAGCATCGGCACCTACGGCAATATGCCCTTTCCCAGTGAGCCGCAGGAGACGCGCCGGGTTGCTCGTGAATGCCGGGAGCACGCGCTCGAGTGGTTGTCCGGCCGTGAGCAGCGCCGCGAGCGCACGCGCGAGGTCGCCGGGGTCGCCGACGCCCATGCGCGTCACCCGTCCGTCGGCGTCGAACTCGGGCAGGCAGCCGCCACCGTCGGAGCTGATGGAAACGCGCTCGGGCGGCGCACCCGCGTCGAGGTACCGCACGAGCGCGACCTCGGCCGACCACGCGTCCTCACCGTCAGCGACGGGGAAGGCCGTGATGTCGACATGACAACCTTGCCGTGCGAGCGCGATCGCTTCGTCGAAGAGCGCCTTCTTGCGATTGACGTGCGTCGGATTGAACACGCGCGCCGGCAGCTCAGAACCTTCGAGTGCCTCGCGGATGGGTGCGAGACCGCGCGCGCCGTCGCCTACGTGCAGGTGCACGATGCCGGCCTTGCCGGTCATGAGCCCGCCGACGTGAACCTCACTCGCGAGCCGCAGGAGTTCGTCGCGTGTGGGCTGGCTCGATCGGTGATCGCTGATCGCGGTCTTGGCGCCGATCACGCAGTCGATCGCGGCGAGGTCGCCGCGCACGGTGCCGGTGATGGTGACCGGCGGGACGTGATAGCCGGCCGTCCAGCACCAGGCCGAGAGCCCTTCGTTGCGCAGCGCCTGCACCGCGGTGACGAGTTCGCGCGGGTGCCGCGTGGCGTCGTCGGTGCCGAGCAACGCGACGACGCTCGTGACACCACCGCGAGTGAATCGCGAGAGCGGGAGTGGCGGGACCTTGGTCTCGGGGCCGGCCTCGCCGCCGCCGCCGGTGAGATGCACGTGCGCATCGACGATCCCCGGGATCAGTCGGCGGCCGTCGAGGTCGATCACGTCGACGCCGAGTGCGGCGGGCAGAGCGGGGAGGGCGTCGCCGATCCAGACGATCTTCCCGCCCGCGACGAGAAGGTGCCGGAGGCCGAGGGGCTCCGGGGAGAAGATTCTGGCGTTGGTCAGCAGGCGGAGCACGAGAGGAATCTAGCGCTGGCCCGACGGGATTTGGACCCGTGGCTGGCATACGCGATCACGCATGTCGCCAGCACCGCCGCGACGCATCGCAAGCGTCGCAGGCCGGGATCAGGTCGTCGCGAACGCCCGCAGCTTCGTGAGCATGCGCCGGTCATTGCTCACCATGTCGTCGCCCTTGGGCGTCTCGAGCATCTTGGGCACGAGTCGGAGGCGCTCGTCCTGCATGATCCGCCGGAACGCCCCGTCGCCGATGCACCCCTCGCCGATGAGCGCGTGGCGATCCTTGTGCGAACCGAGCGCGCCCAACGAGTCGTTGAGGTGCAGCACGCCGAGGCGCGCGTAACCGAGCACGTCGCGGAAGTT
Organism: Gemmatimonadota bacterium; assembly: GCA_031418115.1. Taxonomy (GTDB): domain Bacteria; phylum Gemmatimonadota; class Gemmatimonadetes; order Gemmatimonadales; family Gemmatimonadaceae; genus Pseudogemmatithrix. The sequence goes on from JANOWT010000118.1 coordinate 5,604, forward strand.
CGCCCAGACGCCGTCGTAGTCGCCCACGAGATCATAGCCCGCGGCGAACACATGGCAGGTGTCGAGGCAGACGCCGAGCCTGTGCTGCAGCTGCGCAGGGATGCGCGCGAGGAGATCGGCCATCTCCTCGAACGTGGAGCCGATCACCGTGCCCTGGCCTGCGGTGAGTTCCATGCAGAGTCGCGTCGGCCCCGGCGCGGCTTCGAGCGCCTCGGTGATGGCGTCCGCATTCCGAGCGATGCCGCTCGCGCGGTCGTCGATGAAGTTGCCGGGATGCGAGACGAGGGCGTCGAGGCCGATCGCGTTGCAGCGCTTGAGCTCCAGAGTGAAGCTCTCGAGCGACCGGGCGCGAAGCGTCGCGTCGGGGGAGGCGAGGTTGATCAGATAGGAGTCGTGCGATGTCGCCCAGCGTTGTCCGCTCGCGGCCAACGCGGCGCGGTAGGCCGCGACGTCGTAGGCGGAGAACTCCTTCTCCTTCCACTGGTTGGGGACCTTCGTGAAGAGCTGGAACCCGGAGGCCCCGATGTCGTCCGCGCGCTGCGGTGCGAAGGCAGCGCCGCCCTGAGAGGAGACGTGCGCGCCGAGGGGGCCGAGCGGGTCAGGGCTCGGGACCACGGGCTTTGGCACGAGCGAGAGGCGAACGTCGGAGGCCTTCGGTCGGATATCGCGCTTGACCGAGCGCTTCGGCGGCGCGGCAGCGCTCGCGGCGGGCTTCTTCGGAGCCGCCTTCTTCTTGACGGCCTTCTTCTTCGCACTCACCGTTGCCTCCGCAGCCACTCGAGGGGATCCACCGCGACATTGTCCTTCGGGCGCATCTCGAAGTGCAACCGCGGCGGCAGATCCGGATCCGACTGACCGACGGTGCCGATCACGTCACCCTTCGTGACCTTCGCGCCCTTTCGGACGTTCAGCGATCCGAGCGACGAGTAGATGGAGTACGCGCCGCCGCCATGATGCATGATCACCATCAGTCCGTATGTCCCCGACGCTTCCGCGAACACCACGTCGCCCGACGAGACGGCCTTCACGGGTGTGCCGAGCGGGGCGCCGATCCCGACACCGTTCCATCGGATCGACGTGCTGTTCGGGTTCACGAGCCTGCCGAACCGGTAGACGATCTCACCGTCCACGGGCCAGTCGAGTCGCCCGATGTCGGAGGTCGTGAGCGTACGCGGCGCGATCGTGGCATTGGGACGCGACTCGGAACGACGGCGCGACTCCTCGAGCGCCGCGATGATGGCGGCGCGCCGCTCCTCGTCACGCTGCATCTGCTTGAGCCGCTCCTCCGCCTGCTTGGCCTGCGCCTGGATCTGCGCCAGCGTCCGCCCACGCTGCAGCTCCAAACGGCGCAACCGCGCCTCCTCCTGCGCCTTCACCGTGCGGTTCGTCTCCATGTCGCCACGCAGGCGCACGAGCAGGAATCGCTGAGACGTGATCTGGTTGCTCAACGTCTCCACACGCTTCACGAGCGCGCGGTCGCGCTTCGCGATCAGATGCAGGTACTTGTAGCGCGCGACCAGCGACCCGAACGACTCGGCCGAGAGCATCGCCTCCACCGAATACAACGGGCCACGCTTGTAGATCTCCCGCACGCGGAACCGCAGCGTCGCGCGCTTGACCGCGAGCTCGTCCTGCGTGCGGGCGAGACTCACGTTGACGTTCTCCACCTCCTCGACGAGCGACCCGAGCTGCTGGTCGAGCGAGCGAACCACGCGCGACGTCGCCGCAGCCTGCCGCTCGAGATTCGCACGCTCGGCCGAGACGTCGCGCGCGCTCGACTGGAGCCGACGCATGCGTTGCTCGAGTTCGGTGCGTTCGCCGCGGAGGCGCTCGAGCTGCGCCTGCTCCTCGCGCAGTCGCTCGGCCGCCTGCTGAGCCGACGGCGGGAGCACGGGGCGAGCCTGTGCGTCGAGCGCGGAGGTGGCACCAAGCAGCAGCGCGCAGAAGAGCGTTCCTGAGAGCCGCACGCGCACCTCAGACCCGGCCGAGGTGACGCCCGACAGAGACCGCGCTGCCGAGGAGCCCGATCAGCGCACCGCCGAGCACGCCGAGCACGGCGAGCCGCGAGTCGAAATAGGTCGCCTGCACCACGTACTGCCCCACGAACTGGAACGTCACCCAGGTGAGCACGAGCGCGAGGAGGCCGCCGAGCAGGCCCTTGAGGAACCCCTCGATGAGAAAGGGCGCGCGAATGAAGCCATTGGTCGCTCCGACCAGCCGCATGATCGCGATCTCACGGCTGCGCGCGAGCACCGCCATGCGGATGGTCGAGCCGATGATGATGATCGCCACGAGTGCGAACGTGAGCCCGAGCGAGAGTCCGGCCGCCGTTGCGATGGTGCGCAGCTTGTGGAGCTTCTCGACCCACTCCTCGCCGTAGCGGATGTCATCGACGAAGTCATACACCTCGAGCCGCCGCGACACGGCGCGCACGCTCTCCGGGTCACGGAACCCTTCCCTGAGGCGCACCTCGATCGACGCCGGAAGGATTCCGGCCTCGAAGACGTCCTCGAACTCACCGAGTTCACGACGCGCACGCTCGAGCGCCTGCACCTCGGACACCAGTCGGACGCTGGCGACCTCGGGGAAGGCCGCGATGTCGCCCACCGCGGCCGCAGTCGCCTCGGGATTGGTGCCCTCGGCGATGAAGGCGCGGACCTCGACGCGCTCCTCGACCTGCGCGAGCGCGGATCGCAGATTGAGCGCGACGAGACCGAAGAGTCCGAACGCGAAGAGCGAGAACGCGATCGTGGTGACGCTGAGCGCGCTGAGCATCGGCGCGCGGCTGAAGGCGCGGAGCGCCTCGCGGAGGGCTAGCCTCATGACGCTGCCCCGTCGCTGCCGCCCGCGTCCGCGGTATCGGGATGGTCGGCGGCGAGTGCACTCATGTCGGGGCCCGCGACGGGCGCATCGAACTCGTCGGCTGGCGCGGGGAACTGCGCGCCCGAGTCGAACACCAGTTTCCCGCGATTGAGCTCGAGCGTGCGGAAGTCGAGTGACTTCACGAGCGCCAAGTCATGCGTCGCCATCATCACGGCCGTGCCGGTCGCATTGATGTCGCGCAGCAGCTGGAAGATCCCGCGCGTGGAGCGGTCGTCGAGGTTGCCCGTCGGTTCGTCGGCGAGGAGCACGAGCGGGTCATTCACGAGCGCGCGCGCGATCGCAACGCGCTGCTGCTCGCCGCCCGAGAGCTCATGCGGCAAGGCGGTCGCCTTGGCGGCGAGCCCCACCTGCGTGAGCACTCGCGCGACCTTGGGCCCGATCTGCTGCGGATTGGTCCCGATCACCTCGAGCGCGAACGCCACGTTCTGCTCAGCCGTTCGGTCCTCGAGCAGCCGGAAGTCCTGGAAGATCACGCCCAATCGGCGTCGCAGCGCAGGGATCTCATGCTTGGTCATGGTGACCGAACTCTGGCCGGCGACACGCACCTCACCCTGCGAGGGGCGCTCGTCCACATAGATCAGCTTGAGGATCGTGCTCTTGCCGGCACCGGAGGGCCCGGTGAGGAAGACGAACTCGCCGCGGTTGACGTGGAAGGAGGCGTCGTCGAGCGCGGGACCGCCTTTCGGATAGTGCTTCGTGACGTGCGTGAAACGGATCATCGGCTCACTTCAGGGCCTGTTCGAGATCGGCGATCAGGTCCTGGACGTCCTCAAGGCCTACGCTCACCCTGAGGAATCCGTCGGGGATCCCGATCCGCGCGCGCTCGGCGGCGGTCATCTTCGCATGGGAGGTGTAGCGCGGCTCGCAGATGAGCGTGTCCACGCCGCCGAGACTCGGCGCGTGAGTGACGAGCCGGAGGCGCCTGAGGAAACGCTCCGCCGCCTTGCCGCCACCAGTGAGCTCGAGCGCGAGCATCCCGCCGAAGCCGTCCAGCAGTTCACTCGCGATCGCGTGATCCTCGTGCGACTTGAGGCCGGGGTAGTGCACACGCTTGAACTCCTTGCGCGGCTCGGCCCACTCGGCGATCGCCATCGCGCTCGCGTTGGCCCGCTGCACACGCACGTCGAGCGTCTTCATCCCGCGCTCCAGCAGCCAGAGCGCGAATGGGTCGGGCGTCTGCCCCCACAGCATCTCCTTCTGGAGGACCTCGTCGATGTAGGCCTGCGAGCCGGACACGGTGCCCGCGAGGACGTCGTGGTGGCCGTTGAGGTACTTGGTCGCCGAGTGGATGACGACGTCGGCGCCATGCTCGATCGGACGCAGGTTGATCGGGCTCGCGAAGGTGGAGTCGACCACGAGCGCGAGGCCTTCCTGCTTGGTGAGATAGGAGATGGGCCGCAGATCGATCACGCGGCAGGTCGGGTTGACCGGCGACTCGACGAAGATCGCGCGCGTTTCCTTGCGGATGCGCTTGCGGAACGACCGCGGCTCGAACGGATCGACGAGCGTCACCTCGATCCCCATCGCGGCGAACTCTTCGAGGAAGAGTCGATGCGTGCCGCCGTAGATGTACATCGACGAGAGGAGATGGTCGCCGGGGCGGAGCAGGGCGAGCATCGCGCAGGCGGTCGCGCCCATGCCGCTCGAGAGCACGAGCGAGGCCTCGGCGCCTTCGATCAGGGAGATCCGCTTCTGCACCCGTTCGGCGTTGGGTGTGTTGCCGTAGCGCGTGTACTTGAGACCCTCGGCGGTGCCGAGCGCCTGCAGGTGATTCACCGACTGGACGAGCGGCTCGACGACCGGATCGCCGGGACGATGCGCCTCGCGGGCGCCATGGATGGCGAGCGTGGCGAGCGACGGACCCTTGGACTTCGCACGTGACACGGGGCGACCTCTAGGCGAAATTCGTGGTGAGCACTGGGCGGTGGTCGATATCCATCTTCACGAGCCGCACGATCTCCGTCACAGCGACGCCGGCCATGTCGCGCACGACGACGCCGCCACGCGGCAACGATTCGTCGTACAGCACCGGCGCCAGTTCATGGCGGCGCGGACCGTAGACCCAGACGAGCTCGCCGTCGTCGACCGAGCGCGACTGCGCGTCGTCGGGCCGGATGCGCAGCAGCGGCCCACGCTCGGTGTCGCTCTTGCGCGTGGCGACGAAGCCGACGACCTGCAGCGGGAGGAAGGCGCGACTCATCAGGCGGCCGTGCCGAGCGGGCAGTAGCAGTCGTGATCGCGCCGCACGAGGCGGCGGCGGGCGAGCGAGTCGAGCAGCTGCACAGCGTCCTCGGTCGTGAGGCCGGCCTCGGCGGCGAGACCGTCGACCCCAGCGCGGCCGCGCACCATCACGACGTCCCAGAGACGGCGTTCGACTTCCGTGACCGCACCCACGAGCTGTGCCAGGCCATCGGCGAACTGCACCACGAGCGCGAGCCCGTGTGCGTGCAGTACCTGCTCGATCGAGTCCATGTGCCCGTCGTTCAGTCCGTGGAACACCACGTAGCCGTCCCGACTCGGATGCTCGACGGTGAGCGGCAGCATGAGTTTGGCCACGAACTCGTCGGCGCAGGAACGGTCGAGCACACCGATGTGCGAGAAGTCGAGGAAGGCGACCGACCCGTCGGCGAGTCCGGAGAGTTGATGCTCGATGAACACGCGCACCGCCGCACCGGTGCGCCGCGTCACGAGGTCGTGATACGGCATCGAGAGCGACTCGGCGAGCGCCGACTGCACGTCGATATGCGTCATGCGCGGACCACCCGCTTGGGGATGATCACCTGGAGCTGCGTGCCCGGGAAATGCGGGAGGTCGTCCTGCCGCGGCACATCGTCGTCCCAGTCGGGGATGATCGGCGCGATGCGTGCCTTGCCCGAGCGGACCGTGAGCTTGCCGTCGAACCGGTGCACCCAACCGCGGATCCCCTTGAGGCCCTGGCCACGGCCCGGGTCGGAGAGTCGGCTGACGGCATTCATCACACCGCTCTCGAGCGCGATCGCGTCGTCCCAGCGGTCGACGAGAGCACGCGCGCGGCTCGTCTCGAGCGACTGACGGAAGCCGACACCGGCATCGTTCACCGCGATCTGCACCACGTCGCGCCCCACGCGGCGCTTGGACCAGTTGTAGCGCTGCACCATCACCCAACCGCCGCGGCCCGCATGCTCGATGATGTTGGAGCAGGCCTCGGAGAGTGTCATGGAGAAGCCCATGGTCGCGCGGGGCTCCAAATCGAGCGTGTTGGTGAGGATCTGGGTCGCCTTCTCCTGGATCCGCGTCACGATCGCGTGCACGTCCTCGTTCTTCGCGACCGGCGTCACGTCGAGCAGCACGTCGGTCGAGCCGGTCGCGCGCGCGCGCGGCACCGTGCCGCGCATGGTGTAGAGCTCCTCCGCGTACTTGAAGAAGCTGGCTCTCGCCCAGTAGCTCGCCGTCGATTCTTCCTCGGGCGGTGCGAAGTCGGGCTTCTCGAGCCGTGACTGCGCGAGGCAGAGGAGAGCGGTGAGTCCGTACGGGGTCGCGAATCGGCAGTGGCGGGCGTCGACCAGCACCTTCGCGTCGTCGGGCACGGCGGCGAGCTGCTCGATCACCGACTCGAAGTTCGGTTCGTCGAGCGACGCGGGGAGGGTGATGACAGCGGTCACGGCGTGTGGAGTTCTCCCCGGAGGTGATTGCCGAGGCCGGTCGCGCCTCGATGCTCTACGTTGCGCGCGGCCGCATCCATCGCACGGCCCAGCGCCACCGACATAATATCACCTGCGAGCAACCGCGAGTAATAGGTCGCGCCCCAGACATCACCACAGCCGGTCGGATCGCCGGGTCCCGTCACGCGCGCCTCGCTTGCCGGAACCAACGCCGTTCGGAGTGGCCCAGCGCCGGGTCGCGGCGGCAGGCGCAGGTCGGCGAGCTGCGTGAATCCGGGTTCTGCGAAATAGACGACTCCACGTCGCCCCAACGTCACGAGGAGATTGCGCACGCCGGCGCCCATGGCCGTCGCCGCGAGTGCGAGACCGTCCGGCGCCATCATCGCGAGTTCATCCTCGTTCACCTGCAGGAGGTCGAAGCAGGCGCACCAGGCGGCGACCTCGGGGAGCGGGCGATACGTCCGCAGCCCGTTCGCCTCCACGGCCAGTACCAATGAGTGCAGGTCGCAGTAGATCGGCCCCTTGAAGTGCTGGCGAATGAGCTGTGCGGTGGCGAGGTCGAGCTCGAATCCGCTGATCAGGTTGATGTAGAGCGCGTCGAGGTCGCGCAGCAGCGGCTGCAGCCCGGCCCAGGTCCAGGCGGGCACGCCGCCGGAGAGCACTTCACTGCGGCGCTCGTCCGAGTGGTACCGTAGCTCGACCATGTTGTTGCGCTGCGGCACCTCGATCGGCGCGGCGTCTGGCGCAACATGCCGCAACGTCCGGAGAAAGCGCCGCGCCTCGACGATCCGGTCGGTGCCCACTTTGGCGAGCGGCACGAGTTCCCACTCGTCGGCCAGCGCGGCATCGCACGCGCTCAGTGCATACGTGATGCCGCCCCATTCCTGCACCGGCAGCTCGCGCACATCGCGGCCGTGGATCAGGTCCCAGACGAAGCTGCCGATCACGCCGAGCCGCTGGCGGCGCGTCCGAGAGACCGTACCAGCGACCGCCCCGGTAGTCGCGCCCGGGCCCTGCGGCTCGCTCACGTCAGCCCGCGCGCCTGCGCGAAGATCGCGACCGCTCCGACCACGCCAGCGTTCCCGTGCAGCTCGCCCGGCACGATCCGACAGGCCTCCACCGCCGGCGCGAACGCGCGCCGCCGCACCTCGGCGCGCAGCGGTTCGAACAACGCCTCGCCCGCCTGCGTCACGCCGCCGGCGATCACCACGATCTCGGGATTGAAGATGTTGAGGAAGTTCGCGATCCCGATGCCGAGGAACTTGGCCGTGTCGCGCACGACGTGGCCCGCCAGTTCGTCACCGGCCTTCGCCGCGTCGAACACCGTGGCGGCCGTGATGCGATCGAGGTCGCCCTCCACGAGCCCGGGCATGCTCGAGGGCTCGCCGCCGCCAAGCGCTTCGCGGGCACGCTGGGCGATCGCCGGGCCCGAGGCGTAGGCCTCGAGACATCCATAGTTACCGCAGCCGCACTTGCGGCCCGTGGAGTCGATCGTGATGTGCCCGAGCTCACCGGCGACGTCGCTCGCGCCATGGTAGAGCTTGCCGTCGAGGATCAGACCGCCCCCGATCCCGGTGCCGATCGTCAGTCCGACCACATGCCGCGCACCCCGCGCGGCGCCGATCCACCACTCGCCGAGTGTGGCGCAGTTGGCGTCGTTGTCGAGTTCGGCGGGGAGCTTCACTCCAGCCGCGACGCGGTCGCGTAGCGGGAAATCGCGCCAGCCGAGATTCGGCGTGACGATCACGAGACCCTTCTCGCGGTCGAGCGGGCCCGGCGATCCGATCCCCAGACCCAGGAACTGCCCGCGCGTCGCACCGGTCGCTGCCTGCGTCTCGGCGATCACGCGTTCGCAGAGTTGCACGATCCGCTCGACCACGGCGTCCGCACCCTGATCAGCGCGCGTCGGGATCGAGTGCATGGCGTACTGCGATGCACCGTCGGCGGTCATCACGCCGGCGACGATGTTGGTCCCGCCCAGGTCCACACCCACGATGTACCGCGTGGATGCATCACCGCGGCCCGCTGTGCTTCCCACCGGTGCCCCCTGCCGTTCGGCTGTCGTCACCCACGGGCGGCCGCTACCTTACGCCCATGCCGCGCGGCTCCCGCGCGCCCCACGAATGTAATCGCCATGCGCCTGTCCGTCGTCGTCACGACTTACAACCATCCCGACTGGCTCGAGAAGGTCCTCTGGGGGTTCGAGGCGCAGACCTTCCGCGACTTCGAACTCCTCGTGGCCGATGACGGTTCCGATGACCGCACGCGCGAACTGATCGACCGGCTGAGGCCGACGCTCGGCTACCCGGTGCGGCATATCTGGCACGCCAAGCAGGGCTTCCGGAAGTGCACCATCCTCAACACCGCGATCGCGGCCTCGGAGGGGGAGTACCTCTTCTTCACCGATGGAGACTGCATTCCGCGTCGCGATCTTCTCGCGGTGCATGCGGCGACGGCCGAGCGCGGACGCTTCCTCTCGGGTGGCTACCTCAAGCTGCCCATGGAGACGAGTCAGGCGATCACGTGCGACGACATCATCGCCGGCCGATCGACCGACTACGCCTGGCTCCGCGCACATGGCACACCGGCCTCGGCGCAGGCGCGACGGCTCCACTGGGGCCCACGCGTTTCGCGGTGGCTCGACCTGCTGACGACGACTCGGCCCACCTTCAACGGCCATAACGCGTCGGCGTGGCGCGACGACCTCGTGCGAGTGAACGGGTTCGATGAACGCCTCGAATGGGGCGGCCTGGATCGCGAGATCGGCGAGCGACTGGAGAACGCCGGTGTGAAGGGCACGCAGATCAGGCACCGCGCGCTCGTGGTGCACCTCGATCATGGTCGCGGCTACAAGCGTCCCGAAGCGATCGCCCGCAACCGGGCGATCCGCGACGAGGTGGCCTCCAAACGACTCGCGCGCACGCCGGCCGGGCTCGACCGCCACCTCGCCGCAACGAGCGGGAGCGCACCCTGAGGATCCTCATCGTCAACTCGGTCGCGCTCAACGTGGGCGACGCGGCGATCCTGCAAGGCGAGATCAGCGCGCTCAAGCAGGTCTTCGGCGACGAAGTGGCGATCGAGGTGGCGGAGCAGACGCCGGCGGTGGCGAATCGGCTGTATCCGTCGATCGGGTTCCACGCCGGCTTCCATGCGCAGCACGCGCACTGGCCCCGATGGCGCTCGCATGGGGGCATCGCGTCGCTGCGCAAGCGTCGCACTTCGCTCGCCATCGGGCTGCTCGGCCCAGTGCCCTGGCTCGCGCGACTCCTGCTCTCGCGCGAGCAGCGACACCACCTGTCGCGCATCGCCGCCGCCGATGCGGTGGTCGCCACCGGCGGCACCTACTTCGTGGAGCACTACAACTTCACCGCCAAGGCCGACGAACTGCTCGCCGCCCAGGCGTTGGGGAAGCCGACGTTCCTCTTCACGCAGTCGATGGGGCCGTTCACCAAGGCCAAGAGTCAGGCGACCATGCGCCGGATCGTCGCGGGAAGTCGCGCGGTCTTTCTGCGCGACGAACGGTCGCGGGGGCATCTCACCGCGATCGGTGCCGATGCTGCCAAGCTGCAGGTGCACGCCGACGCCGCGTTCGCGCTCGCGTCGCCCGAGCGCGCGCGCGCGGCCAATGCAAGGCCGCGCATCGCGATCTCGGTGCGCAGTTGGTCGCACTTCAAGCCGGGCAGCGGCGGCGTTGCAGGCGGCGTTGCAGGCGGCGTTGCAGGCGGCGTTGCAGGCGGTGACGCCGGCGCGCGATATCGCCTCGCCGTGGCCGCGACGGCGCGAACGCTCGCGCGCGGCGGCGCCCAGGTGACGTTCCTCTCCACCTGTCAGGGCGTGCCCGAGTACTGGACCGACGATTCTCGCTTCGCCGCCGCGCTCGTGGACGAGTTGCTCGCCGGCGAGCCGCACGTGCGCGTCGATCGCGCATTCCGTTCACCCACCGCGCTCGCCGACGAACTGCGCACCTACGACGTCGCCATCGCGACGCGCATGCACTTCGCGATCCTCGCGCTCGCGGTCGGCACGCCCGTCGTCGCGATCGCGTACGAGTTCAAATCGCGCGAGCTGCTCCGGGCGATGGGGCGCGAGGCCTGGGCGTTCGACATCGAGGACGTGAGCGAGGCGGGTCTCGTCGGCGCTACGCGTGAGGCGCTCGCGGGCGCGGGAACGCTGCGCGACGAGATCACGCGACAGGTGATCGGCTACAGAGACGATGCGGTGGGGCCGGCGCGGCGGATCCGCGACACCCTCTCCGGGACGCCCTGATGTCCGACCGTCGCACCGCCGTGATCTTCCGCAAGCGCATCCTGCCGTGGAGCGAGACGTTCATCGCCACGCAGTCGGGAGCGATGACGCACTATGTGCCGGTGCTGGTCGGCTACTCGCGCGACCCGAGCGGAGCGGCGTACCTCGTGGGGCGCACGCAACTCCTGCTCAGCGAGCACAGCCGCTTTCCCGCACTCGAGAAGCTCCTGCTCAAGAGCACCGGCCGCGCACCACCGCGATGGTTGCGAGCGATCGCCGAGACGCGACCGGGGGTGCTCCACGCGCACTTCGGGTCGAGCGCACTCCCCGCGAGCCGCATCGCGAAGGCGCTCGGGGTGCCGCTCGTGGTCACGTATCACGGGATGGACATCACCGTGCGCGCCAAGAACGAGGCCGAGACCGCGCGCCGCCGCCGGGCCTTCGCCGCCGCTGACCGCGTGATCGCCGTCTCGGAGTTCATCGCGAACGCGCTGCGCGAGGCAGGGTGCCCGGCAGAGAAGATCACGTTGCACTACATCGGCGTCGACACCACGCGCTTCGCGCCCGACTCCGCACCGCGATCGCAGACCGAAGTGCTCTTCGTGGGCCGGCTCGTGGAGAAGAAGGGCGTGATCCACCTGGTGAGAGCGATGGCGGAGGTGCGGAAGTCGCTGCCCAACGCCGAGCTCGTGATCGCAGGCGACGGTCCGCTACGCGAGCCGCTCGCACGCGAAGCCGCCCAGCTCGGCGTGCCGGCGAAGTTCCTCGGCGTGCAGACGCCCGAGCAGGTGCAGCAGTTGATGCGCCGCGCCGCAGTGCTGGCGGGACCATCGATCGCTGATGCGCGCGGGAACGCCGAGGGACTGCCGATCACCTTCCTCGAGGCGCAGGCGAGTGGACTGCCGCTGGTGGTGTCGACGAGCGGCGGGAGCGGCGAGGGTGTGGTGCACGGCACCACGGGCTTTCTGTTCGCACCTGGCGATGAAGCGGCGCTGGCGGAGCACTTAGGCAAGCTGCTCGGCGATCCCGCTCTACGGGCGAGCATGAGCGCCGCCGCGCGGGCGCATATGGTCGCGAACTTCGATCTGCATGCACAGACCGAGAAGCTCGAGAGGATCTATGATGGACTGCAGAGGTGAGAGGTGAGATGGGAGATATGAGATGTGGGGAACGAGAACGGCGATGCAGGCACGAAGCCCGCATCGCCGTTCCTCACATCTCCCATCTCCCATCTCCCATCTGCCGTTAATCGACCTGCAGCACAGCCAAGAACGCCTCTTGGGGGATCTCCACCGCCCCCACCTGCTTCATCCGCTTCTTGCCTTCCTTCTGCTTGTCGAGAAGCTTGCGCTTGCGGCTGATGTCGCCGCCGTAGCACTTCGCCAGCACGTCCTTTCGCAGCGCCTTCACCGTCGTGCGCGCGATGACCTTCTGGCCGATCGCCGCCTGGATCGCGACCTCGAACAGCTGGCGTGGGATCAACTCCTTCAGCTTGTCGGCGATCTTGCGCCCCCAGTCGTACGACTTGTCGGCGTGCGTGATCACCGAGAAGGCGTCGATCGGGTCGCCATTGATCAGCATGTCGAGGCGCACGAGCTCGCTGCGGCGGTAGCCCAGCATCTCGTAATCGAGCGCCGCGTAGCCTCGCGTGAGCGACTTCATCTTGTCGAAGAAGTCGAGGATGATCTCGGCGAGCGGGAGCTCCCAGTCGATCTCCACGCGCGTCGTGTCGATGTAGCTCATCCCCTTGTACTCGCCGCGCCGGTCGGTCCCGAGCGTCATGATCGCGCCGATGTACTCGCTCGGGACCATGATGCGGGCCTTCACGTACGGCTCCTCCACGTAGTCGATCACCGTGGACGCCGGCATCAACGCCGGATTCTCGACGAGGATCTCCGTGCCATCGGTGAGGTGCACGTGGTACTCGACGCTCGGCACCGTCGTCACGAGGTCGAGATTGAACTCGCGCTCGAGCCGTTCCTGCACGATCTCCATGTGCAGCAGGCCGAGGAAACCGCAACGGAATCCGAATCCGAGCGCCGTGGAGCTCTCCGGCTGATACTGCAGCGAGGCGTCATTCAGCTGCAGCTTCTCGAGCGCGTCGCGCAGATCCTCGTACTGTTGCGTGTCGGTGGGGTACACGCCGGCGAAGACGAACGAGCGCACGGCCTGGTAGCCCGGCAGAGGCTCGGCGGCCTTGTTGTCGGCGTCGAAGATCGTGTCGCCGGCGCGGGTCTCCTTGACCGAGCGCACGTTGGCGACCACGAACCCGACCTCGCCGGCGGTGAGTTGCGGCGTGACCACACGACGGAGCTGGTTGTAGCCGACCTCTTCGACCTCGTACACGGAATCAGAGGCACCGAACGTGATCCGGGTGCCCTTCTTCAAGACGCCGTCGACGACGCGCACACTCGGGATCGCCCCGCGGTACCGGTCGTAGTACGAATCGTAGATCAGCGCGCGCATCGGCTTGTTGATGTCGCCACGCGGCGGCGGCACCTGCTTGACCACCAACTCGAGCAACTCCGGGATCCCGACGCCTTCCTTGGCGCTCACGAGCAGGATGTCCTCGGGCTTGCAGCCGAGGAGGTCCACGACTTCCTTGCGCCGCTTCTCGGGCTCGGCACCGGGGAGATCGATCTTGTTGAGGATCGGGATGATCTCGAGTCCCGCTTCCATGGCGAGGAAGAGGTTCGAGAGCGTCTGCGCCTGGATCCCCTGCGACGCGTCGACCACGAGGATCGCGCCCTCGCAGGCTGCGAGCGAACGCGACACTTCGTACGTGAAGTCGACGTGCCCCGGCGTGTCGATCAGGTTCAGCTCGTACGTCGTGCCGTCCTTGGCATCGTAGGACATGCGGACGGCGTTGAGCTTGATCGTGATGCCGCGCTCGCGCTCGAGGTCGAGGGTGTCGAGGACCTGGGCCTTCATCTCGCGCTTCTGGAGCATCCCCGTGGCCTCGATGAGGCGATCGGCCAGGGTGGACTTCCCGTGGTCGATGTGGGCGACGATGCAGAAGTTGCGGATCAGGGACGGCGGGGTCACGGGCGCGTTGCTGGGGTTGGTGTAGCCCTCAAAGCTAGTCGGGTGTGGGGCTCGGTCCAACGGTCGGTGACTGTTATCGAGGAGAGCGAACGGCGAACGGCGTTCACCACAGGGGCACAGGGGGCACAGGGAACTTCGAACGGCGGCTGCGGCTGTGAATCGACTCCGGTGGCCAAAGGGAATGCGTGAGGGCGCCTCGGAAGCCCGTCCCGCAGTTCCCTGTGTCCCCTGTGCCCCTGTGGTGAAGCCGTTGCCGTTGATCCCCCCAGCACAACCCGACCGACGCACGTACAAATCGGAGCCCACCCCACTTACCTTGCACACCGCATGACCGCACCACCAACGCAGTCCGTCCGGGCTGACCTGATGGATCCACAGACCCTCGCGGCCCTCGGGCGCCTCGAGGTGGTTTCGCGTTGGGTCGTGGACGGTCTCCTCGCCGGCCTCCACCGCTCCCCCAAGAAGGGCTTCTCGGTCGAGTTCGCGGAGCACCGCAGCTACCAGCCCGGTGACGACCTCCGATTCATGGATTGGAAGGTCGTCGCCCGCTCCGACAAGTGGCTCATCAAGCAGTACGAGGAAGAGACCAACGTCCGCGCGACCGTCGTCGTGGACGTCTCGAAGTCCATGGACTGGAAGAGCCGGCCCAACCTCCTCACCAAGCTCGCGTACGCCGAACGCCTCGCCGCCGCGCTCACGTTGTTGCTCATCCGCCAGCGCGACTCGGTGGGACTCATCCGGTTCGACGATCAGTTGCGCTCGGTGGTGCCCCCCAAGTCGCGCTCGGTGCAGTGGAAGCGGATCCTCACCGCGCTCGCCGAACCGGGCTCCGGCCTTGGCTCCGACGCCGCCGGCGCGCTCGCGCAGGCCGGCAAGCTCATTCGCCGTCGCGGGATCGTCATCCTCATCTCCGACCTGCTGCTCGATGCGCAGGAAGTCGAAGACACGGTCCATGCACTGCGCGCGCAGGGGCACGATGTCACCGTGTTGCACCTGCTCGACCCCGCCGAACGTCAACTCGACCTCTCGGCGGGTGAGTCGCTCTTCGTCGATCCCGAGCGTGGAGACTCGCTCGCGGTGACGCCCGCCGACGTGCGCGAGATCTACGCGGCCACGGTCAACGAGGCGATCAGCGAGTGGCGCGCGCGCTTCGCGGCGGCGGGCGCATTCTACGAGCCGATCCAGACCGATCAACCGTTCGGCGTGCCGCTGCGCCGCGCCTTCGCCGCCAGACAACGCCTCTCGTGAGTTTCCTCGCTCCCTGGGCGCTCCTGCTCGTCGCCGCGGCGGGCGTGCCGCTCCTGCTCCACCTCCTGCGCCGGCGCACCGGCGACAAGATCGACTTTCCGGCTGTGCGCTACCTCATGCGCATGGAGCGCGAGCATGCGCGCGAGGTACGGCTCAAGAACCTCCTGTTGATGGTGCTGCGGATCGCGATCATCGTCGCCATCGCGCTCGCGGCGGCGAGG
>JANOWT010000119.1:0-3650 GCA_031418115.1 Gemmatimonadota bacterium
CGCCGAACCACTGCGCGACATGCTTGATCGGCAACACCTGCGCGAGCCGCGCGATGGCCGCGGCGAGGCGCGTCGTCATGCGCTGATACCGATCGAGCCACGGGACGGCCTCGACGGTCGGCCCGCACCGCGGACACTCGACGCGCGCCCGCGGGAACTCAATCCAGGTCTCCGCGTCCATCAGGGGCAGGTCGCGCACGCGCCGCGTGGTGACCTCGTGCACCGTGACGACCTCGCCGTCACAGCGACTGCAGCGCTTGGGCTGCGCCGCCACGGGCTCGAGCACGATCACGACGCGCGGCACCGGCTGCGTCGCCGAGGCCGGCTCGCGCCGCACGGCCGCAATCGCAAACCCCTCCCATCCGCCAAGTAGTGCGCTCAGCTCTTCGTACGCCATGGGCATCCTCCGATGTCGATAGGATGCTTGCCGACGGCGCGCTTGTCACGTCAGATTCCCGGAATTCCTCGAAGAACCATTTTATGAAAGCGGCCACGGCACAACTTGACGTTGAGGATGTAGAATAACTCAGCGATGCGTTTCGCCTCGCCGTATTCGGGGTGCTGCGATCATCAAAGCGATGCCTATCGTCGATTCTGGGGCATCTGTGGCGGTCGCTTTCTCCGCATCGCCGCGTTCGAGAGTCGACAGTGAGTTTTCCTACATCCTCGTTAGCGGGATGCAACCCAGTTTCCCTCCGAGAGCGATGACGAAGCTGCGTGCTCCTGGCGGCATGATGATTCTTTCCTCGCTGCTGCTGCTCTCCAGTGGTTGCGCCACCACGCGCAGGCATCCCGTTGTGCCGCTCCCGGTTCGGCTGGTCTCGCCGACGCCGTTCTTCGCACATGTGCGGGCTCGGGCCGACACCGCAGCGACCTACTGTCAGGTGCTGCGCATTTCAGGCACGGTGGCCGCAGTGCGCGGTGATACGCTCGAGTTCGCAGCGGTCGCGAGTGACCTGCGACCACGAGGCGCGGCCGACTGCCTCGAAGGGCGCGCGGGATTCGTGGTGCTGTCGAGCGCTCCCGGTCTACAGGCTGAAACGGCAATCGTGCGCAATGGGCGAACGGTCGGACTGGTGTTGCTTGTCGTTCCGCTCACCGCATTTCTTACGTTGGCCGCGCTGATCGACTGGGCGATGTAGGGACGGCGTGCCGTTGCGCAGGACGCCGCGCGGCACCGGCGAACGGAGGTTGGCGCAGACGGCCGCGGTAGGGAAGCAGGTGGGCGGCCACGCCTTGTCGTACCTTTCGGTACGGCGCGGCCGCCCACCTGCATCTAATGGAAGCGGCCGCAGCACAACCAAACGTCGGCCAGAAGGATCGACGCTCGTGCGTTGACGGTTGACGATGGTGCGCAAGAGCTCGTACGCTGCACACGCAACATGATGAACTGAGGGTACTCAGATGCGTCTGGTTCTGTTCGCAGCCGTCGCTCTAATGTTCTCCTGTACCGAACCGGCGTGCGGGTGTTCACCGGCGCGCTTCGGTATGGTGCTCCGAGGAACACTGCTCTCGCAGTCGGCGACACCGCAGCCGGGACGGCGCGTACGCGCGGAGATCGGCGTCGGGACGTGCTCGACGTTCCTCGATAGCTATGCCAGCGCTGTCACCGATCCGACCGGGCGCCTCACGCTGGCACTTGACGCTCCCGCGATCGACTCCGTCTGCGTCCGCCTTTTCGCGCGCGATACTGTTGCAGGCGCCGTTGAGTCGCCGCTGATCGGGCCGCTACGCCTTCCCGGCGGTCGGAGCTCGTGGGACACGTTGACGGTGTCGCTCATACTCGCCCCTTAGATGTCCGCGCCCACCTCTGGCTAACGGAGGTTGGTGACCGATGGCCGCGGTAGCGAAAGCAGGTGGGCGGCCGCGCTTTTTCGTACCTTACGGTTCGGCGCGGCCGCCCACCTACATCTTATGGAAGCGGCCACGGTACAACCAAACGTTAGACCGACGCCAACCAGGAGCGATGTATGCGAAGCGCTTTCGTGCTGCTGGTGCTGGGCGTTGCCGTGGTTCTCAGCGCGGTCGCAGCAGACCTTAGCTTCAGAAGAGGGGGGAGTCGCCGCGCGGAGGACATCCGTCTGCTCCGCGCCGAGCTAGATTCCACGCGCGGAGCCCTCGCCGTCGCGACGAACGCGGCGGACTCAGTGCGACTGGCTGCGAGCGTCGCGGACCGGACGCGCCTCATGGCCTCCCGGTTAGTGCACGCGTCCGGAAGCTCCGCGACTAGTGAAAGTCAGTGGTCCCTCAGCGGACCGGGCGCGGTGTTCGCCACGCTTGGGGCTGCAATCGTCGTCTTGGCGATCTCGCTCATCGTCCGCGGCACACGCGCACGAAAGTGAGAAAGCGCACCGCGAGCATTCGTGCTCCCGCGCATAGCGAACGTTTGTCCAGATGGCAGCGCTATTGATGGCGGTCGCTGCGCGGCCGCATTATTGAAGCGTCCACAGCACAGCACAACGCGACGTTAGCTTGACCGAGGCGGGCTTGTGAGCTACCATAGCTGTGGGTACTTTGTATCCACACACCACTGGAAGCCACATGAAGACCCGCCTCATCCGCATCGGCAACTCGCGCGGAGTCCGCCTCGCCAAGCCCCTCCTCGAACAGGCGGGTCTCGACGATGAGGTGGAGATTCGCGTCGAACCGGGCGCCCTCATCATTTCCGCGGCGACGTCGCCTCGCCAGGGCTGGGCCGCGGCGGCGGCGAAGCACGGTCCGAGTTCGCTGCTCGACGCCCCGACGGGTACGCGCTTCGACGACGAGCACTGGGCGTGGTAGACACACCGGTTCGTCGGGGTGAGGTCTATCTCGTAGAGCTGAATCCCACGCGCGGGCGCGAGATCCGCAAAACACGCCCGTGCGTCGTGGTCTCGCCGGACGAGCTCAACGCGCACATGGGCACGTTCATCATCGCGCCCCTGACAACCGGGAGTCATCCGTATCCATTCCGGATCGCGTGCCGGTTCGCCGGGAAGGATGGCCACTTGGTCCTCGACCAGTTGCGAACCGTCGATCGCGAGCGGCTCGTGAAGCGGCTCGGCGCGCTGACGGCTCCGACGCTGGCCAAGGCGCTTGGCGTTCTGCAGGAGATGTTCGCGGCGTAGCGCAAGCCAACGGAGGTTGGTGCAGTCGGCTGCCCACCTGCATTCTATGAAAGCGTCCACAGCACGACTTGACGTTAGCCCGACGAGATCCATGAACGCTCAGATCGCAAAGAGCAAGACGGTTCTTGATCGAATCGCGGCCGCAGAGGATGCGCTCGCCAGAGCGAGGGAGTACCTGGCGACTGGTGCGCATCAACACTGGCCCGGATTCCGGGCACTATTTGCTCCCAAGCAGAGGAACGGCATTGAACTGCCACCTCACGCGGACTGGGTAAGAAACGTATTCATCCCACGCATGGAGAAGGTGCTCGTCGAGGCCGAAAGAGCGATGGAGAAGTTGAGCCGGAAGGCGAGGTCCCGCGCGGGCTAACGGAGGTTGGTGACCGGTGGCCGCAGTAGTGAAGCAGGTGGGGGGGCCCGGGGGGTGGTTACAATCGGGTGGGGGCGGCCGGCCCCCCGCCAAGATTGAAAAAGGCCACGGCCCCAACAAAAAAAAAACCGCAAGGGGTGGTTGGGGGCGGTGGGGGGGCGACGCGAGCGCGG
>JANOWT010000120.1:0-25979 GCA_031418115.1 Gemmatimonadota bacterium
CTCATCGCGATCATCGCGATCTACCGCGAGGGCGGGATACTCAAACGATTGCGCGCGACTCCGCTCTCGCCGGCGACGATCCTCAGTGCGCACGTGCTGGTGAAGCTCCTTTTCACGGTCGTGAGCCTCGCCCTGCTCGTGCTGGCGGGTCGGCGGGTATTTCCCGGCGCCATGAACGTGAATCTCGTGAGCTTCACCGCCGCGCTGTTGCTTGGCACGCTCAGCATCCTCACACTCGGCTTCGTGCTCGCGAGCCTCGTGCCCACCGCGCGGTTCGCGCAGCCGCTGGGCGCCGTCATCCTGTATCCCATGCTCGCACTCTCCGGACTCTTCTTCCCTCTGACCGCGCTTCCGACATGGCTGCGAGGCGTGGCGTACGTGTTGCCGACGACGCACGCGGTCGCACTGCTGCAGGGGGTGTGGGACGGTTCGGGATGGGCGGCACACTGGGGGGACGCGGTCATGCTGCTCGTGCTCGGTGCGACGTTCACCGCACTGTCGACCAAGCTGTTCCGCTGGGAGTAGCGTCCCCCGAGGCTGAGGTGGTAGTCTGTGGCCTACCGCGACACGTCACTGACCGGAGCTGAGATGAATCCGAACCAGGCACTGTGGGAGAAGGGAGACTTCACCGCGATCGCGAACACGATGCGCGAGTCCGGCGAGGCCGTCGTGCGGTCGCTCGGCGTCACCGCGCCGCTGCACGCGCTCGACCTCGGCTGCGGGGACGGCACTACGGCGCTCCCGCTCGCGCAGTTGGGTGCGCGGGTGCTCGGGATCGACATCGCGACGAATCTCGTTGCGGCAGGGAACCGGCGCGCCGCGGCGGCGGGACTCGATCGCCTCTCCTTTCGGCATGGTGACGCCTGCTCTCTCGACGGCGTGAGCGACGACACCTTCGATCTGACATTGTCGGTATTCGGAGCGATGTTCGCTCCCAAGCCGTTCGACGCCGCCAAGGAGATGGTCCGCGTCACGAAACCGGGTGGCCGCGTGGTGATGGGGAACTGGATCCCGAACGATCCCACATCGTTCGTCTCGCAGTTGCTGCGCATCAGTGCCTCATTCATGCCTCCGCCGCCTGAAGGATTCGTGAGTCCGATGACCTGGGGCGTGGACTCGCACATCGTCGAGCGATTCGGGCAGGCTGGCGTGACCGCCGAGCGGATCGGAACGGTGAAGGACACGTTCACATTCCGGGCCCCTGAGCTGACGCCGGCGGAGTTCATTGGCGTCTTCCGCAAGTACTACGGCCCCACGATGAACGCGTTCGACGCGGCGAAGGCCAATGGTGCCGAGGACGATCTGCACGGGCAGCTCGTGGAGCTGGCGAACACGCAGAACGGCAGTGCGGGGCGCGGGGTGTCGATCGCTGCGACGTACATGCGCGTAACGGTGCAGCTGTGAGTCGTATCGCGGGGCGCGGGGTGGCGATGCGCCGACTCCTCTTCGCTGCTGCCACGCTCGTCACGATCCCGCTCGCCGCGCAGTCACCGCCCGCCGCGGCCCGCGCCTTCTCTCGCATCCAGCTGCTCGAAAAGGACAGCGCCACCTCCGCGGGCGTGAGCCTCGGCGACATCGACCGCGACGGGGACCTCGACATCGTCCTCGCCAAGGGCCGCCATTGGCCGCTGCAGGATATGGTGCTGCGCAACGATGGCCGAGGACACTTCATGTCCGCGCCACTGCGCGACGAGCCCGATCGCACCTACTCTGCCGCGCTCGCCGATCTCGACGGCGACGGTGATCTCGACATCGTCTCGAGCAACGACCGGCCCGACCGTAAGCTCGTCTACCTCAACGACGGAACCGGCCGCTACAGTGTCGCCGGTACCTTCGGCGCTCCGGAATGGTCGACCCGCTACGTGACCGTCGCCGATCTGAATGGAGATGCGCGTCCTGACCTGATCGTGGCGAATCGGAGTGGAGGTGTCGGCACCGGGACCGGCAAGCCGAGCTACGTCTGCATGAACGACGGCCAGGGCGCGTTCCCAACGTGCGCGCCGCTGGCGACGCATTCGGCCACGATCATCGTGGCGGTCGATCTCGATCGCGATGGCGCGGTCGATGTCTTCGTGCCGCATCGCGACGGCGGGCGGAGCCTCGTCTTCTGGAATGAGGGCAAGGGCACGTTCACTGCTGCTCCCGTCGCGATCGGTCCCGAGCACTCCACTGTCCGCGCCGCGGCTGCGGCCGACATCGACGGCGATGGGATCACCGATCTGTTCGTCGGCGATGTGAATGCGGGGCTCTTCGTCTATCGCGGGACCGGCGGTCGCAACTTCGCCGAACCGATCACGCTGGACGCGGGCAAAGTCGTTCCCGGTGCGGTGGCGATCGCCGACCTCAATCGCGACGGACTGCTCGACCTCGTGGTCGGAAATGATCAACTTCCCGGCGCGATCCTGTTCAATCAGGGCAAGGGGGCGCAACTGCGCTTCGTCAGCACCCCGTGGAACGACGGGCTGGGTTCCGTCTACGCCATCGCGATCGGCGACCTCGATGGCGATGGCTGGCCCGACATCGCGGCCGCGCGATCCGACGCGGTCAACGCGCTCTGGTTCAGTGGTGCGATCGGTCGGTAAGGCTAGTCGGGTGACACCGCACTGCACTTGATCTCCACGCGTGCCGCCGGACGCGGCAACGCTGTGACGGCGAGCGTCGCGCGAGCGGGCGGGGATGTACGGAAGAACTCGATGTATGCGCTGTTCATCGCCGCATAGTCCTTCATGTCCACCAGGAACACCGTGCACTCGGTGACCTGCGCCATGGTCGCACCGGCGGCCTGCAAAAGCGTGCGGATGTTCTCGAGCGTCTGTCGCGTCTGCGCGCCCACGCCGCCGTCGACGATCTCCTGCGTGCCCGGCTTGATCCCCGTCATGCCCGACACGAATACCTGACCGCCAGCGCGGATCGCCTCCGAATACGCGGGCACCAGCGGCGCGATGCCAGGCACGGTCACGACCGTGCGCCCGCTCGTTGTCGCGCGCGCCGGCAGCACGATCGGCTCGAACCACTTGGGCGCGATGAATCGCGTCGACGGCGACGCTGCCGCGACTTCCTGCTGGAAGAGTCGACGGTCGGCGAGTGCGGCCGGTGACGGGTTGGGATCGCCGTAGCCGTCGGCATGACTGGGGAACACGACGGCCGGATTCCCGAGCGCGCGCATCAGGCGGCTCGTGAACTCATGGATCTCCAGACGCTGGCTGTTGGACCCGACGAGCGCGATGTCGGGGTGCAGTCCTTCCATCTCGCGCTCGATGTAGTTCATCGACCCCATGACGAGCACCTCGTGTCCCGCCATCCGCACGAGGTACGCGAGGTTGCCGCCTTCCTGATAGTCATTGCGCTTGAGCGGGGCACGCAGCCCGCGCGGCGCCTTGCCCGCGATGCCGCGACCGTTGTTGTAGTACCGCTTGTCGTCGAGCGCGCTATGGATGTTCGGGATCACGCGCACGGAGAAGTCGCCGAAGTCGTAGTCCTCGCCACCGATCACCGTGATCAGCGACGAATCGGGGACGTCGTATGCGCGCGCGAGATTCGCCGCCGTCTCATGACCGACGATCACGGCTCCCGTGCGACGCGAGATGTACCCCGCGTCGAGCGCATGGTCCGAGTGGCCGTGTGTGATCAGGATGTAGTCGGCGCGCTGGACGCGCTCATTGATGAACGCGGTATCGGGGAGGTAGAGCCCCGCTGGCGCGACATCGCTGCCGCCGGGCCGCCAACGGCGGAACTGCGTGAGGAACGGATCGACCAGCACCACTCGGCGGCCGTCGGTGATCTCCCAGCCGGCGTTGCCGAGGTACGTGAGGCGGATCTCGCCGGCCCTCAACGCCGCTGGAGCCGCAGACGATGTCTGCGCGCTCGCTGGCGCGGCGACGAGTGCGCAGAGCGTGAGCGCGAGGAGCAGGCGGAACGTCAGAGCAGATGGCGTATGCATGGATTCTCCAGTGAACGGTTGATCAGCGCCCGCCGAACGGCATCCAGTAGCTCACCTTGACCGAGAGGAAGTTGTCGCCGCGCGCCCGTGTCGTGTTGCGGAGATCCCCCAATCCCACCGGATCGCCGAGCGTCTCCGCGGCGCGCCGGTTCTGCTGCCAGACGAAGAACAACGTGCTGCCGGGATTCCACTCCCACCGCAGCACGACGTTCGTCCGCAACGACAGCACGTTGAAATCGGGGTCGGAGAGCGTGAACGCATCGCCGCCACCGCTGATCGCGTACGACCCGCCGCTCGCGACGATGCTCGTCCCGTCGGTGCCGAAGGTCCGCAGCGCGTTCGCGCGCGTCGCGCGCAGTTCGCCGAAGTCGCGGAAGTGCCCGCTCGCCACGAACGGCTCGGCGTACCCTTCCAATGTGAGCGCCGGCGAGAACGCGTAGTTGAGTCGCGTCTTGAGCGAGATCGTCACGCGGTCGACGAAAGCGAACACGTACCGACGCCCGTATGTCGCGATCGAGGCGCCGTTCGCGATGCTCGTCACGTACTGGCGGGCATCGGTGCTACGCGAGAAGGTCGGGTCGAGCGACGCCTGCCACCGCGGCGTGGGTCGGAACGTGATGCCCCCGCCGAATGAGACGCGGTAGCCGCCCAGATCGTCGTGGCCAACGTTGGTGGTCACCCGGTAGAAGGTCTTCCCGCCGAACGGACTGTTGAGCCGGACCTCCTGACTCGTGGTCAGCGGAGTGGTCATGAGCGGGCCGCCACGCGTGAGCGCGTCATCGAGTGTCGAGAGGTCCGCGCGCGTGTTGAGGTTGAGCGACCAGAGACTCTTGAGCGTGAGCGAACTCGAGAGGCTCCACTCGTGGTCGGTGCGGTCCCCGCCGTAGTTGAACGCGCCTTTGGTCATCAGCCCGACGCGCCAGTTCTGGAAGTACGGGCCCGGTCGCGTCTCGCGCAGTTGGATGTCCGCGTTGTAGTCGACGTCGTCAGCGGACTGCAGGCGACCCACGTCATTCACCTCGTAGCCAGGTGACTCGGTGTTCACCTGGATGCCCCAAAGGATGTGATCACCGGCGTCCTTGTCGGCGCGGATCGATGCCGTGAGCCCCGAGAGCGATCGCCTCGAGGTGTCGTAGCCGAGGTACTCGGCGTCCGGCCGCTGGAAGAAATGCGCGCTCGACCGCTGTACCCGCGCCATCGCCAGCGAATCGCCTGCGACATGGCTGAAGCCCGCCCACCCGCTGATCGCGTAGCGCCCCTGCTGGAACCGGAGACGCCAGTCGACGCCGCCCGAGTACGCCTCGCGCGAGAGTGCCTTGGAGAGAGTGGGGCGACCGTCCATCTCACGTCGCATCGCCGTGAACGTGCCGCCAAGCGTCGACGCCTGTCGGCCGACCTCTTGCTGCAGTCGCACCACGGCGTACTCGGTCTGCGGTTCCACCGTGACGCGGTCGGTGAAGTTGCTGTCGAGTTCGAACGCCCGTGCCTCGGTGCGGCCCGTGGTCGCGAACAGGGCACCGGCCGAGAGGCGCAAGCTCGTGCGCCCCGTGAGCTTCGCGGCACCGAGGATCGTGCTGGCGCGCGGCTGATCGACGAAGTCACCTGACGCCGAGAGATGCGGCGCGCCGCCGATGCGGCGTGAGTAGAAGTAGTTCGGACCCTCGGTGCGCAGCAATTGCGAACCCTCGGTGAAGAACGGTCGACGCTCCTCCACGATCGTCTCGAACGCCGAGAGGTTCACTTCGGCCGGATCGGCTTCGACCTGACCGAAGTCGGGGTTGATCGTGGCGTCCACCGTGAGGTTCGTCCCGATACCGAACTTGGCGTCGACGCCAACGCGCGCCTTGGTCGGGTCGCGGAACGGGTTGCGCGCGTCCAACTCCGCTGACTTCTTCGCGTCGGCAGCCACGTACGGCAGGAACTCCGTCGGGCGCGACGCATGCACTCCCTTGATCCCGTTGAGCACGCCGAAGCGCGAGATGTAACCGTTCTCGCGACTCGGGATCATGATCCACTGGAGGTCCTCGTTCTTGTCGGGGATCCAGCGGTCGATCTGCAACCCCCACTCCTGCGTCTCGGCGTTGGGAAAACGGATCTGCGAGAACGGGATGCGCATCTCGGCGGTCCAGCCGAGCGAATCGATCACCGCGTCGGCCGACCAGACGGGATCGTACTGGCTCTCGCGTCCGCGCATCTCGTCGTCGGACGAGTGGTGGTAGTCGCTCCGCACGCCCGAGGCGGAAACGGAGAACCCATAGCCGGTGCGAAGGTCGTGATTCGTGTCGAACGTCACTTGGATGCGCTCGGCGTTCCCAGAGCCGTCGCGGCGCGTCATTGCGCGCGGGATGTCCTGCGGGCGCACGCGGAACATGCGAGCGCCCACGTAGAGCGCCTCGTCATCGTAGCGGATGAAGACCTGCGTGCGCTCGGTCGGGTCGGCGCCCTCCACCGGACGCTGCTGGGTGAAGTCCTCGATCGGCGCGCCGCTCGTCCACATCGGCTCGTCCAGGCGACCGTCGATCCGCGGCGCCTGCGAGGGCGCGATGCGCTCCGCGACCGCGCGCTTCTCGGAGATCTGCGCGCCGAGCGGTGACGCGAGCGTGAGCAGCGCGGTCGTAGCGAGAAGCGTGGAAGAAAGCAGCATTCGAGCGTGTAGCGGCATGATAGGCGGAACGGAGGGCGATGGCGGCGAGCGCAGCGTGTGGCGGCGCACGACGAGTAGCCCCATTTTACGCAGTCGCCCTCCTGGCCGTTGGGCGGATTGCGCTCGCCGGAGGGCGCGGCCGGCCCACCTCTTTCCCGCAGGACGCGAATGAAACGCATCGCACGCTGGACCTTGATGCTCGGGATCGCCGCCTGCGCGCAGTCGGACGCTCCCGTACCAGCCGGAAGCGCACGGGGCACCGTGTCGGGCGCTGCGGCGGGCACTGCGTCCAGCGAACGCCCGAACATCGTGGTGGTGATCGTGGACGACCTCCGCTTCGACGAGTTCCACGCCGGCGGTCATCCGTACATCGAGACCCCCAACATCGACCGACTCGCCAGCGAAGGCGCGTTGTTCGTGAATGCGTTCCACGCGGTCCCGCTCTGCTCGCCCAACCGGGCCTCGCTGCTCACCGGCCAGTATCCCTCGCGCCACGGCATCATCGACAACATGTCGCGCGACCTGCTGAGTCATCAGCTCGAGACCTTCAACATCCCGTTGCAAGCGGCGGGGTATCGCACTGCGTTCCTCGGCAAGTGGCACATGGGGAACGACCCGACGCCGCGTCCGGGCTGGGACTACTGGTCGGCCATGCCGGGGCAGGGCCACGCTGAGGATCCCGAGCTGTTCGAGGACGGCAAGCTACGAAAGGTGAAGGGATACACGACCGACCTGCTCACCGACCGCGCCGTCGCGTTCATCGAGCGCGAGCATGCGCAGCCGTTCCTGGTCTACTTGGCGCACAAGGCGGTGCATCCGGATGTGGTGCAACGCAACGACGGCTCGCTCGATCCCGAGAGTGATCGTGGCTACATCCCCGCGCCGCGCGACGAAGGCCGCTATGCGGGGCGCGTCTTTCCGCGGCGACAGGAACAGACCGAACTCGCGGCGGATCTCGCAGGCAAGCCCGTCATCCGGCACGCCCTCGCCAATCTTCCGGTGATGCCCGCGACGGCTACGGCCGAGCACGAGCAGCGCATGGAGCGCTGGACCGGTGAGGCGACGATCCGTCGCCGCGCCGAGATGATCGTGGGTGTCGATGCGAGTCTGGGCCGGATCATCGCGACACTCGATTCGCTCGGGATCCTCGACAAGACGGTGATCGTGTTGAGCAGCGACAACGGTTTCTTCTTCGGCGAGCACGGGCTCACCACCGAGCGCCGGCTGCCGTACGAGGAATCGATCCGCAATCCTCTCCTGGTGCGGTACCCAGCGCGGATCGCCGCCGGTGCGCGTCCCGATGGGCTCGCGCTCACCGTGGATCTGGCGCCGACGCTCCTCGACGTCGCCGGCGTGCCGATCAGCCCCGGGATCCAGGGCCGCTCGTTGCTGCCGCTCCTCGGCGGCACGCCGGCCGATTGGCGAAAGTCGGTGCTCGTGGAGTTCTACACCAACGAGCAGCCGTTCCCGCATCTGCTCGACATGGACTACCGGGCCGTGCGAACGGCGCGCTACAAGTACGTCCATTGGGTGAAGTTCCCCGCGCAGGACGAGTTGTACGACCTGCAGACCGACTCGCTCGAGCGGCGCAACGTCGCGCAGGACCCGAGCATGGCGGGGGTGCGGTCACAGCTTCGCACCGAACTCGGGCGGCTCGTGGTGGAGGCGATCGGGCTCAAGTCGCCCTGACTTCGGCGCAGTCATGAATCGGACTTCGCAGCGCCTTGACATCAAAGTTAGCACGAACTAAATAAGGGGCATGGCGAACCCCCCGAACTCCGATGGTCTTCCGTCCAGCACCGCCGGTTGGCGCCACTCGCGCGCCACGCCGTCGCTGAGCGAGGTCTACCGCTCCATCCCGGTCTCTGGCGGTCACTGGTTCCGCAAGATGATCGCGTTCGCTGGCCCTGGGTATCTCGTCGCGGTCGGCTACATGGACCCCGGCAACTGGGCGACCGACTTGGCCGGCGGATCGAAGTATGGCTACACGCTCCTGAGCGTGATCCTCATCTCGAATCTCATGGCGATCCTCCTGCAGGGGCTCTCCTGCAAGCTCGGCATCGTTACCGGTCGCGACTTGGCGCAGGCGTGCCGCGACCACTACTCCCGCCCCGTCTCGTTCGCGCTCTGGGTGCTCTGCGAAGTCGCGATCGCCGCCTGTGACTTGGCGGAGGTGATCGGCACCGCGATCGCGCTCAACCTGCTCTTCGGGATCCCGCTCACTTGGGGCATCCTGATCACGGCCGCCGACGTTTTGATCATCCTCATGTTGCAGCAGCGCGGCTTCCGCCTGCTCGAGGCACTCGTCATCACGCTCGTCGCGACGGTCGGTGCCTGCTTCCTGTTCGAGATCATCATCTCGCGCCCGGATATGGCCGGCATCGCGGCCGGTTTCGTGCCGAGCCCCTCGATCCTCACCGACCCCGGCCAACTCTACATCGCGATCGGGATCCTCGGTGCCACGGTCATGCCGCACAACCTCTACTTGCACAGCTCGATCGTGCAGACGCGGCGTTACGACGAGACGCTCGCGGGCAAGAAGGAGGCGGTCAAGTACGCGTTCATCGACTCCACCATCGCGCTCTCGATCGCACTCTTCATCAATGCGGCCATCCTGATCGTCGCGGCGGCGACGTTCCACACCTCGGGCAACACCGAGGTCGCCGAGATCCAGGACGCGTACAAGCTGCTCACTCCGCTCCTCGGTGTGGGCGCCGCCAGCACCGTGTTCGCACTCGCGCTGCTCGCGAGCGGGCAGAACTCGACATTGACGGGCACGCTCGCCGGCCAGATCGTGATGGAGGGATTCCTCGACATCCGGCTGCAGCCCTGGTTGCGCCGACTGATCACGCGGGCCATCGCGATCGTCCCGGCGGTGATCGTGAGCGTGATGTACGGCGACTCGGGGACCGCCAAGCTCCTCATCCTGAGCCAGGTGATCCTCTCGCTCCAGCTCTCATTCGCCGTCTTCCCACTCGTCATGTTCACGAGCGACAAGTTGAAGATGGGTGACTTCGTGAATCCGCGATGGCTCAAAGTGTTGGCCTGGTGCGTCGCCAGCGTCATCGCGACGCTCAACGTCTGGTTGCTCTTCCAGACCTTCACCGCAGGGGTCCTTTGATGTACGCCCGCATCCTCGTCCCGCTCGAGAACACCCGCTGGGACCGCATCATCCTGCATCATGTGCGGGAGCTCGCGCGGATCCACCACAGCGAACTGCTGCTCATCCACATCGCCGACGGATTCGCGGCCCGCAACGTGGCGCAACTCGATCTGCGCGAGAGCGAGGAGATGCGGAAGGATCGCGCCTACCTCGACGAGCAGGCCGCCGCGTTGCACGGGGAGGGCTACAAGGCCGAGGCCCTCCTCGGCTGCGGCGACCCCGCGACGGAGATCGCGGCCGCGGCCGAGCGGGAGCGGTGCGACCTGATCGCGATGAGCACGCACGGGCATCGGTTCTTCGGCGATCTCATTCACGGCTCGGTGGCCAATGAAGTGCGGCATCGTTCGATGATCCCCGTGCTCCTGGTGCGTGGGGATCCGGAGAAGCTGTGAGCGGTAGGGGTTCTCCCATGCGCTTCAGAAGGATATGCCTACAGCGGAACGCATTCGAGTAGTTGAGGATTCACTCCATACGCACCCTTGTCCTCATTCACTCTCTGGAGCTCCAGATGCTGAAGACCAACGAAGGCACGATCGACCGCTTCCTCCGCGTCACCGCTGGCATCGTGCTGATCGCCCTCGTGTTCGTCGGTCCCAAGACCCCATGGGGCTGGCTCGGCATAGTCCCGCTTGCGACCGGTCTGCTCGGGAGCTGCCCGGTGTATTCGCTCCTTGGCATGAACACCTGCGGACTCAGGAGCACCAAGTAGGCGGAAGTCGCGAAGCGAACAGAGGGAGCTTCGACGGGGACCGCATCTCCACTGGGAGGTGCGGTCCCCGTCGAGCGTGCGCCCTTCCAGTTCGGCCCCCTCCGGGTGAGGTTCCAGCGACCCGAACCCAATCCCAATGCGCCGTGCCCTTGTCGCGTCATCGATCGCGCTCCTGTCCGCCGCCTGTGCACATGCACAGTCCGGAGTGGCCTCCGCCACCGACGAGCACATGGCGCGCGCGCTTCGCGTGCTCCGTGCGTCGCCGCTGATCGACGGTCACAACGATCTCCCCTGGGCGATCCGCGAGTCCAAGACCGCGCCGCACGACGTCGAGCCGTACGACCTGCGCCGCACCACGTCCGGTCACACCGATCTCGCACGTCTGGCCGCCGGCCGCCTCGGCGGCCAGTTCTGGTCGGTCTACATCCCCGGCGACACGAGCGTGGCGCGCGAGGGCTACGCCAAGGTGCAACTCGAACAGATCGACATCGCACACCGCGTGATCGCGAAGTAGCCGGAGCGATTCGAGATGGTGACCACCGCCGCCGGCTTCCGGCAGGCGTTCGCGCGAGGGAAGATCGGGTCGGCGCTCGGCCTCGAGGGCGGACACGCGATCGAGAACTCACTCGGATCACTCGTACGGAGGCACGACTCGTCGCTCCAATGGATCTCCGCGTCCTCGGGCTTGGCGCGCGCGGCGATGGTGGGACAGTCATGACTGAGCCAGCGGTGGACTTCCTCGGGCCGCTGCTCGTACGACCGCTTCAGCGGTTTCTGCGGAGTGAAGCCGCCGCGCCTCAGATAGTGGTCGATCGTGCGCACGGGCATTCGAATGCTGTAGCGCTGCTGAAAGAGAACGCAGATGGCCGAGCGCGTCCACAGAGCAAACGGCATCCGCAACTGATCCGGCGCCTTGTCTGCGACCCAGCGTTGGATCGTGTGCTCCTGCGCGGCGGTCAACGTACGTTGCGTCCCGATGCGGCGCCCTCAGCATCGTGCCATCAACGCGTTGAGCACGTCCGTAACGCCGCCACCAGCCGTGCACGATCGCCCAGCACCTGAGCGACGAGCCGGTCTCGAGAAAGGTTTGGTCCTCCTGGCGCAACCGAATCGCGGTGCGCCGCTTCTCATCTTGTGTGTCGGTCGGCAGACGGCGAGCATCGCGAACGGCGGCCAGAGGCATGCCGAAGATGGCCTCGACTACCGCAAATATCAACTACTTACTGGCAGAGTGAATAGCTGGCGCAATCGTGCCGAACTCGAACTCAGCGTCGTCCGCGAATGACGCGACACCAGCCGGATCGTGGTGCTCGCCGCAGGGGAGTATCATGGGCGCGCTTGAACAATCCGGGCGAATCGTCTGCAGAACACAATCAGCAAGCAGCTCACTCGGAAAGACGCGCACCGGAAGTTGGGCAACACAAGACACCTTCTGCGCGCTCGAAGAGCTATCCCTGCGCGCTAGGCTCTTCCGTGAGATGCGTCCATGCCAAGGCAAGGGCCAGCGCGCCCGCCACGGGAATGATCAACCCATCCACTGAGATCCGTTGACCCGAAAGGAGCCGCTGCAGAATCATGAGTCCAAACGAGCAGAGACCGAGCAAGCCTCCGAGCCGTCGGCGCCGATGAAGCAGCGACGCGGTCCACAGAAGTCCAACCGCGGCGAGGAGCCGAACCAGCAGGCCAACCGCGTTCATTTCCAGGTCGCGATTCAGGTCCCAGCCCATCAGTCTTCCAGCTACGGCAACAACAGCCGCGAGAAACAGGACCGCGCCCCCGGAAGCGAACAGATACACCACGGCTACGAGAACGGCGCTTGCTTCGCTCGGAAGAAGCGGGTGCTTTGCCGTTGGGGTTTGGCGCGTTTTCATAGCCGTTTGGCTCGAGGTTGAAGGGCCGCAGCGAAGCAGAGAACGTGCGCTCCGAGACCCCCTGCAGCGAGCTCGATGGCGCAAGTTCGGTCATTCATCGATCAATTCGCATCATCCTGTGGACCGTCCCGCGTCAGCCACTCATCGGCTCCCAGCAGCACCCGGATAGTGTAGAACACACAAGAACGCTCCGCACACTGGCGGCTTGAGTGGCGGCCGAACGTCGTCGGTCAGTGTCGAATCGACTCGACCAATCGACGCCCCCTGGTGCTGCCTAGCAGGGATTGACTTCGACGCCCCCCCCCCCCACACAATATGTATTGCGCGTTGGAAATTTGGATACGCGAGTTCCTTCCCTCTCCCCACCGAGGTTCCAGTGCATCGGCAGTCACGAGCGACAAAGTCCTTATTCGCGATTGCGATATTGCTAGTGGCGGCGTCGGGCTGCGCCGATCCCGCGCCGACAGCGCCAGCGGCGCCAGTTGAGGCCTCTCGACCTGTGCAGGCAGGCCTAATTACTCTCGATCTCGAGGGGGGAGAGTGGGGAGTCGACTTGGCGACGCAGGAACTTCGCTTGCCCGACGGAAGAATCGTCGACCTCTCGGTCGAGGAAACTGAACTGTTCGCGACGGAGTTTCTCGCACAATCCGAACTCGCAGCGCGGTCGGCCTTCATCGCCGAGACCTACACCTCGTTGGACTGCAACTGGCACTATGAGGAGTGCCCCGGGGACCAACTTCGCGCAAGCCCGGCCCCACCGACCAGCCTCGGTCCCATCGCACTCCGGGCCGGTTCCGAAGAGTCGGCGGATTCACGTCCCGACCGCACGTTTGAGCGGAAGTATGGCAAGTTCCGCATTCGCTTTTCGCGCCAAGCTTCCGGCTCGTTCATGAGCCTCTCTGAGCCGACGGTTGTGTTCGTCCTTGATGGCTACAGCTGCGCAGACGTCCGGGAGGCGATGAACGCAGCGCGAGCGGAGGCGGCCACGAGGAGAACTGGGTGGCGTGCCGCTCTCGATCTTTTCATCTCATGGACGGGATTCAGCGTCGAGAGTGGCACGCTCCGCGGCGAGTTCGATCCAAGCGCGAGGGCCGCCGCGGAGGCCGCAGTAGAAAGTCTGGATACCCAGCGTGTCAGTATGGCGCTGAGCATGTTGTCTGGGCTGTACAACCAGATGGGGTGCAATCTGGGGACCTTTAACGGCGGCTCAGAGCCCGCGCCCGCGGGGTGGTCGAAGACCTGTACACAATTCTGGGGTACAGTCGCCCTCGGCGACGGCGTCGTAATCTCCGGCTGGCTTACGGAGTGTAAGTACGTGAGGGAACTGTAACTGCAGCGTAGTCCCGCTGTGCCGCGTCGGTCCGAAGGCCGGGCCGACGCGACACTGCAACCTCGGCGGCACTCTCCTTAACTGCACCGGTTGATCTGTGAGCTCAGGAATCAGAGTCGTTGCGTGGGCCCTGGCGGTCGCTGGCGTGTTCGTCTCGGCCACTCCGGGAAGGACGGCCGCGCAAGAATCGTCAGCGCTTTTTCGCTTGGGGCCAGAGGATGGAATGCATTGCGAGCATGCGAGTCCGACCTCGCAGGAACTCAAGAAGGGACTCACGGCGCGGCTCCGATTCACGATTGGTCGAACAGTCGAGCGACATCGAAACGTTGACGCATGGTTCGACTCGGCTGCCCGTCCGCGACAGCTCACGCTATTCGAGTACCCGGACGACGATTTCGTGTTCGACACGGTCTTCTCTGCGATTGTCGCCTTCGATACGTCAGGTTTCGCCACCGGCGCGACGATTCTTTCCCCTCCGCCTCGGCTGGATTCAACAGGGTCGTTGCTCCGAGTTCTTCGAGGTCAGAGTACCTTTTCGCCGCTGAATACAACGGATGGCAAGGCGGCGCTTGCATTCGGCCGATGGCTCTGGGATCAGCGGTGCCCCGATCCGGAATAGCCGCGCGAGCTCAGGTTGGGCAGGATCGTGGTCCCGCTCCCGGCCGATTCCCGTTCTCCGCTCACCGCTAGCTCAGGCGCAAGCGCGCTGGCTCGTGGAAGTCAAATGACGCTGTTGAACTCGCGTGCGTGTCCAATGGGGCAACTCTCGGTCATCGCGGCCCCGGTGATTCCGCGAGGCCACCACCGCCTCAAGTCTTGAACTTGTCCAGCCTTCAGGGG
Organism: Gemmatimonadota bacterium; assembly: GCA_031418115.1. Lineage (GTDB taxonomy): Bacteria > Gemmatimonadota > Gemmatimonadetes > Gemmatimonadales > Gemmatimonadaceae > Pseudogemmatithrix. Next base: position 14,498 of record JANOWT010000120.1, read on the forward strand.
AGCATCGATCTCTTAGGGTTGTGGTCGTTCGAGGCGCCAAAAGGGAGGGCGATCGTCGCCGATCACCGTCGTCTCGGATCGAATCTCGCCGCGAGATGCAAGCCCCGTCGCGCGGACGCCCTTCCAGTTCGACCGATTCGTGGTGAGGTTCCAGCGTCCCGAACCGAGTCCTTCATGCGCCGCGCCCTCCTTGCCTCGTCGATCGCCCTCCTGTCCGCCTCCTGCGCGTACGCGCAAGCCAACGTCGCCTCGCCGAGGGACGAGCACATGGCGCGCGCGCTCCGTGTGCTCAGTGCGTCGCCGTTGATCGACGGACACAACGACCTCCCCTGGGCGATCCGCGAGTCCAAGACCGCGCCGCACGACGTCGAGGCCTATGACCTGCGCCGCACCACAGCCGGGCACACCGATTTCGCACGCCTGGCCGCCGGCCGCCTCGGCGGCCAGTTCTGGTCGGTCTACATCCCCGGCGACACGAGCGTGGCGCGCGAGGGCTACGCGAAGGTGCAGCTGGAGCAGATCGACATCGCGCACCGCGTGATCGCGAAGTACCCGGAGCGATTCGAGATGGTGACCACCGCTGCCGGCTTCCGGCAGGCGTTCGCGCGAGGGAGGATCGGGTCGGCGCTCGGTCTCGAGGGCGGACACGCGATCGAGAACTCACTCGGAGCCCTGCGCGCCTTCTATGCGATGGGCGGTCGGTACATGACCCTCACCCATAACGTGACGCTTGACTGGGCCGACGCGGCCGCAGACTCCGCTCGCCACGACGGCCTCACCGCGTTCGGCAAGGAGGTGGTGCGCGAGATGAACCGCCTCGGCATGCTCGTCGATCTCTCGCACGTCTCGCCCGCGACCATGCACGATGCACTCGACGTGGCCGAGTCGCCGGTGATCTTCTCGCACTCCAACGCCCGCGCGCTCGCTGACCATGTGCGCAACGTTCCCGACGCGGTCCTCATGCGGCTCAAGCAGAATGGTGGTGTGGTGATGATCACCTTCGTACCCGGCTTCTCTTCACAGGCGATCATCGACTGGAACCGACTGCCCGCCGCGCAGCGCACCGGTCCCTCGCCGCGCGCGACCATCGCGCAGGTCGCCGATCACATCGAGCACGTGAAGCGCGTGGCCGGAGTGGACCATGTGGGTATCGGCGGTGACTTCGACGGCATCACCGAGGTGGTGGAGGGCCTGGAGGACGTGGCGTCTTATCCGCGGCTCTTCGCCGAACTCTCTCGGCGCGGCTGGAGCGACACCGACCTCAAGAAGCTCGCGGGTGAGAACGTGCTCCGCGCCTTCGCACAGGCGGAGCAGGTCTCGACACGACTGCGCGCATCGCGCCTGCCGAGCACGGCGACCATCGAGAAGCTTGACGGAGGGCGGCGCTGATCGCGCGCTGCTCCGCGGACCAGACTAGACCATCGGTACCGCGATGCGCCGACGCAACCAACTGCGGAGCGCCGTCACCGAGTTGAGCGGGTCCGCACCGATCTCGCGGATGACGTCGCCATACGCGTGTGCGCCGGACCCACCGACCACGATGCCAACGTTCGGTCCGAGCGCCGCACGCAGGCGCCGCAACTCATCAGGAATGGCGGCGTCGTCGGTGGGGAATACGATCGAGAGTGCGACGGCCTCCGCCTTCACATGCCGCGCCGCACGCGCGAGCTCGTCGGCGGGCAGGTTCGCGCCGAGGTAGACGACGCGCCAGCCGTTGCCGGCCGCCGTGGTCGCCGCGAGCATCGCGCCGAGTTCATGCATCTGGTTCGCCGGCGTCGCGACGAGCACTACGGGTGATCCCTGCGCAGGGGCCGTCGCCTCGGACATCCACCCGAGCACGCGCCGGACGGTCGTGGTCGCGAGATGTTCGTTCGCGGGCTTCAGTTGTCCCTGGTGCCAGAGCGACCCGATCGTGAAGAGCAACGGCGCGATCACCTGGTCGAGCACATCGTCGATCGGGAGTCGCAGGGCGGCGGTCCGCAGCGTCTGCTCGAGCGCGTAGGCATCGAATCGCTCGACCGCCAAGAGTGCTGAGGAGAGGAAGATCTCGGACGCCACGCCGTCGGTCGACGGCGCGCGGTCGAGTGCCGCCGACCGCTCGTCGGCTTCGATGATGCGTTGCAGCTCGGCCGTGGGGAGCGCGCCGATCTGGCCGATCTGACGTCCGCCGCGTGTGGCGCGGACGAGGAGCTGCAAGCGCGCGACATGCTCGTCGGTGTAGTGCCGCTGCCCACCGGCAGACCGCACGGGGCTGACCGCGCCGTACCGCTTCTCCCATGCTCGCAGGAGGTCGGGAGTGAGCCCGGTCCGCTGCGCGACAACACGCATAGGGTGAAGGATTGGTTGGACGGATGTTGTATTCATACGATAATAATCCGGACAGATATAGACATTGTCAAGTGAATCTATGGACAAAAATGTAACAAGAATTGTACTTGGATTGTCAAAGAGCGTGCTGTCCAGCGATTCTTCGGGCGTGAACGACGCCGACACACTGGAGATCAGCCGAGCAGAGCCGAGCGAGGCGCAGCGCTACGCGCTGGTGTCCGCCCAGACGTTCTACGAGGCGTATGCGGCAACCGCTGTACCCGAGAACATGGCCGTTCACATCGCGAGGGAGTTCGGGGAACCACAGCAGCGCCGCGAGCTTGAGGACCCAGCCGTTACCGTGCTGGCTGCGCGCGAGCCGTCGGGGGATTGGGCGGGATTCACCGCACTCCATGCCGACCGGACGGCCGACGGCGTGATCGGGAGCCAGCCCGTGGAGATCGTGCGCTTCTATGTGCGCGGACGTTGGCACGGACGAGGCGCGGCCAAGCGCCTCATGCATGAAGCCCTTCGCCACGCCGCCGCACGCGGTCACGACGCGATCTGGCTCCAGGTCTGGGAGGAGAATGCCCGCGCGCGACGCTTCTATGAGAAGTGCGGCTTTCGGGCGGTGGGCACCAAGCCCTTCCTCTTCGGCGACGTGCAGGAGCGCGATACAGTGTATGCGCAGTCGCTCGACCCGAGCCGACTCGCGGCCGATGCACCGCCGCCGATCCGCCATGGCTTGCGTGAACTTCCGTAGCATCCCAAGCGTATCTTCTGTGCGGGCTGGCGACGTGCCGGCCACTCCACATCACCTTTCCCAAGCCCTCGACCGATGCGCATTCTCTCCGCCCTGACACTCGCCGCCCTCGCCGCTGCCCCGCTCTCGGCTCAGGCGCCGAAGCTCTCAGCCGCTGCCAGCACTCGTGCGACCACCACGCTCACGCTGAGCCCGCCGCGCGTGCAGGGACAGCCTGCGCCGACGGGGCTCACCGTGAAGCTCGACTACGGCCAGCCGCACGTACGTGGTCGCGCGGTCCCGACCGAACTCGCCGCCGACGGCACCGTCTGGCGTACCGGCGCGAACACCTCCACGACCATGACCACCGAGGTCGACCTCACGATCGGTGGCGCTGAAGTGCCCAAGGGCGCGTACTCGCTCTACACGATCCGCACCGGCGGCAAGTATTTCCTGATCATCAACAAGAACACGGGTCAGTGGGGCACCGAATACGCGGCCGACAAGGACCTCGTGCGCGTTCCGCTCACCGCGCGCACGCTCAAGGAGACGCAGGAGTCGCTGCAGATCGCGTTGGTGCCGCCCGCAGAAGGCCCGGCGGCTGGCGCACTCACGATCTCGTGGGGCACGCTGCATCTCTCAACGACTTGGGCCGCGCGCTGAGCGGTCAGAACGTCCGGCGCAGGCTCAGGCCCAGCGTCGAGTACGCGTAGGCTCCCACGGCGGACGCGGCAGCACTGTTGCTGCGTCCGCCGTGGAGCTCCACCGCCCAGCCGTTGGACCACTGGCGCGTAGCGAGCGCGTCGAGGTGCCACTGATCCTGCGTGGCGAGCGTGTCGACGCGCTGGGCGCCGTAGCCGCCGCCAAAGCTCATGACCCAGACCGGGCTCTCGCGTGACCAGCCCGCGGTCAGTTCACCGGCGATGAATGTGGGCGGCGAGAAGTACCGCGGTCGCTTGGTCTCGAACGCGAACCCCGAAACGAACGCGCCGACCGCGAAGCCCTTAGCGGCTCGCTGAGTGGCCCGGGCGGCCCAAGTGCGTTTGGCGTTTCCGTCTGAGTAGCTGAGTATGCCCAGCGCACCGTTGAGCGTGAGGGCACTTGTCGCCCTCCAGTCGGCCGCGAGATCGCCCTGTGTGATGTCGAGCGCGAGTGGCGTGACCGACGCGATCTCGTCGAACGGCCAGCGTGAGACCGTCCCATAGAGGTTGAGCGAGGGCAACACGCGTTGCTGTAGCGTGAGTCGGCCGCTCAACACCGTACGGTCCGAGGGCGCTGGGTCGCCCACGTTGAGCGGTGCCGGCGAGAGAGTGCGCGCGCCCACGAAGGCGGTGAGCGAGCCGCGACCGAACGGCAGGCCGAGCGAGCCCTCCACGAGCGTGCGCCGCGACTCGCGGAACGGGTCGGTCGCGTGGAGCGAGGCGACTGCGGCACTCACCCGGAGTCCGCCGCGGGTGGTCGTTCGCCCGGTGACGCGTTGCCAGCGATTGGTATTGCGCTCGGTGTCCTCGCTCCAGTCGTGGGACACCTCGACGCGCGGCGCGGTGGCGGCGCGCACCGCGCGACGGAGTTCGCGTACCTCGGCATTGGTGCTGTCGCTGGCGTGTGCGCGCTCAGCGAGAGCGCGCGCGCGACCGAAGTCCTGTTGCCAGAGGCGCACGTTCCCCAGGCCGACCAGCGCGCGCACCTCGGTGGCGTCGGTGGCGAGGAGTTCGCTGTAGCCGGCGACCGCGTCGTCGAGGTCGCCGCCCCATGCGCTGAGCTGCGCCAGGCCGAACCGCGCATCACGGTTGGTGGAGTCGCGACCGAGCACCTGTGTATAGCCGCGCGAGGCTTCGGCGAGTCGTCCCGCCCACGAGAGCGTGCGCGCCCGCGCGATCCGCACGTAATCGAAGTCGCTCGCGGGATGCGCGCTGGCCAATGTGTCGAATCGTACGATCGCCTCGTCCCACCGCTTGCCCCACGAGAGGAACGTCGCCTCGGTGAACAACAGGTCAGGGTCGTCGGGCACGCGCACGCGCGCGGCGCGCAGGAGCACGAGCGCCGAGTCGATGTTGCTCCCCCACGCGAGCGTCTGTGCGAGCCGGAAGTTCGCGCGCACGGAGAGTCGGTCCTCCTCGAGCGCCTTGCGGTAGGCGGCCGCGGCCTCATCGATGCGTCCGAGTCGCCAGAGCGAATCGCCGACCGCGACCTGCGCGCCGGCGCGCGCGCGCGGCACGGCGATGAACGCCATGGTCAGCAGTACGACGAGACGTTTCACGGGTTACTCCAAAGGCGCTGCAATGCGAAATACGACGGCTTGAGGTACTCGTGCCAGGTGGGCGTCTCCCAACTCGGCCATGTCCACGTGCGAAAGCTCTCGCGCGGCCAGTCACCGAACGCGTCGAGCGTCGGCAGCGCACCGATCACGATCGGTCCCGTGCGCAGTGCCACGACGCCGAAGCGGAACCCGTCGGTGGGGACGCTCGTGCGCGTGGACGGCGGAGCGTCGGGTCGGCGACCGAGTGCCCGTTCGGGATCGCTCTCGAACAGCACGCGACGCGATGACGGGTCTCCCACGTTCAGCAGTGACCAGGGCAGGCGAATCTGCAGTGTTCCGGACCGCGCGTCGTACCACCAGTCGGCGTTGGAGTCCCGCTCGCCGGTGCCGTAGCGGAGCCGACCCACGTTGTACCCCATGCTGCGAACGCGCCGACCGTCGGAGAGCATGCGCGGCCGGTTGGTCAGAGCGTAGAGCGTGTCGAAGACCCCGTCCTGTCGGCGAACCGAGAGCAGGGGACGCCGGAACGGTTCGCCGTAGTTAGTGCCGCTCTCCACGAGCCGGTCCGGAGTGAACGGCAAGTACTCCGGCAGCACCTTGAGTTGTGCGTCCGTCGGACCGTTCATCTCAAGCAGGAACTCGAAGCCGACGCCGCTGTGCAATCCGCTCACCGGGAGCAGCACCTGCCCGAGGTCGCGGTCGAATGTGTCGATCGCGAGTTGCAGTCGCGTGGAGGCCCACGGGAATGGACGCCCGCGCCAGCTCGCTGCGTCGAGCGCGATGTAGACGAATCCCTCGTCCTGCCCCACGCGGAGCGTCACGGTGTCGGCGCCCATCAGCGGGCCGCGCTGCACGGCCTCGAGAGCTCGCCACCGCGCTGGGTCGCCGCCGAGCACCGGTGAGCGATCGGGCAGCCCTGGTCGCATCGCGAGCAGGCCGTAGTGCTCCTCCGGACTCATGACGTTCTGCCAGAGCCGTCCACGCTCGTTGGGCTTCTCGAACTCGTCGACGAACCAGTTGCGCTTGAACCACTCGTCCATCCAGGCGAAGACGATCGCGCCCGCCGCCCCGACTTCGCGGATCTCGGTGGCCAGTCGCACGTCGATCGCGGCGGCCTCGCGTTCGGTGAGTCCGCCGTGGCTCCAGCCTTGGGGCTGCGCATGCGCGTTGCCGCGACTCGTGGGCACGCCGAACTCGGAGATGACGAGCGGGATCCCGCGATGCACGCGACGGAGATCCTGCAGATAGCCGAAGTAGTTCGACCGTCCCTGGCTGGACGAAGCCCGTGAGTAGCCGGGATCCTGACTCATGAAGTCAGGATAGTACGGATAGACGTGATAGCTCGCGAACCAGCCGGCCACGTTCTTCGCGGTGGTGCGCACGAGTGACGGGTCGAGTGAGACCCCCTCTTCCTCGTGGATCGGCCCGAGCGATGTGTCGGGCTCGTACTTCAGTCCTCGCAGTCGCATCTCCTCCACGTACGAGGTCTCGGTGGGGTGGAGGATCGGGTCGGTGGTGGGCCAGTTGGTGTAGGCGATCGGGCGCTGCGCGTTGTACGTCCCGTCCTCATACGTGAGCAAGAGGTCGCACTGCCGCACCATCCAGGCATCGGTCGCCGTGCCGGTCGCGAGCACGAGGTGCGCGCCCGCATGGCTGCGCGCGGCGCGCGGGTCCTCGTTGAACCCCACCACCGAGTAGGGCTCCCACTCGCGGCCGAGGATGTAGGCGATCGTCCATGGTGAGACGTCGGCGTCGTAGCGCCCACCGGCATGGCCCGGGCGCGCCGTGATCTGCGCGGCACCGTGCAACAGGTCCACGACGTCGCGGATCTCGGCGGCGAAGGCGGCGTTGAATCCGGGGTCGTTGAAATCGTTGCGAGGCGGCAGTTCGGTCCACACGCCATGCACGAGGTAGAGCGGTGCCTGCGGATGTGCGAGGTTGTGTGCCCGCAGTGCGCGATAGAAGCTCGGCGGCAGAATGGTGTAGACGCGCAACGTGTTCGCGTGCATCGCCCCGATCATCGCGAGCCACCGCGCGTAGAGCGCCGAGTCGGTGGGGAACTCCGAGGGGTACTTCCCCGGGAGCGCGAGGCCGAGGTTCACGCCCTTCATGAAGAACGGCGCCCAGCGGCCGTTCCGGTGGAGTTCGAAGCCCTCCCCGCGCACGCGCATCGTGAGGTCGAGCAGGTTGGCGCGCACGCGCACGAGCGGCGCGGCCTCGCGCTCGCGCACGGGGTCGAGCCGCTCGAGTTGTGCGCGCGCCTCCACACTCGTGGGGATGATCGCGAGCACGCGTCGCCAGGCCGCCACGGCGGCCGCGGTGTTCCCACGACGCTGCGCGACGGTCGCTCGCCCTTCCCATCCGTCCGACGACATGGAATCGCGCGCGGTGACGGTCCGGAAGAGCGAGTCGGCGGCGTCGACGGCGCCGAGGCGCAGATGCGTGTAGGCGCGGCCAACGGCCGCGTCGGCGTTCGTCGGGCACTGCGCGAGCGCGTTCGCGAATCGCGCGCCGGCGACAACGATCGAGTCGGCGCGGTAGGCGCGCCAGGCGGAGGCCACGATGTCGTCGGTGCCTTCCGGGCAGGTGCGGCCAGCCTGCCAGGTCGTGGTCGCGGACACTGATGCGGACGCGCCCACGGTAGCGGGCATCGCCGCCGTCGCTACCGCAACGAGTGGCGCGAGCCAGTTCACCTTCATGCGCGGAGCGCGGCGAGCAGGTCACCGCCGATCGTGAGCGGGTCGAACGGTTTGGTGAGGCAGGCCACCGCTCCCACTTCGAGCGCGCTGTCCTGCTCCCCACGCTGGGCCCGCGCCGTGAGGAATACCACGGGAATCGACGCGGTGAGTGGGTCGCTCTTGAGGCGGCGGCAGGTCTCGTACCCGTCGATCTCGGGCATCATCGCGTCGAGCAGGATCGCGTCCACGTCGCCGCGGCGGGCGCGCACGAGGAGCGCGGTGCCCGACGCGAAGAACTCCGCCTGGATCTCCGGCTCGAGGCTCAGCGCGAGCTCAAGGATCGTGCGGATGTCGGGTTCGTCGTCGGCGCAGAGGAGTCGCATGGCCCCTGCAATGTGGTTTCTGCGCGTCTGGCGGCGCAACGCAGTCGCAGAATCTGACGGCGAAGCCTCTGATCCGACCCGAGCAACTGTCGCGGGAGCCGTCGCGCGGCGATCTTAACAGGACGTACCGCAGTGCCGCCGCTCTGGATCTCTCGTCCTCCCTGCAATGAACCGTCCCGCTGACTTCGACGCGGTCCTCGCCAAGTTGCGCGAACGATTCGCCGCGTCGTCGGGGAACACGCTCAAGGCGTTCGAGGCCCTCGCGGACCAGCTCCAGCGCACGCCCAGCGCGCCCGAAGTGGTCGATGCGTTGCGCCGCGAGTTGCACCGACTGCACGGCACGGCAGGAAGCTACGGCTACCACGAGGCCAGCCGGCTCTCGGCCACGCTCGAGACGCTCGTGAGCGCCTGGCAGACCGACGCGACGCGGGACCGCGAGCGCCGGTCGACGATCGTACGGACCTTCGCGGCCTCACTCGCCGCCGCGTTCAGCGACGAACCGCGCGGTGCAGAGCCCACGTTCTCGCACCGCATCCTGCTCGTCGATCTCACCGACGAACTCGCCGCGCCGTTGATCTCCGAGGCGATCCATCGCGGTCACGCGGTGGAACGGGCGTCGTCGTCGAGCCTCGCGGCGATCCTCGACCAGCACCTTCCGCAGGTGGTCATCGCGTCGGGTGCGTCACTGCCGGCCGTGCCCGACACCGTTCCTGTCGTGATGCTCCCCACGGGAGACACGGTGATGGAGACCCAAACGACGCGCGTGCGGCTGCTCGATCCGTCGACCACTCCGCGCGAGGTGATCCAGACGGCGGAGTCCATGGCAGCGTACACCGGTATGGCCGGCGCGACGATGCTGGTGGTCGACGACGATCCGGCGATGCTCCACGTGCTGCAGGCGATCGGCGAGTCGGAGGGGATGTTCGTGCGCACGCTGGCCGGGGCCGATCGCCTGCTCGAGGAGATCGACGAGCACCGGCCGGCGATGCTCTTGATCGACGCGCAGCTCCCTGGAGTGGACGGCGTGGCCGCGACGCGGCGCGTGCGGGCTGACCGTCGCTTCGCTGAGCTGCCGATCGTCCTGGTATCGGCATCGCTCGACGCGGAGGTGCGGGCGGCGGCATTCGCGGCAGGCGCCGACGACTTCCAGCCAAAGCCGATCGTGGCCGCCGAACTCACGCGACGGATCGCGCGGCTGCTGGAAGTGCGACGGCAGCGGCAGGTCGCGCGCGGCATCCATCCAGCGACATCGCTCTGGTTGCCCGACCGCACGCTGCGCTCGTTCGACGAGGCGCTCGGCACGGCCGCCGAGGAGGGGCGCACGATGACGGTCGCGCTGCTGCGTCCGCTCGTGCCGCCCGACGGTCTGCAGCGTGCGGCTCAATGGCACCGAGAGTGCGCGCTCGTCGCGGCGGCACTCGGCGTGGACGGCGGGCGCTGCGGCTTCGTGGACGAGACGGCGCTCGGCGTACTCATGCCCATGGACGCCACGGCGACCATCGCGCGGCTTGAGCCGTTCGCCGAGGCTGCGGAGCATGATGCCGTTGCATGGCGCGTCGGCGTGGTGGAGCAGCGCGCGGGCACCGCCTCAGGGGCGCGGACGCTCGTGCACCTCGCGGAGGAGGCATGGCAGGCGGCGCGAGACGCGGGAACGCGACTGCATCGATGGGATACGACCGATGCGGGGATCGCGCCCGACGTGGTGGTCGTTGAGGACGACGCGGCGCTCGCCGATCTCGTGGGGTACGCGCTCTCGAACCGTGGCCTCACGCATCAGCTCTTCCGCACGGGCCCAGAGGCGCTCGCGGGGTTGCTCGCTCTGCGTGTGCGCGGCCGACGGCCAGTGGTGCTCATGGATGTCGACCTCCCGGGTCTCGATGGCTTCTCGCTCTTCGAGCGCATCCGTGTCGAGCGGCCAGGACTCTTCCGCGTGGTGTTCATCTCCGTGCATGCGTCAGAAGGGGATCAGCTGCGCGCCCTGCGTGCTGGGGCGCTCGACTACATCCCGAAGCCGGTGAGCCTGCGGGTGCTCATGGCGAAGATCGCGGTCTGGCGCGCACAGGACGAGACGAACTGATGGCAGTGTTCGTGGCGGGTGTCGTGGCGATCGTGCAGTTCGCTTTTCTCGCCCTCCTGCTCGCCTTTCTCGTGGTGCGGCGGTTCTACGATCGCCGGCAACGTGCGGCGTTCGAGGCGGGCCGGGGCGAGGTCTCGATCCCATTGCGCGCCTGGCTCGTCGGGGGCGCACACCCTGCGCCGGTCGTCGCGGTGCTCCGCCGCATGCCGCGCGGTACGGCCGTGGGCTACCTCGCGTTGCTCGCGCGCCAGACGATCCCCGATACCAACCGCGACGAACTCGCCGATGCGTTGCGCGGCGAGCCCTGGCTCGCGTCGGCCGTACGGCAGTCGACGTCGCGCTTCTGGTGGCGCCGGCTCGAGGCGGCACGTGCCCTCTCGCTCGTGGCCGGGCCCACGGACCGCGCGACCGTGCTCGCGCTCTTCTTCGATGTGCATCCGGCAGTGCAGATCGCGGCGGCTGGCGCTCTGCCGCGTGTCGCGGACGCGCCGAGCATCGGCAGGGTGCTCGACCGGCTGGACAGCCTGCCGAAAGTCGTGCGTCACTACGTCACCACGGTGCTACGCCGGTCACGCGCATTGGTCGGGCCCGAGCTCGAGCGCCGGATCGACGCGGCTACGCACTTCGCGCCGCTCTCCGCGTGGATCGAGCTGGCCGAAGCGATCGACGATCCCGCCTCTCTCGGGGCGGCGCTTCGGAGGGTGGAGCATCCGGCCACACCGGTGCGGCGCACGGTCGCGCGCGCGCTGCGACGGTATCCCGGTCCTCGGTCAGAAGCGGCGCTCGTGCACCTGCTCAGCGACAAGGACTCGTCGGTGCGCGCCGCGGCCTGTCGCACTCTCGGCGAACTCGGCAGCCGCGACTCAGTCGCGTCGCTTGCGCCCATGCTGAGCGACCCTATCTGGGTCGTGCGCGTGCGTGCGGCGATCTCGTTGGCGCAACTCGGGGAGCGAGGACGCGGGGGGGGGGGGCCCCCGCCCGCCCGGCACGGTAAATTAGCAAAGGGCAAGGGGACCCAAGTGAACCGGCACAACC
>JANOWT010000121.1:0-8182 GCA_031418115.1 Gemmatimonadota bacterium
CTGATCTCGGAGATCTTCACCGGTGCGCCCGGAACGCTATTCTGGGTGCTGATCGGCTTCGGCGTCTCGGCACACGCGCACAATCTCGCTTCGGGCGCGACGGCGGATTACCGGGCCGCGTTGCTGCGCGACCGATGACCGGCGCACGACGGATCGCCCAGAACCGGGCGGCCCACGACCAGTTGCGCTCGGGCTACGACGCGCGACATCCCGAGATCCACAACCCGATCGAACAGGCCAGGCTCACGGCGTCCGTGGCGCGGGCCGTCGGCGCGATCAGGAGTGCGACGCCGGTGGCCGACCGTGTGATGCTCGACGTGGGCGCGGGCACGGGGAACCTGACCGAGAAACTGCTCGCGCACCCCGGACGCGTGATCGCCAGCGATCTCTCGGCGCGGATGCTCGGGGATCTCGCGGCGCGGTTCACGGCACCAGCGATCGAGCGGGACGAACCGGGACGGCTCACCACGCAGCTCCTCAATGGGACCGACCTCAGGCCGCTCGCCACCGCGAGTGCTGATCTCGTGAGCGCGTACTCGGTGCTGCATCATGTGCCGGACTATCTCACCCTTGTGAGCGACATGGCGCGTGTGCTCAAGCCCGGCGGCGTGATCCTGCTCGAGCACGAACGGGCGCCGCAGTACTGGAAGCCGAGTCCCACACTGTCGCGCTTCCTGCACGACGCCGTGGTCTGGCCTGAGAAGCACTGGTCGCGGTACGTCGATCCGCGGCGCTACTGGGCGCGGGTACGACCATTGTTCATCTGGCAGCGCTGGTTCGATGCGCGTTGGATGCCGGAAGGCGATCTTCATATCTGGCCCGACGACCACGTGGAGTGGGCGAGCGTGGACGCACGGCTGAAGGCCGCCGGATGTGAGGCTGTCCTGGTGGAGGACCATCTCGGTTACGAACCGCGCTTCGATCGCGCCGCCTGGGAGGTGGCGCGGCACGAGGTGACGGACACCCGCATGTACCTCGCCCGCAAGGCGGAGGGATCATGAGCAGGCCGATCATCACGGTCGTGACGCCGTCGTACAACCAGGGGCGCTTCCTCGAGGAGACGATCGACTCGGTGCTCTCGCAGGGCGTGCCCGGACTCGAGTTCATCATCGTCGACGGCGGCAGCACCGACGAGAGCGTCGAGGTGATCAAGCGTCACGCGCGCCACCTCACTTGGTGGGTCTCGGAGAAGGACCGCGGGCAGTCGCATGCGATCAACAAGGGCATCGCGCGGGCGACGGGGACCTGGCTCGCATACCTCAACAGTGACGACGTCTACCTTCCCGGCGCGTTGCCAGCGCTGCTCGCGTCCCTCGCCGCGGCGCCTGCGGCGCGCTGGATCGCCGGTGGCGTGATCGGCTTCGGCACGCCAGAGGCCCCGGTGCACGAGTGGCACATGCCGAAGGTGCCGCGCGGGATGCTCGACCTGCTCTCGGCGCGCTTCCAGATGGCGCAGCCGGGCAACATCTGGTCGCGCGAGCTGGTCCAGCAGGTCGGCGGCTTCGATGAATCGCTGCGGTACCTCTTCGACATCAACCTCTACGCGACGCTGCTCGCCCGCGGGGAGCGCTGTCACTCGCTCGACCGTCCGGTAGCGGGGTATCGGTTCCACGCGACGAGCAAGACCGTCGCCGAGGGATCGCTGTTCGAGACGGAGTGGGACATCATCCGTGCGCGGTACATGACGTCGTTGCCGTTGGCTGACCGGCTGCGGGCACGCTACCGGATCCGCCTGCTCAAGGCGCAGGCGATCATGACCGAGGCAGCGCACGCGGCCGACGCGGGCGACGCGGCGGCGGCGCGCGCGGGCTTCGCGCGCGCGCTACGGCGGCACCCTGGCGTGCTCCTCACGCGGGCCGCCGGTGGCTGCGCGCGGCGGATCATCAGCGGCTGACCGTGCGCGTACCGCTCCGCGTCTTCTTCGCCTGCACAGGGCTCGGGCACGAGCAGCGTGGGTTCGAGACCTTCACGCGCGACTGCGCTCAAGCGATGGCCGGCGAACCATCGGTCGAGCTCACGGTGTTCGCCGGTGGTCGAGACGGGCAGGTCGCGGGCGAGCGCGTAGTGGCCAACCTGCCGCGGCGTTCGGTCGCAGCCAAGCGGCTCGGCGCCCTGCTGGGCCGCGACCCGTACTTCGTGGAGCAGGGAACGTTCTTCGTCGGGTTCCTGCCGGCGCTGCTCGCCGGTAAGCCGGATCTCGTCTATTTCGCGGATCTCAATCTCGGCAACGCGCTCTGGCACTGGCGCCGTCGTAGCGGTGCGCGCTGGCGATTGCTCTTCTACAACGGTGGTGCGACCACGAAGCCGTTCACGCGGTGCGATCATGTGCAGCAGGTCACTCCGGGAGCGTTCGAGAGCGCGCTCGCGCGCGGCGAACGCGCCGATAGGATGACTCTGCTCCCGCACGGCATCGCCCTCGCCGTCGCGTTCGCGCCGACCGACGCGGCCGCACGTCTGCGCGCCCGTGCCGCACTCGATCTGCCGCAGGACCGCGAGATCCTGCTCAGCGTCGCGACGCTCGACCGACCGTTCAAGCGGACCGACCTGCTGATCGAAGCGGTCGCCGCGCTCCCCGCGCCGCGGCCCTATCTGCTGCTCGTGGGCTCCGACGGTCCTGACGGCCCCGAGTTGTGCGCGCTGGCCCGAGCGCGCCTCGGCGACGCGTGGAGTTGGCGCACCGAGCCGCGCGCACGGATGCCACTCGTCTACGCCGCGGCCGATCGGTTCGCGCTGCTCTCGCGCAACGAGGGGTTCGGCCTCGCGTCGGCAGAGGCGCTCGCAGCGGGGCTTCCCGTGCTCGTGCACGACGACGCGACCACGCGCTACGTGGTGGCCGACGCGGGGCTTCGCCGCGAGATCGCCACGGTCGATGACGCGCGCGCCGGCATCGATGCATTGCGCGCGATGCCGACCAGTGCCGAAGCCGCGCGTGCGCGTCACGAGAGCGTGCGCGCACGTTTCGCGTGGGAGGTGCTGCGCGCGCGGTACGTGGAACTCTTCCATGCCGTCGCGGCGGGGCCGGCATGAGGGCCCGCGCATGACAGCTCCATCACACGGTTCGAGCACACCGACCTGGACGGTGGTGATCCCCACCTATGATCGGCATGAGACGCTCACCGCCTGCCTCACGCGGCTCGCACCGGGTGAGCAGACGCTCGACGCGGCACAGTACGAAGTCGTGGTGACGGACGACGCGCGCAGCGCGGCCACGCGTGCGCTACTCGCCGAACGCTTTCCGTGGGTGCGCTACACCGAGGGTCCAGCGCGCGGGCCGGCCGCCAATCGCAATCATGGCGCGGCCCAAGCGCGCAGTGCGTGGATCGCCTTCACGGACGACGACACGTTGCCGTCGCGCGAGTGGCTCGCTGCGTTCGCGAGCGCTGCAGCGACGCACCCGACCGCCGAGGCGCTCGAGGGACGCACCACCTGCGACGCCGGCTTCGGCACCCCGATGCACTACGCGCCGGTGAACGAGCGCGGCGGGCTCTTCTGGTCGTGCAACATCGCCGTGCGCGCGGAGCGCTTCGGCACACTCGGCGGCTTCGACGAAGGATTCACGGTCGCGCACATGGAGGATCAGGATCTGCGCGAGCGGCTCAGGGGTGCTGGTGTCACGATCCCTTGGGTGCCGGAGGCAGTGGTCGATCATGCGCCGCGCAGGCAGCCGTCGGGGCGCAGGCTCGGGCTGCAGCGCGTGGCCGAGGTGCGGTACCTGTACAAGCATGGCGCATCGCGACCGGTGCGGTGGCGACTGCTGCGCGGCGTCGCGTCGTTGCGCGTGGGGATCGTGCGGTCGCTGCCGTTCACGCTCGACTCGGTGCGGGCGCTCGCGTCGCTCGCGAGCGAGCTCTGGGTGGTGTGGTCGAACGCGACCGATTGGGAGCGAATCGCGTGCGCTGAGTTCCCGGTGCCTGACCCCATGCGAGTCGCGCAGCGCATGCGCGCGGCAAGCACGGCGACGACGAACACCAACACGACCGCGAGCACGACCACTCGTGTGAGCGTGATCGTCCCCGCGTACCAGCGTCCGCTCGCGCTCGCGCGCTGCCTTCGCGCGTTGGCAACGCAGGAGCGCGCCCCGGACGAAGTGATCGTCGTGACGCGCGAGGGGGACGATGCCACCTGGACGGCCGCACGCGCCGTGGTGTTCCCGCCGAGTACGCGCGTGGAACTCCTGGTCGTGCGCGTGCCTGGCGTGATCGCAGCGATGCAGGCCGGGCTCGATCGCGCCACTGGGGACTACATTGCCCTCACTGATGACGACGCCGAACCGCGCGCGGACTGGATCGCCCTGCTCGTCCGTGCGCTCGACGCCGATGCCACGCGTGGCGGAGTGGGCGGCCGCGACTGGCAGCCGTTCGAACGCGGTGACGCGCACGACGTGGGGCGCGTGCAGTGGTTCGGCCGCGTGATCGGTCACCACCACCTGGGCGCGGGCCCCGCTCGCGATGTCGACGTGCTCAAGGGCGTGAACTGCTGTTTTCGCGCACGGGCGTTGCGCGCTGCGGGGTTCGACGCACGGTTACGTGGCGATGGCGCGCAGGTGCACTGGGAGCTTGCGACCTGTCTCCCGATTCGGCGCGCAGGGTGGCGGCTCCGCTACGATCCGGTGATCGCGGTGGAGCATCACGTCGAGGCCCGCTCGGGTGCCGATCAGGTGCATCGCGGCGCGTTCGCGGAAGCGCCGTACACCGATGCTGTGCACAACGAAGCGCTCGTGGTCGGTGAACACGTACGAGGTTCTGCGCATCTGGCATTCGTGTTGTGGAGTGCGCTCGCCGGTACGACGTCGGCTCCCGGACTCATGGCGGCGCTCCGGTTGCGTGCGCAAGGTCACGCCTGGGCGTGGGAGGCCTGGCGTGCCGCGCGCGCTGGTCGCTCTCTCGCGCGTGCGACCCACCGCCGAGCACCACGCGCATGACCGATCTCCGCGTGCTCGTCGTGATGCCGCTCGGCGAACAGCTGGGCGGCGGCGAGATGATGTTCCGTCAACTCATGGAGCATGGGCGAGGGCAAGGGATCGAGTGGATCGCCGTCTTCACCAAGGACGGGCCCATGGTCGAGGAGACGCGTGGGTACGGTGTCGAGTCGCATCTGATCGAGGCTGGTCGCATTCGAGAGATAGGTCGTCGCATCGGAGCGGTCCGGCAGATCGCGGCGCTCGCGCGAGATCGACAGGTGTCGCTCGTGTTCGGCTGGATGGTCTCGTCGCAACTGCTCGCCGGGCCGGCCGCCTGGCTCGCGGACATTCCCGCGGCCTGGTATCAGGTGGGACTGCCGAGCCCCGACTGGATGGATCGCTTCGCGACCTTCTGCAGGGCGCGTGGGATCGTGGTGCTCTCCAAGGACGTCGCCGCGGCGCAGGCGCGCATACGGCCAACGCGTCCGCAGCACCTCGTGTATCCGGGCGCCTCGCTGGAGAAGTTCGAGACGGTACGCGCCGAGTCGCCGGCGATGTTGCGCGCGCGGTTCGGCCTGCCGGCCCGCGGGCCACTCGTCGGGATCGTGGGGCGCCTGCAGCGGTGGAAGGGAATGCACACGCTCATCGCTGCGTTGCCGGTGGTCCGCGCGCGCCATGCTGACACGCATCTCGTGATCGTCGGCGGTCCGCACGACACCGAGCCCGGGTACGGCGACGAGCTCAGCGCGCTCGCGCGCGCGAACGGCATGGAGTCCGCGGTGACATTCGCCGGCTATCAGGCCGATGTGCCACACTGGATGCAGGCGATGGACATCGTGGTGCATGCCTCCGACCGCGAGCCGTTCGGCATCGTGGTCGTCGAAGCGATGGCGTTGGGCAAACCGGTCATCGCGGGTGCGGCCGGTGGACCGTCGGAGATCATCACCGACGGACAGGATGGACTGTTGGTGCCGTTCGACGACGTCGCGGCGCTCGCCAAGGCCGTCACGCGCTACCTCGACGATCCCGCGTTCGCCGGCCGCTGTGGTGCCGCAGCGCACACCCGAGCGCGCGACTTCTCGGCGCAGCGGTACGCCTCACGACTCGTGGACGCGATCCGTGAGCTCGCGCTCGGGGAGGAGCCGTGAGCGAGCGGCCGCTACGCATCCTGCATCTGCTCAACACCGTGCGCGAGACCGGCAACGGGATCATCAACACCGCGATCGATCTCGCATGGGGACAGGCGCGGCTCGGCCACGACGTGCACATCGCGTCAGCGGGCGGGGAGTTCGAGTCGCGACTCTCCGCGTGGGGGATCGCACGTCACATGCTCGACCAGCGGCGCGGACCGATCACGCTCGTGCGCGCGGCGGGCCGGTTGCGCGCGCTGCTTCGCGATCTCCGCCCCGACGTCGTGCATGCGCACATGATGACCGGTGCGGTGCTCACCCGCCTGATGCGCCGGCCGCGTGCGCGCGGTGGCCCATTGCTCGTGGGGCATGTGCACAACGTCTACCAGCGGAGCGCGCGGCTCATGGCGCTCGCCGACGTGGTGCTCTGCTGCGGCACGTCGGTACGCGAGACGATGCGCGCGCGCGGCGTGCCTGACGCACGGCTCCGCGTCGTACTCAACGGAACGGTGGGAACTCCACGACTTCCCGATCCGGCGACGGTCGCACCCGCCGCGCTCTCTCATCCGGCGATCGTCACCGTCGCGGGCATGAGCGAGCGAAAGGGGATCGGCGATCTCATCGGCGCATTCAGTGCCGTCGCGAACGAGTACCCCGATGCGCACCTGTACCTCGTGGGTGACGGTCCCGATCGCGCGCGGTTCGAGGAGCAGGCGCGCCGTACTGCCTTCGCGCACCTCATCCACTTCGAGGGTTTCCAGCGCGACCCGACGCCCTGGCTTCGCGCGGCCGACCTCTTCGTGCTCGCGTCGCACCGCGAGTCGTTCCCGATCGTGCTTGGCGAGGCGCGTGCGGCCGGCTGCGCGATCATCGCGCGCGCGGTGGACGGCGTACCGGAGGCGCTCGATGAGGGGCGGGCGGGACTGCTCGTGGACCCGGTCGCTCAGCCGCCGATGCATCTCGCAGGCATGGGTGCCGGCTGGCGGTTCATCGAACCGCTGAAGCGCCTGCTCGCCGATCCGTCGGCGCGCGAGGCGCTCCAGCGCGGCGCGCGCCAGGGACTCGAGCGATTCCACGTCACGCGGATGGTGGACGAGACTCTCGCGCTCTACCGGTCCGCGCTCCCATGATCAGCCTCGCCTTCATCGCGCTCGAAGTGCATCGCCGCGGCGGGCAGGAACGCGCCGCCGCTGAGGTGCTCACGCGTCTCGCACCCGATGTGGACCTCACGGTCATCGCGTCGGCCTGCGAACTCCCCGGCGTGCGGCTGCGGCAGGTGCCGATCGCGCTGCCCAAGGCGCCGACGATCGTGCGCACCACGCTCTTTGCGCGCGCCGCGGCCCGAGCGGCCGTCGCGAGCGGCGCGCAGTTGGTCGAGAGCATCGGGGCGGCGGCGCGCGAGGCGGATATCATCACGGCGCAGTTCTGCCAAGCGGCCTTCACGGCGCGCTTCGGTGGGTTGCGCGGTGGCGGCGGGCTCCGTGGCGTCTGGCAGCGCGCGGTGCAGTCGCGCTTCGTCGCCGACGAACGACATGCGTACGGCGCGGCGCGGTTGCGCCGCGTGATCGCGGTCTCGAGCGGCGTCGGGCGCGAGCTGCAAGAGTTCTACCGCGTGCCAGCGTCGCGGATCACCGTGATCCCCAATGGCGTGGATCACGCGACCTTTCATCCCGTGAGTGATGCGGAGCGCGCCGCACTCCGCGACCGGCTCGGGCTCGCACGCGACCGTTGCATCGCGCTCTTCGTGGGCGGCGACTGGGAGCGGAAGGGAGTGCGTGACGCGATCTCTGCGGTCGCTGGGCTCCCTGATGTCACGTTCGTGGTCGTGGGCAATGGCGACGAGGCGGCGATGCGCGCGCACGCGGCGCAGGTGGGTGCTGAGTCGAACGTGCTCTTCGCCGGCGCGTCGCGCACGCCGGAGCAGTGGTACCAGGCAGCGGACCTGCTGCTCTTCCCGTCGCGCTACGAGGCCTTCTCGCTCGTCACGCTCGAGGCGGCAGGGTGCGGGTTGCCGATCGTCGCGCACTCGATCAACGGCACCGAGGACCTGATCAGGTCGGGTGAGAACGGCTTCTTGAGCGAGATGGGACCCGAGGCGCTGCGCGAGTGCGTCCTGCGCATCCGCGACGACGCGGTGCTGCGCGATCGCATG
>JANOWT010000122.1:0-15617 GCA_031418115.1 Gemmatimonadota bacterium
CGCGGACGATGCGGTCCTGCAACAGGATCGTATTCGCGATCACCAACTCGCCGACCATCTCCACGAGGCGGTCGAGCTTGTCGGTGCGGACCTTGACCATCGGGTCGGTCGTGGGGGCCGCGGTGATCGCGGCGGCCGGTGACGTGCGCACTGGGCGCGGCCCTTCGACGACGACCTCGGCGGGACCGCGCGTGCCGGCGTCACCGGCGACGATCGCGGGGGAGTCGACCGAGCCGAGCTCGGCGACCACCGCGTCAGGCGCGCTCAGCGAATGCTGCAGGCTGTCGTAGTCGGCGGGCAGCGGCGTCGCATTGCCAGCGAGCGTCGACGGGATCGCGAGCACGAGCGCTTTGAGCATGTCGGTCGCGCGGAGCGCGAGCTCGGGCACCGGGCCGGCGAACGCGAGCTCGGCGCCGCGCACGCGGTCGAGCATGTCCTCGGCGTGATGCGCGAAGCCGGCGATGGAGGCGAGCCCAAGGAACGACGACGTCCCCTTGATCGTATGGAAGGCGCGAAAGACGTCGTTGATGGCTTCGACGTCGTCGGGGGCGGACTCCAGACGCAAGAGCGCCGTCTCAGCCGTGTCGAGATACTCGCGCGCCTCAGCGGCGAAGTCCTCGATCAGTCCGCGGTCGCAGTCGGCCTCGATGATGAACAGTCCGTCGGTCGGCGACTTCGCGAGTGCGGGCACGACCGCGATCGACGTCGCGATCACACCGCGCGGCGTTGGAGCGGGCTCCGGCTCGCTCATGGCCCGATCACCATTCTCGTCATGGTCGACCGCGATCTCGAGATGGTTGCGCACCTTCTCCAGGCCGTCGGCCTCGCGCGTCCCCTTGAACTCCGAGGGGTCGTCGAGCACCGCGATCGCGTCGGCGAGCGCCATGCGCACGGGCGGCGTGAATCGCTTGTCGCCCACGAGCGACCAGAGGCGCTCACGCAGTCGCCGGCGCGCGGCGTCGTCACCGGGCTCGCACGCGACGAACGCGGCGATCGCGTCGTCGATGGTCAGGTTCGCCATGGGTCCGCCGCTCAGCGCGGGCCGAACAGCGCGTCAGCGAACGCCTGCGAATCCGTCTTGTCGGCGACCGCGTTCGGATCGAAGTGCTTTGGAGCCGACGAGGTCACGCCGTTACTCACCGCCGACACGTCGGCCGCGAACGGCTCGAAGAGATTCGTGAGCTGCTCGAGCCGGCGTTCCGTGTCGGAGATCACCGCGGCCGCGTACCCGAGCTGCTGGCTGGTGATGTCCTGGAACTGTACGTGCGTCATGACGCCATAGAGCTCCTCGCGCAGCGCCGTGTAGCGAGCGTGGCGCACGAGATCCTGCGACTCCTCGGCTTCCTGCTCGAGCTCGGTCACCACCGCGATGGCGCGATCGAGTCCGTCGAGCATGCCGGTGGCCGCGAGCTCCGTGGCCGAGGTGACCGCGGTGAGCTTCTTGTTCATCTGGTCGAGCCGCGCGTCCGAGGCCTCCTGGAGGAGTCCGCGGCTCTGTTTGATGCGGTCGAGCAGCGAGGCGACCTCGGCGTAGGCGCGCAGGAGCGTCGAGGCCAACGAGAGCAGGCTGCCACTCCCCTCAGCGCCCTTCTCGGCCATGGGGGCCGCGATCCTGGCGAGGTTCTCGGACGTGCCGAGGTCACCCAACGCCTGGTTCACGAGCCTGAGGGCCGTGTCCGTCGCGTGAAGGACGTCGTTGTGGGACTGCACCTGGGTAGCCATCGGACGTATCGCCTCGGGTTCAGGCCGCCGCGCGCACGGAGAGGACCGCATCGATCTTCTCCTTGAGCACGGGGGGAGTGAAGGGCTTGAGCACATAGTTGTTCACGCCCGCCTCGACCGCGGCGAGGATGTCCTCGCGGGCCGAACGTGTCGTGACCATCAGGATCGGGATGTCCTTGCCGTCGGGACGGCCGCGCACACCGCGAGCGAAGTCGAGCCCGCTCATCTGCGGCATGTTCCAGTCCGTGATGATGAAGCTGATGCCGCCCTCAGCGAACTTGATGAGGGCCGTGGCACCGTCATCCGCTTCGACCACGTCGGTGTACCCGATGCGGTCGAGCGAGTTGACGATGATGCGGCGCATGGTCGCGGAGTCGTCGACGACGAGGAAACGCATGGATCGCTCGGGAGGATGGAGAGCTTGGAACAGCGTGGAACGGCGCGGATCAGCGGAGATCGCCGCTCGTGCGCAGCGCGGACGCTACGGCATCGAGGACGACGGGGGAATCGTAGGTACCATCGAGGATGCGCTGGCGGATCTGCATGAGTCGCTCCGCCGAGAGCGATCCGTCCTCGTCGCTCCGCGCCACCAGGGCACGTGCAGCAGGCGAGAGGTCGAGCACATCACGCTGGCCGGTGGCCGGCGCTTCGGACTGGCGGAGCTGCGTCTCGTCAGAGACGCGGGCGACGCCGTTGGTGGATCGGGTCGGCGAAGTCCCCTCGATACGGGGATTGCTGGGACCAGTGGGCTGAATCGTCACGGTGAACCTCCTTTGGTCAGCAGTATCGGCCGGCTTGCGGACCACTTAACCCGGCAAGATCAGCCGGTCGACCTGAGCAACTTTTGCGCGCCGCCGAACGAGTAGCCGGCGCGTTCCGAGGACCTGGGCCGGGGCACCGGGAGGGCGAGCGCCCGGGCAGCCTCCCGCCGGGCCAGGAACATCTCGGCCTCGAGCGCCGCCTGCGCCACCTGACTCCGCTCCAGCGCCTGCACCATCTGGCGGATGATCGACGCATGCTCCGCGGCCGAAAGGCCCGAGAGGTCGAGTTCCCCCACCAGATCCTCGGTCGCGGTGAGCGACGCTTCGCGCTCTCCCATCCCGACCAGCAGGGCCTCCGTGTCGCCGGCGACCACCGCCAGGCGCAGCGCCTCGTCGGCGTCGGCCAGCCTGACCGTGATCGCGTGGGCGTATTCCGCCATGATCTGACCGCGCGTCTGGACGATGCTCATCTTGCGACTCCGTTCTGGATTCCCACGAAGGCTTCGCGCAGGTCCCGCACCATCGCGACCACACGGTCGAGCCGACCGACCGACGGGTCCGTGCTGATATACGTGAGCTCGCGGAGGAAGAACGTGTAGAGTCCACCGAGCTGCTCCGCGACCGCCCCACCGCGCTCACGATCGAGCGTCGCGAGGAGTTCCCCGATCGCGTCGCGCGAGCGGCCGAACTCCATGACACGCGACTCCACGTCACGCGCGACGATCGCGGCCCGCGCGCGCAGGAGGCTCGTCAGGAGATGGTCGTAGACCATCACCACCAGTGCTCCCGGCGTGGCCGAGAGGACTTCCATCTCCTTGTAGCGATCGCCGCGACGGGCGGAGGAGCGAGGGCGAGTGGCGTAGGTCATGGGCGGGAGAGGTGATCTGCGGCTTCTCTCTGAGTATCGGCAGGTCGCGCGATTAGTTGCTTCTAGTTTCTTCTAGTTGCCTCTAGTTGCTTCGTGATCCATTCAACGCGTTCACCTGCGACGTGAGCCAACTGCCCTGGCTCTGCAACCGACCCATCAACGACTCCATCTTCACGAACTGCGCGACCAACGACTCACGGCGACGATCGAGCCGCGCCTGGATGTCGACTTCGCGACGTTCGAGCGACGCGATGCCCGACTGCGCCGACGACTGCTGCAGCGCGACCGTGCCGGTGCCTGACTTGAGGACGAGATCGGCGCTGCGTGTGATCGAGCCGGCGAGTCCGCGCGCGAAGCGCACAGTGGAGTTCGCGTTCGCATCGGTGCCCGTATAGCGGAGTACGATCCCGTTCACGGCCGTCAGCAGTTGACCCGAGCCGGTCATGAGCACGCCGTTGAGAGTCCCCGCGGCGTCGAGTCCGTTGTCATACGCGGCAGCGGCGATCCCCAGCTGTGTGGCCGGGTCCTCGCCCAACGGATCGGTGTACGACACGGTGAATCCGCCCGGGCCACCGTACGAGTCGCTGGTGAGGCGGAGCGCTCCTCCACTCACGGACGCGCTCACGCCGACCGCCTGCTCGCCGAGCGCCGCCTGCAGCCGCGCCGCGAGGATCGTCGGCGCGTCGCCGGACGCGAACGTGATCGTCGCGCTGCGTCCTGATGCGTCGCCCGTCACGGTCATGGTCGCCGGCGTGCCGCCGATCACATACGGCGTCATCACACTGCCGGTCGCCGTGCTGCGCGACGCCGCTTGCGTGACCAGGAGCGCGAAACTCCCCGCCGGCGAGACGGAGTCGGATCCGACGAACTGGATGTTGCCGTTGCTCGACGCGCCGCCGGTGCCGAAGAGTGCTTCGACGCCACGCGCGTCCGTGACGAGCGCGGCACGGAACTTCTCGGCGTTCAGCTTGAGCGTGCCGTCGCGCTGGAGCTCGAGTCCCACGCTGCCGGCGCGGTTGTAGCGCGCCGCGCTGCCCAAACCCTGCATGTCGTTGAGCAGCGATCCCTTCAATGCGCCGAGCACGGCGCGCGCACTGCTCGCGTTCGCGAGGCGACCGCCGGCTTTGGTCTCCTTGGCGATCGAGGCAAGCAGTTCATTGTAGGAGGTCGCGAATGACTGCACGGCTTCGACCGAGGTCTCCGGCGTGCCCGTGACATTCACCTCGAACGTGGCGCCCGGCTCTTCGCCGGTGATCGTCAGGGTCGCCCCGCCCACGGCGCCGGCGATGGTGTTGGTGCGGCCGACGAAGAGCGCTCCGTCCACGACGATCCGCGCATCCTCACCGGCGGAGAGCCGGCGCACGCGACCGAACTGCGTGGAGTTCGCGCCGAAGTCGAGCGTGCCGCCACTCTGCAGGCCGGCCGAGATGGTGAGGCCGAGCCGCGACTCACCGGTCACACTATCAGTGAAGGTGAGCTGCCCATTGACGATCGACGCATCGACGGCACGCCCGCCCGCGAACGCGCTCTCGATCGCCCCCATGAGGTCGTCGACCGTGTCGGTGCCCGAGACGGTATAACTGAGTGTCGCGGCGGCGCCCGCACCATCGGTGCCGGTGAGGGTGATCACGTCACCGGCCTGCATGCCGGCGCTCGAGCCCGCGCCGAGATCGGCGAGCAGGGTCGATCCGGTCGCGGTCGCGCCACCGAAGCCGGTGAGCACGGTGCCCGACGTGACGACCTGACCGACAGCGCTCGTGCGTCCGCCCACGCGCATGCCGAGTGTCTCGAGCAGCGTGTTGGAGGCAGCCGATCCGTCACCGACCACGCTGCCGGCGATCGCGATCCGCGACCAGCTCGTGCCGCCGTCGGTCTCGGTCTCGACCTTCGCCGCATTGACGCTCAGCGCATTGATGCGCGCCGCGATGTCGGTGATCGAGTCGACTTGCAGGTCGATCGTGAGCGACCGGCCGTTCACCAGGATGGTCGCCGGCGTGGTCGCGACATTCACGCCCAGTGCCGCGGCGGCCGCGAGCGTCGTCGAGGAGACGCGCGTCGAGCGGACCTTTCCATCAGTGCCAGTGTTGAGGCTGCGCGTCGCGTCGATGAAGCCGAGCGACTCGAGTGTGCTGGTCCCGCCGGCGCCGGTGCGGTCGTCGGCGAGCTCGATGCCGCTCGCACCCGTGGCGTCGGCATTGAGCACGAGGCGCGACGACGATCCGTTCCCAACGATGCTCGCGCTCACGCGCGTAGGCGCGCTGCCGGTGTTCGCCGCGTTGAGCTTGTCGCGCACCAGATTCAACGAGTCGGTCAACTCGATCGTGACGGCGACGCCGTTGACCGAGATCCGTCCGCTCACGCCGAGCACCGTCGCAGGGTCCGCGACCGCAGTGCCCGTGAGCTTCTCGGACTGCGCGAGGTTCTGCACTTCGACCTGATACCGACCGGGCGCCGCAGTCCCGAAGTTCGAGATCGCGCCGAGCGATCGTCCCGTGCCCGTCGTCCCCACGAGTGCCGACCGGGTACGGAACGCCGTCCCGTCCTGCAGTGCCTTCAACGAATCACGGACCTTGGTCACCACCGCGCCGAGCGCGCCCCAGCCCTCCACGCGGGCATTGGCCGCGAGGATGTTGCGCGAGACCGGACCCAACGCGCGCGCGGTCTCGAGCTCGATGATCTGGTCGACGAGATCGCGCCACTGCACGTTGCTGGCGAGACCCTGGAACGATCCAAGGGGTGCGGTCATGAATGCGGACTCCGGTATGGCCGCGATCCCGCACTGCCGATCGGCAGTGCGGGATGCGGATTCCTACTCGTGCTCCGGCTGAGGTCGGGCGGCGGAGCCGCCGACCTCGACCGGATCGGGCTCAGCCGCGGAGGAGCTGCAGCACGCCCTGGGCCGACTGGTTCGCCTGCGCCAGCATCGCCGTGCCGGCCTGCGAGAGGATCTGGTTCTTCGAGAACTTCGTCATCTCTTCCGCCATGTCGACGTCACGGATGACCGACTCGGCCGCCGAGAAGTTGGTGACCTGGGCGCGCACGTTCTCGAGCGCGTAGTTGATACGGTTCTGCGCGGCACCGACGTCGCCGACCGCAGTGTTGACGACGCCGATCGCGGCGTCGATGTCGCTCAGCGCGGCCTGGGACAGCGCCAGCGTGGAGAGCGAGGACCCGCTGATGCCCAGCGCGGTCGAGTCGACGTCGAGGCCGGAGAGGCTCACGTTGTCGTCGCCGGTGTAGTCGCCCGACGAGCGGACCATGAACGACCCGCCGCCGACGCCAGCCGTCACGACCGTTGTTTCCGCCGGGGTGTCGCCGACCGCGAAGGCCGAGTTGGTCTCGAACTTGACGCCGAGGCCGTTGAAGTCGAGCGTGCCGGCGCCAGCGCCGACGCCGGTGATCGTCTGCGAACCGCCACCCGTGAGGGCGAGGGTGTAGGCTCCGCCGCCGCCCGAGGTCAGCGTGTACGTGCCGGCCGCGGCGCCCGAGATACGGGTCGCAGCGAAGCCGATGCCGATCGACGCCGGCGACGGCGCCGAGACGGAGTTGCCGAACGAGCCGTCGAGCAGCGTCTTGCCCTGGAACTTCGTGGTCGACGTGATCGCGTCGATCTCGGTGCGCAGCACCGCGAACTCCGCCTGGATCGCCGTGCGGCCGCCGGTGTCGGTGTTGTCCGACGCGGACTGCGTGGCGAGTTCCTTCATGCGCTCGAGGATCTTGCCGACGGTCTGGAGCCCACCTTCAGCGACGGCGAGCAACGAGTTCGCCTGCTCGGCGTTCTTCGAAGCCTGTCCAAGTGCGCGGATGTCGGCGCGAAGCTTGTTCGCGATGCCGAGGCCGGCGGCGTCATCGCCCGCCTTGTTGATGCGGAAGCCCGACGAGAGCTTGGCCATCGAGGACTGCACATCCATCTCGACGCGGCTCAGGTTGCGGAATGCATCGTTGGCGGAGACGTTCGTGTTGATACGCATTGCGGGTGTTCCTCCCTTGGAACGTTTGTTGGAGCGTCCGTGCTCCGTTTCGTGACGGGCGAACGCCCGTCTGCGACTTCACGCTTCAGTGTCGGTGCGTCCGCTCAGGACTTGAGTGTCCGGAGTGAATGGCGCGCGCGCGCCGAATCGCGGGTCACTCCCGCGCACATCGCTGAGCACGAGCTGACGACCGCGGCGCGACGACGCGACGATCGCGACCGGCCCCTGCAGGTTCACCGTCATCGTCTCGTGCGCCGTACGCGGCAGCGTGACGATCGCGAACACGCCCACCTCCGTCGCACTCTGCGCCGCGAGCGCGCCCAGATCCTGCGGCGACAGCGTCACCGAGAACTCGGGGAATACCTCGAACGGATCCACGAGAAGGAACGCGAGCGCGCGGTGATCGAGTGCGTGCAGCCAGCACCACCCGGGACGCCCTGCGTTCACCATCACCCAGTGCTTGCAACTCGCGAAGCCGAACAGCCCGTCCGCGAACTCGAGGATCGCGTCCTCGTCGATGATCAGGTCGCCGAGCAACTGCGAGCGCAGACGCCGACGCCGCAGCTTGTGCACCGTGGTGTTCGCCAGGGGAGCAACCGCGCGCACGGCGGAATGCCGGGACGTCTGTTCAGGAGCCGTCGCCGTCATCGCAGGTAGTCCGAGAGGTTGAGGCCGAGCACCTTGCTGCTCGCGAGCAGCGCCGACTGGTAGGCGTTCTGCCGCGTGATCAACTCCACCGCCGCCTGCTCGAAGTCGATGTCCTGAACCGTCGAGCGGAACGCCTGGAGGCTGCCTTCGAATGCGTCGAGGTTCGCGCCCACGAGGTCCATGGTGCCGGAGCGCGCGCCAAGCGCGCCGATCCGTTCCTGCACCCGGTCGAACGCGGCGGTGATCGAACGCCCGGCGCCATTGAGCGCGATGTTGCCGGCGGTCGGCGGGGAGGCGAGCTCCACGGCCAGATCACGTACCGCGTTGAGCACGCCCGTGTCGATGAACAACGTGTCGCCGTCGTCGGTCGGCACGATCACGCGGCCGGCGTCGATCTCCACTGGCCGGTCGCCCAATGCGCCGGTCGTGGTGAAAGTGAGCGCCACACCCGTACCGGCATCGGTGAAGGGCCGCTCGGTCGCGCGGTGGCCGCCGAACAGGTACTCGCCCTCGACCATCGTGTTGGCGAGCGCGACGAGTTCGGTGAAGAGTCCCTCGGCCTCTTTCTGGATCGTGGCGCGTGCGGTCGCGTCGATCGTATCCGTCGCCGCCGCTACCGTGAGCTCCTGCGCGCGCGACAGCAACGTGGTCACCTGCCCCATCACCGCGTCCTGCGTCGCGAGCCGACTCTTGGCCATGTCGAGTCCCCGCCGGTATTGCGTGATCGCACGCAGTCGGCCGTCGGACGCCATGACATCGCGACTGCCCACCGGGTCGTCGGACGCAACGCTGATGCGTTTGCCGGTCGTGATCCGCGCCTGAGCCTTGGCCATGGCCTGGGCCGTGGTCTGCAGCGCGGTGAGCTGGTCTCGCACGAGGAGGTTGCTCGTGACTCGCATGGGGCCTCTGGGATGCCGAGGGAGGGAACGGGGGCTTACCTTTTCAGCACGGACGAGAGCCGCGGCCGGGCAACGAACCCGCGCGGCTACACGTCCATGTGATGAGTGTCGGCCCGCCCGGCGCCAACTTGAGTCCCGCCAACCCGCCCCTCCGTCCGATGGCTCAGATCCTGTTCGTCGACGACGATCCCACCGTCGGAGCGATCCTCCACGACACGCTCCATCGATTGGGACATACCCCATTCGGCGCGTCGAACATCCCCGAGGCGCTCGGGGTGCTCCAACGCGAGTCGCTCGACCTCATCATTCTCGACCACCGCATGCCCGGCATGACCGGGCTCGAGTTCCTCGAGTATCTCAAGGAAGAGGGCACCGACGTCCCGGTCATCATGCTCACCGGGCACGGCTCCATCGAACACGCGGTGGCGGCGATCAAGGCCGGCGCCGTGGACTACATCACCAAGCCCGTCCGCGCCGACCAGCTCGAGGTCGCCGTGAGCGCCGCGCTCGAGCTCATGCGCCTCCGCCGCGAGAACGAGTCTCTGCGCCGCGAGGTCATGGCCCTCCGCAACGAGCGCGAGATCGTCGGGGACTCGCCCCAGATCCGGCAGATGCTCCACGTGATCACGGTCGCCGCCCCCACCCGCGCCACCGTGCTCCTGCAGGGCGAGTCGGGCACGGGCAAGGAACTCGCCGCCCGTGCCCTGCATGAGGAGAGCCCACGCCGCGACCGGCCGTTCATCCAACTCAACTGCGCCGCCATCCCCGAGAACCTCGTGGAGTCGGCGCTGTTCGGACACGAGAAGGGCGCGTTCACCGGTGCGCTCAAACGTGTCGAGGGTGCCTTTGAGCGCGCCGACGGCGGCACACTCCTGTTGGACGAGATCTCGGAGATGCGCCTCGACCTTCAGGCCAAGCTCCTGCGCGTGCTGCAGGAGATGCGCTTCGAACGCGTCGGCGGCACGAGCCCTATCACCGTCGACGTTCGCATCGTCGCGACGACTAATCGCGATCTGGCCCAGGAAGTCGCCGAGGGGAGGTTCCGTCAGGACCTCTTCTATAGACTGTCGGTCATCCCGATCCGGATCCCCCCGCTCCGCGAGCGCCGGGACGACATTGCGATGCTCGCCTACCGGTTCGCGCTCAAGTCGGCCAAGGAGATTGGCCGGCCATTCGAGGGCCTGAGCCCCGCCACGGTGCAGCTCCTGCAGGACTACGACTGGCCCGGCAATGTGCGCGAACTCCAGCACGCGATCGAGCGGGCCGTGATCCTTGCGACCGACCCGATCATCCAGCCGCACCACTTCGACTCGGCGCGATTCGGTCTCGTCGCAGGAGGCGGTGGACCCACTCCGATCCGCGGCAATCCGATCATTCGACCCGTTGCCGCGCCCATTCCTGGAGCCATCACCGCCGAACCAGAGGTTGGCGGCTTTCGCCTCCCCACGCTCGACATCGCCGAGGCGGAGCGGCTCCTGATCGCCGAGGCACTCGAGCGGGCCGACGGAAACCGCACTAAGGCCGCCCTCCTTCTCAACATGAGCGTCCGCACGCTCCGGCATAAACTCAACGTGAACGGCAAGGAAGACTGAGCGACGACCGCCGGTGGTCGTCCCCGGCGGCAAAGTCTGCTCCCTCGGCAATGATTGCCGACCACCGTACCCCGGCGCTGCGCATCTACAGGCCCCGCGCGACAGTGCTGTAAGTACATACACAACAACACGTTGAACATCGCAAAGGCGACGCTGACAGCCTAGTTCTGGCTTTGGCCCAGCCCATGCTTTAAGGACTCCCGGAGAGACGTGCGTCCGGCAATCCCGCCGAGCCCGTTCACTCCGCGGAGGACCGATGCTCTTCGGATTCGTCGACCGCACCACGACAGCGACGTCGCTCAAGCAGGCCCTGGACGAGAACCAGGCCCGCGTGCGCGGCATCCAGTCGCGCGTCGCACGGGCTTCGCTCAACGGCGACGGCTTCGCGCTCACCAGCGCGAGCCAAGGCCCCCGCGTCCCCGGTAACGGCGTGACCGGACCGGTCGACGTCGAGGCCGAGATGGTCGCGCTCGCCGACGAACAACTCCGCTTCGAAGCCACCGCCAAGCTCCTTGAGAAGGCATATGCCTCGCTCAAGAGTGCGATCCGCGACCGCTGACCAAGACTGAGGAACTCACACAATGACCTCGATCAAGGCCCCGTCGCTTCCCATGCTGCTCCCGCTCGCCGGGCGCTCGCCCGACCGGCCGACTCCCGCAGCCTTTCAGGGCCTCGCGATCGCCAGCAGCGGCATCTCCGCGCAGCGCCTCCGCATGGAGATCGCCACCGCGAACCTCGCCAACTCAGAGACCACTCGCACCGCCGAGGGTGGTGCTTATCAACGGAGGGTCGTCACCATGGAACCCGCTCCCGGATACGCCCCGGCTTCGCAAGCGATGGGTGACTACGTCGCCGCCGAGGGCGGTGTGCGCATCACCGGTGTCGCGCGCGACACCTCGCTCGGCGACCTGATCTACGACCCGACGCACCCCGACGCCGACCCCGCCGGATACGTGCGGATGCCGAACGTCGATCCTACGCAGGAGCTGGTGACGTTGATGGAAGCGCGCCGGCTGTACGAAGCGAACGCGACGGCCTTCACGTCCATGAAAGCGATGCTCCGTCGCGCGATCGACATCTGACCCCCTCCCTGGACACCACGATGCAGACCAACGGACTCGGCGCCCCAATGCCGACCGCGATGCCGACCGCCAGACCCGGCGTGCGCACGACCTTCCCGACCCGCTCGCAGCCAGCGCAGGTCGAGCGGCCGTCGGCCGCAGCAGAAGAGACGACATCGCTGCGCCCCCCGAAGGGCACCGATCCCGAACTCTGGAAGGTGCTCACCTCCGACGAGCGCGCTTTCTTCGCTCGCGAAGACGCCATGGGGCCGCTGAGCTACGGACATCGCATCGCCAACACACCGTCGCTCCCCGCGCGCGGTGGCCGACTCAACCTCCGCGGCTGAGCCGATCATGACCGCTCCCATCGGTCCGCTCGGATCGAGCCTCTCGTCCAACTTCACGCAGATCGCGCAGCGGGCGCAGGACGCCGCGCGCGGGATCGTCGTGCCGGTGCTCCCGGGCTCCGGCAACGGGACGGGCGGTGGCGCCGACATCGGCGAGGTGGGACCGAGCTTCAAGGACACCTTCTCGCGCGCCATGAACGAGATCAGCGACACGCGTGAGCGTGGCGCCAACCTCGCGCAGCGCTTTGCCGCGGGCGAACCGGTGGAACTCCATTCCGTGATGGCCGCGAGCGAGGAAGCCGGTTTGGCCCTTGACCTCGCCATCGAGATGCGGAACAAGGTCGTCGAGGCCTACCGCGCACTCATCAACATGCAGAGCTGAGCTGAGACGACCTGATGCCTCCCGCCGTACTCTCCCTGCTCGACAAGATTGGCGGCCCGCGCCGCGCGACGATCCTCCTCGTCGGCCTCGCGGCCGCGTTCGGCGTCTTCGGCCTCGCTCGCTGGGCCAGCGCCCCTACGTGGATCCCCGCCTTCGCCGACGTCCCCATCAGCGACGTGGGTCCGCTCACTGACCGCCTCACGCAAGCCGGCGTCGAGTTCAAGCTCGGCAGCGGCGGTGGTACGGTGCTCGTGAAATCGGACGACGTGGCCAAGGCTCGTGTGGCGCTCGCGCGCGCCGGCGTGCTCCCGACCACCGATCGCCCGGGCTTTGAACTCTTCGACCAGCCGAGCTGGGGTCAGACCGACCTCACGCAGCAGGTGAACTATCAGCGCGCGCTCGCCGGCGAACTCGAACGCACGATCGGCGGCATGCGCGGCATCAAGAGCGCCAAGGTGCAGATCGTGATGAACTCGTCAGAGAACTACGGCGTCGCACCGCTGCCGGCCGAGGCGAGCGTGGTGCTCGAGCCGCAGGGCACCGACGCGATCGGGGCCGACGTGGTGCGCGGCATCGCGCGCACCGTCGCCGCGAGCGTGGAAGGGCTCACCACCGACCATGTCACGATCGTCGACGACGCTGGGCGCACGCTCAGCGAAGGTGACGAGGAAGGCAGCATGACTTCGCTCTCGAGCCGTCAGCTCTCCGTGCAGATGGAAACAGAGAAGGGGCTGCGCGAGAAGGTCGAGAAGCTACTGGCCCCGGTGCTCGGTGCCGGCAACGCGCGCGTGCAGGTGAACGCGACGCTGAGCTTCGACCGTATCGAGCGCAGCTCGGTGACCGTCAATCCTGACAAGCAGGCCGTCGCGACCGAACAGAAGTCCGAGGTCATCCCCGGCGCTGAGGGCGGCGCGGCCTCGGTGCAGAGCGCAGCGTCGTACTCCAACAGCACCGCGACCGAGAGCGTGTCGTCTGCGGTCGGTTCACTCAAGCGACTGTCGGTCGCCGTGTTGCTCGCAACGCCCGCACCCGCCGCACCGGCACAGGCTGGCGCCGCCGCGCCGACCGCGCCTGCGGTGGACTCCGCTGCGATGCGCGCGCAAGTCGAGACGCTCGTGAAGAGCGCCGTCGGCTTCGACGAGACGCGCGGTGACGTGGTGACCGTGTCGATGCTGCCGTTCATCCCCAAGCCTGTCCTGGCCGACGCCGCACCGCCGACCACCATGGAGACCCTGCAGTCGGTGCAGCGTCCCGCGCTCAGCGCCCTCGGCATCCTCTTCGCCTTCATCATCGCGATGCTCACGCTGCGTGCAGCGGGCAAGACGACTGAGAGCGTGACGCAACTTGCTGCCGCTGGCATGCCGGCGGGCTACTTCCCGAGCGACGCTGGCGGGAACTCCGCGGCCTTCGCGGCGCAGTATCAGGCGCAGTACGCCGCAGCCGGGCTTCCCGCCGGTGCGGGCGCGCCGGGCGCACCGCAGTCGCTCCCACCGCGCCCGCCGCCACTGATCATCGTGCCCAACAACCCCATGCGCGAGCAGGTGCTCGCCTCGGTCGAGCAGCAGCCCGAAGTCGCCGCCAAACTCATGCGCGCCTGGCTGCGAGACTGATATGAGCCAAGTCGTC
This sequence comes from Gemmatimonadota bacterium, assembly GCA_031418115.1. Classification (GTDB taxonomy): domain Bacteria; phylum Gemmatimonadota; class Gemmatimonadetes; order Gemmatimonadales; family Gemmatimonadaceae; genus Pseudogemmatithrix. Next base: position 13,878 of record JANOWT010000122.1, read on the forward strand.
GCCAACCGCCCGCACAAACTCGCCGACCTCAACGGTCGGCAGAAGGCAGCGATCCTCTGCATGGTCCTCGGCGCCGACGCGGCCGCCAGACTGCAGAAGGGACTCAGTCCCGAGGAGTCCGAAGCGATCGGTGTCGAGATCGCCCGTCTCCGTGCGGTCGACTCCTCGCTCGCCGAGGATGTGCTCAAGGAATGGATGGAACTGCTCACCGTCGCGGACTCGATCGCGCACGGCGGCCTCGAGTACGCGCAGCGCATGCTCGAGCGCGCCTACGGTGCACCGCAGGCCGCCACGATCCTCAAGCGCATCCAGACGCAGCTCGCCGACACCGCCGGCCTGCACCGGCTGCGCAGCGCCGACCCCGCGCAGCTCAGCACCATGCTGCGCAACGAACATCCGCAGACCATCGCACTGATCCTGGCGCATCTCAATCCGGGACAGACGGCGACGGTGCTCAAGGAGCTCTCCACCGACCTCGGCTCCGAGGTCGTGTATCGCATGGCGACCATGGCGAAGGTCTCGCCCGACATGCTGCAACTCATCGAGCGTTCCATCTGGACCGAGGACATGGAGACCCAGCAGGGCCTCTCCACCTCCGGCGGCCCGCAGGCCGTCGCGTCGATCCTGGCGCTCGTGCCGAGCTCTGCTGAGAAGGTGCTACTCGAAGGCGTGAGTCTCCGCGACGCCGCGTTGGCCCAGCAGATCCGCGATCTCATGTTCGTCTTCGAGGACATCTCCACGCTCGACGACAAGTCGATCCAACGCCTGCTCCGCGAGGTGGAGGTCAAGACGCTGGCCTTCGCACTCAAGGGTGCCAGTGAGATCCTCACCAAGAAGATCATGGGCGGCATGTCGTCCCGCGCGGTCACCTCGCTGCAGGAGGAGATCGAGAATCTCGGACCGCAGAAGAAGCGCGACATCGAGAAGGCGCAGTCCACGATCGTCGCTGCCATTCGTACGCTCGAGGAGAGCGGCGAGCTCGTGCTCGCGTCGTCCACCGACGACGTCGTCTCATGAGTGCGCCGCGACGCGTTACGCCTCCGTCGGTTCCAGTCGCGCCAGCCAAGCGCACGCCGATCACGAGCCTGCCGTGGAACCTCGCCGAGTTCAACAGCCCGGTCACGCAGGGCAGCTCGCGGGCCGCCGGTCTCAACCTCGGATGCACGGCCGCCGAGCTCACGTCGCTGCGCGAGGAGATGCAGGAGCAGCAGGTGCGCGCCGTCGGCGACGCGCGCCGCGCGGCCTTCGAGGAAGGCCGCGTCGCCGGTCGCGCCGAGGCGCAGGTCTCAGCCGACCGTCGCGTCGCGGACGCGGTGGACGCCGTCTCCGATGCCGCCTCCACCGTCCGGCATCATGCAGAGCTCTACGCCGGGATCCTCGAGGAGAACCTGACGGCGCTCGCCTGCGCGATCGCGCGTCACGTGATCCAACGCGACCTGCAACTCGACCCGTCGCAGATCCGTGGACTGGTCCGGAACGCACTCGCCGAGTTCCCGCAGGAGAGCACACTTCGCGTGCGGCTCAATCCGGCGGACCACGCATTGCTCGTGGGCGACCCGAGCTATCCGGACGTGTCGTGGGCTGCCGATGCCCGCGTCGAACGCGGTGGATGCGTGGTCGAAGGACGCGATCGGATCGTGGACGGTCGCGTCGATCTCGCGCTCGATCAGGTGTTCCGCCGGCTCACGGGCTCCGACGCCTGAGTCGCTCGGTCGCGATTGCCGCACGGCACACTTTGCC
>JANOWT010000123.1:0-2435 GCA_031418115.1 Gemmatimonadota bacterium
CCATGCCGTAGATGTGGAAGAAGGGGAGGAACCCGACCGTATGGTCACCGGGGCGACTGTCGTCGATGAAATCACACTGGGCGAGGTTCGCGACGACGTTGCGATGCGTGAGCATCACGCCCTTTGGGAGTCCGGTGGTGCCGCTCGAGTAGGGCAGCGTGACGATGTCGCGCGCAGAGTCGATCGCGACAGACGGGAGCCGGACGTCAGCGCCCTCGGGCGACGCACCGCCTTCGGCGATGAACTCGGCGAACGGCACACAACCCTGTGCCTCGCCGAGTACCACGACCGGAGCGCCGGTGGTTTTGGCCGCGGCCAGAGCGCGCTCCGCGAGTTGTGGCACGGTGAAGATGATGCGGGCGCCGGAGTCCGCGAGTTGCCTGCCGAGCTCCTCGGCGGTGTACATCGGGTTGGCGGTGGTGTTGGTCGCGCCGATGCGCGACACGCCGAAGAAGATCGCCGCGTACTCGGGGACGTTGGGGCTGTAGATGCAGGCCGTGCTCCCCTTGCCGAACCCACGCGCCGTGAGTGCCGCACTCACGCGGCCCGTCAGGTGCAGGAGTGCTCGGTACGTGACCACGCGTCCCGAAGGGCCATCGATGAGCGCCGGATGGTCGAGATAGTCGGCCACGTGCTCGAAGATGTACTCCGTGAGCGAGACGTCAGGGATCACGACATCGGGAAAGCGGCTGCGGTGGATCACGAGCGGGCCTCGGGTGAGAAGTTGGCAGGATATAGCACCGGCGCGGCGGGGCGGCAATCGGGCACCTGCGCTTCAGCCAGCTGGCACTCGCGCGGCGCGCCCCGGTGCGCGATGTTCTCACCATGACTACTGCCCCGCGCGAGCGCCTCCTCGCCCTCGATGTCTTCCGCGGCGCCACCGTCGCCGGCATGCTACTCGTGAACAATCCCGGAAGCTGGGGGTCGATCTACCCGCCGCTCGCGCACGCGGCCTGGAACGGGTGGACGCCGACCGACCTGATCTTCCCGTTCTTCCTGTTCATCGTCGGTGTCACGACACATCTCTCCGCCGATGCACGGCGCGCTCGCGGGGATGACGAGGGCGCGATCCTGCGCCAGGTGCTCAAGCGCGGCGCATTGATCATCCTGTTCGGCTGGCTGCTCTCGGCGTTCCCGTATTGGCCACTCACGCGCATCACCGAGATCCGACTTCCCGGTGTGCTGCCTCGGATCGGGCTCGCGTACATGGGAGCCGCGCTCCTCACGCGCCGCGGCTCGTTGCAGACGCAGGTGCTCACGCTCGTCGCGTTGCTCTACGGCTATTGGTTCGCCATGACGCTGCTGCCAGTGCCGGGCCAGCTGGGGATCGGCGCGAATCTGAATGACGACCCGAGTCGTTCGCTCGCGGCCTGGCTCGATCGACTCCTGCTCGACGGCCACCTCTGGAAGTCGGCTCGGACCTGGGACCCTGAGGGGATCCTCTCCACCGTGCCAGCGATCGGCACCGCGATGCTCGGCGTGTTCACCGGACGCTGGCTCGGCTCTGGACGTCCGTTGGCTGAACGACTGAACGGGATGTTCGCCGCCGGTGCGATCGCGATGATGCTCGGCCTGATGTGGCACTGGTCCTTCCCGATCAATAAGGCGCTCTGGACGTCGAGCTACGTGCTCTTCACCGGTGGCCTCGCTTCGGTGAGCATCGCGACGATCATGTGGGTCACCGACGTCCAACGCGTCACCAGGTGGACGGGGTTCTTCGTGACCTACGGACTCAATCCGATGGTCGCGTTCCTCGGGTCGGGGCTGATGGCCAAGCTCATCTACACGCTCGTGAAGGTCGAGGTCGAGGGGCGGCAGGTCGCGGTGCAGGCGGTCGTCTACCGCGGTGCCTTCGCGTCGTGGCTCGCGCCGCGTGATGCCTCGCTGGCGTTCGCGATCTGCTTCGTGCTCTTCTGGTATGCGGTGTTGCGCGTGCTGCAGCGGCGCGGGATCGTGTTCAAGGTATGAGCGCAGCAGGCGCGAGCGGCGCCGCGCGGCACGACGTGCGCGTTGCTGCGTTGGACGACGTGCCGAAGCATGCGGACCTGATCTACGATATCGGCGCGCACCGCGGTGAGGACGCCGAGTTCTACCTGCGGAAGGGATTCCGTGTTGTCGCGATCGAGGCGGATCCCGATCTGGCGCTCGCATGTCGGCGTCGCTTGCAGTCGTTCCTCGACACCGGCCGGTTGACGATCGTCGAGGGCGCGATCGTGGAGCCGGGTACACTCGCCGCCGGCCAGCGGACGGTGCGCTTCTACAAGAACGATGCGAACCCCGTCTGGGGGACCGTGCGCGCTGAGTGGGCTGAACGGAACGAGCGGCTGGGCGCGCTGAGCCAGCCGATCGACGTGCCGGTGCTCCATCTCGAAGGCGTGCTGCGCACGCATGGCATGCCGCGCTACATGAAGATCGACATCGAGGGTGTGGACATG
>JANOWT010000124.1:0-1696 GCA_031418115.1 Gemmatimonadota bacterium
CCCTGGGGCCATCTGGACCAGAAGATCAATGTCGCTCGCGTCGTCCGCTTCTCCCCGCGCGACGGAGCCGAACACGCGCACCGCGCTCGCGCCATGGCGAGCCGCGATGCGCAGCACGTCGGCGCGATGGGCGTGGAGGAGGTCTTGCGGTCGCATGGGCGTCGAGTGGTCCGGGTGCGCGCTACCATTGAAACCTAGCCTGCCGCCGTGCCGACGGCTAACGCCAGCACCTCGCCGCCGGGGTAAGCCTGAGCGCGCGGCCATCTCCGGTCGTTTGTGATGCGGGGAGTGTCGCAGCGAAAGTTCGCGAGGCCGCCGATGAAGCAGAACCGCTGCCGAGTGACGATCGACTCGTGCCCGACAACCGTGGCTGCAGACGGCGGCGGCGGCGCGGCAGAGCGTGGTGGTAGGCGCGTCAGAGCTCGTTCGAGAGTGATACGTTGAAGCCGACGCCCACAGGGCTCACAACCACACGGTCTGGCCTGATGCCCGTGCAACGGCGACTTGTGTCGCTCGCTCGATTGCCGGGAGCATTGCCGTGATGTCGGGTGCATTGACCCGGGCGGAGGGAGCGCGAGCGGCGTTTGCGACCGAAGCCTGATCACCGACCGCAAACGTTGCGCCGCCGCGTACTACTTCGCACTGCTTTCAAAGAAGGTAGGACATACACGACGCAGATCCTCGTCCTCGGCCTGTGAAAGGAAGAGAATGTCGAGCTCTACTCCGTCCGCAAAGAGACATGCGAACGTGTTCTGTACGTCATCGACCACATCACGCGACTCCGAGGCAGGGGGGAAGAGGCAGAGTGCTACCACAGGCTGGCTTCGCGGCGAGAAGCCTACGCGCGCCAAGTACGCGCGCTGGATCCTCGGGTGACTTCGAAATGCCGCGATCAAGGCCGACTTCAAGGCACGTTCTGCCTCGCCGTCCTGCTCTCCGAGGAACTCTACTCTCCGTTCGCGCCGCAGTCGCGGATCGCCGCTCGAGCGTCCCATCAGCTCGTCACTCAGGTGGCTTATACGGCGTCAAACGAATCACCGTAATCTGGTTCGTGGGATCGATCGCCTGCACCTCGGCAATTCCACCGGGACCCCGAGCCCCAGGGGCCGCCCGTGTCAGCCGAACTCCTGTTGCTTCAGCGACGAAACCCTCCGTGACAGCGGTCAACGAATTTTCCGCCGGCAGTCCGGCTCGCGCAGCGAAGTTTGCGGTGGAGTTAGGATTCGCGGTTGACCAGTAGCGTCCTACTGCCCGAGAGCCGCCTCCATGCACCCGATACACGTTGGTCCCAACGGCCACGCCAGCCGCTCCAGCACCTCCGGCGGCGAGCGCCTCAAGTCCCCCCGAGATGGCCATCAGCGAGCTGAGATCTCTCACTCCTTCATTCCAGCGCGCCTCGATCTCAGGCCATCGTGCCTTCAGATTCTCGAACGCCACCGTCTCCCCCACTTTCTGCGCCATCACTGCCGCCGTCGAGGAGGTCACACAGCAGGTCATGAGCCCGAATGGATCCGAGAAGTTGACCGGATCCCCGCCAGCAAAGCCGTAGAGATTCAGCCCGCCCGCCAGCCCGATCGGGTCCTGCTGCGTGAACCGACCCGATGCCGCATCGTAGTACCGATTCCGTAGGTTCGTCAGCCCCGACGCATCCCGGCGCCCACGCACGAGACTCCCGAACCACACGTCGTACTTTGTC
>JANOWT010000125.1:0-4512 GCA_031418115.1 Gemmatimonadota bacterium
CCCTGGGGCCATCTGGACCAGAAGATCAATGTCGCTCGCGTCGTCCGCTTCTCCCCGCGCGACGGAGCCGAACACGCGCACCGCGCTCGCGCCATGGCGAGCCGCGATGCGCAGCACGTCGGCGCGATGGGCGTGGAGGAGATCTTGCGGTCGCATGGGCGTCGAGTGGTCCGGGTGCGCGCTACCACTGAAACCTAGCCTGCCGCCGTGCCGACGGCTAACGCCAGCCCCTCGCCGCAGAAACCCGAGCGCACGCTCAGCTCCTGGTCGTTCGTGAGGCGGCGCGTGTCGCAGCGAACGTTCGCGAGGCCACCGATGGCGCAGAACCGCCGCCGGTCGACGTCCGCCTCGTGGTCGTGTCAAGCACCCGTGCTCCAGACGGCGGCTACGCCGCCGCGGCAGAACGCGTGGTTAGACCGAGAAATGTCACCTTCGATAGTCCCGCGATGCGCGGCGGTAACAGCAGCCGCACCGTCCGCGATTCATCAGACCTCACGCAGCTCAGAGCACGAGTTTGTCGAGCTTGAGATAGCGAGTCAAGACCGAGTCGACCAGCACGTGCTGATTGATTGAAGGTGCGGCGATTCGAAATGGTTGCGTAGAGATCAAGACTCGGAACTCGCGTTCTTCTACAGAGGCTGCGGACTTGAATGCGGGATATCCAGTGCTCGGAGCTCCGAGTGTGCCGATGACCATGTACGAGACCGGAACTATCACGGTATCTGCCTGAATCCGAGCAGAACCGACAGTGTATCCGCGGATGACCGTCATCCGGTCCCATCCTGGCTCATCAAACAACACGCTCTCGAGAAACCACTGATTCGCGCTGAGGCGATCGCCACGCGAGTCCCGCAGTACGTACTCCTCAACCAGCGATCGCGCTCCTGCGAGTGCGTCAGAGGGTGTGGTCGAACGGTCTCCGCAGGCGCAGGCGAGCGTCGTCAGAAGCGTGACAACGCGGTAGCAGAGCGTCATCGTGGCACCTGAAGTCTGAAGAATTGAACGGGCGATGCGGTGTTGATGTAGCCGCCGGGCCCCCATTCGCCGATCGGCTTCCTGGGAAACCGTCCGCCCATATCAAGCGCTCGAAACACGGTGAGTCCCGCTCTTCCGTGCGCCTCGCTCGGATAGCTCACACCTGTGTAAATCCCCATGTGGCCGCCCTGCGTGATCAGATCACCCGGCCCAGCCTCTTCAGCACCGATCGGACGCCAATACGTGCTCTTGGAATCAACGACCGAAGCGACATTGTGGTGCGCGTAGCTGGAAATTGCTCCGGCCACTGACGCCGTGACGAATGAACTGCAGTCTGCGGTGTTCGCCTTAGCGTTCTTGTCTTGCAAGTCGTACGTGCGTCCCTGCGCTTTGTATTCGCAGGATGTCGTGGCCGCAGACGAGAGTACCGCCGTTCGCTCGCTTGCGTTTGCATCCCGACACTCTTTATCGGCTTGATCCTTGGTTACGCCCTTCTTGCACAGCCCAAACGGATCTTGATAGTTGATCGGGTCCCCACCCGCAAACCCATACAGATTGAGCCCGCCCGCGAGCCCGATCGGGTCCTGCTGCGTGAACCGCCCGCTCGTCGCATCGTAGTACCGATTCCGCAGGTTCGTCAGCCCCGACGCATCCCGCCGCCCGCGTCCAAGGTGTCCCACACGAACTGCGCCGATGGCTGGCACTCGTATCACGGTAATCGTGCCAGATTCTTTAGCAGGCTAGGCTCGTTCGCACCGGGATACACGATGTCACGAATCCTCCATCCAGTTGCAGATGGACGTACGTCCGCAGTGACTGACGGAGCCGGTTGCCGAACTCCGTTGCAGACGGCAAAGACGTCGACTCGGATTCCGGACCCGTCGCGTGATGCGGTTGAGCCCACGTACCTCTCGCACGGGTCCTGCGAGCCTACAAAGGGATCGGAATCCAAGTGTACGATCCCGCCTCCCGCCTCCTCCTGCAGCCTGCGCTCGACTTCGAGCGCGAGACGAAGTGTATCACTGAGCGTGCTCGGATGCTCAGCGATGAGCGCGTAGTAACCCGGCTCGCGAGAGGCGTCAGAGATTAGCAGAGCGTACTGCTCATAGAATCGATTGACGAATGCGAGCGCTTCAGTGGAATCGGCGTGCACGGACTCGCCCGCAGTTGACGTCTGTCGCTCGGGCTGCTTTGAGTCGACTGAGCACGCGATAACCCAAGTAAGCACCGCGAGCCATCTGGTTGTCGTGACGGATGAATGCCGCGCGCTGCCTCTGCGCAGCTGCGTAACGATGCGTTGCAGCCTAGTCATCCGGTGTGATCCTCGCCGCCGGCAAGGTCCCGGGGAAGCGATAGACAGTCTTGGCTCCCGCGGTCTCCTTCTTCGTGTACGGATTCTGGCCCGACTGCATCCAGTCGGAACTCCATCCTTGCGACGTGTAGATTTGAATGTGTCCGGCGGGATGGTCTGCGTTCCGATCGTAAACCGTGATGTCGCCGACTTCTGCCTTGTATCCGGCCGTAGGAACCACTCCCGCACCGCGCTCGAGCAGCCATGGCCCGTACTCGTATGCGGAATCGGGATGGCCTCGCGTGTCCATGCCGCCAGCCTCGAAGCCCAGCCTACACGACCTGGCACAAACGCCTCTGGACTTCGTGCCTGCGTTGTCCTTCATGAACTGAGCGACCTTCTCCTTATCCGGACACTCCACCGTGCGATTGCGACTGTCGGTGCATAGCCCGAACGGATCCGAGTTGTTTATCGGGTCGCCGTCGGCGTAGCCGTAGAGATTGAGCCCGCCCGCCAGCCCAATCGGGTCCTGCTGCGTGAACGGACCCGCCCATGGATTCTAACCGCCGTTGAAGCCGACGGCCGCCCTTTGGGCGGCCGCGGCTTAACGCGTCATTAGGCCCCACCGAAGTCCTCGCGCGCATTCGCGGACTCCAGCGAAACTGAGCTCACTTCCACGATACTCTCACGGAATCTGGTCCCGCCTTGGAAAGCAACCAAGGACCGTTGCGAATCAGTCGATCTGCCCAGATTGGTCTGCCCGTCGTGTCAACGCGGAGACGCAACACCCAGACGTCTCGCCCACCGATGGCGGACCATGTCGCCGCTGATTGAAGGCTCAGCGCGACTGTCGCGCCCGTCGAATCTCGTACGATTGGCGGATCGACTGGATTGTCGCTGGACGCGACGCGTTCGCGCGTGGAGGGCGCCGAGTCGTCGGAGGAAGCGCCACCAGAACTTGCAACCTCGAGCGGGGTCTCCGTGTTCGGATCCAGTAGCCGGGCAGCAACGCGTGCTCCGGCGATTAGGGCGGAATCTCCTACGAGTTCCTCACCGAGCAGTCGGAGCAACGCGTTGTCAGGCGTCGGAAACCCTCCGGCCGCCAACAGGTCACCCTCCCTCGAGCAAACAACCAGAAGCGGTCGAGCGTCGGTCATCCACTGTGGCCGCAGCCGGAATGTGCGCAATTCCCCGCGGCTCTCGACAGCCTCGACCCTGAAAGACTCGCCGTCTTCGACACCATGCGTGCGCCATGTCGCCTCACCTGTCCGCTTCACCACGAGTCGAGCGGCGGTGGCGATGGCGCGCACTTGTGATTCACGAACCGATCCCTCGAGCGCATCGCACGGAGTAGGAGACAAGCGACTGCAAGCCGCGAGCAAGCCGAGTGTCCCCAGTATTGCGAATCGCGGGGCAAGCCAACAGTGGGCCGGAGAGAAGCGCATCGCTAGTACCAGTGGCGTTGCGTGCGGACACGGTCGCGACGAACGGCGTTCTCCGCCGACACTGAACACGTCATGGTACCCGAAGGCCCATCGGGACAAGCGCCCCACGTTTTGGTGCGCGCGTTCGCCCCTGCATGACCCACTTCGTGGCCTACCACGTCCTTAATGTCAAGCGGGACTCCCTGACTCGAATCGAACAACCGGCGGGCGGACGCCATTGAGCCGCTGTTGATGACGAGGGTTTGCGATTGGAGTCGTCCGCCTGACGACTCGCCGAGGAAGACCGCTCCGCCGAACACGGCGGTGCCTTTGAAACTTGCGCCCTCGGTCACTGTGGTAGTGACCGACGACTTCTCCATCGACGTGAGCTGCGCGTCAAACGCCGCCGACTCCTTACGCAAGTCATCAAATAGTGCTTTGAGCTGCTCGTTCTGGTAGACGACGTCGGCGGATAGTCCAAATGGGTCCGAAAAGTTGATCGGATCCCCATTGGCGAAGCCGTACAAATTCAGCCCCCCCGCCAGCCCGATCGGGTCCTGCTGCGTGAACCGACCCGTTCCCGCATCGTAGTAGCGATTCCGCAGATTCGTCAGCCCCGACGCGTCCCGTCGCCCCCGCACCAGACTCCCGAACCACACCGTGTAGTCCGTTGGCCCGACTCCCTGCTCCGCGCCGTACGCGCTCACCGCGAACCCCGGCCAGTTCGGGCACGTGGCGGCGGAGGTGGTGCACGTCGCGCCCGACGCCAACGTGCCGTACGCGTACTGCCCACGCCAATCCGTGTGCGGCGTCAGCGACGTC
>JANOWT010000126.1:0-5196 GCA_031418115.1 Gemmatimonadota bacterium
GGCGCGGGATCGTCGTGCGCACCGCCGGCGGCGTGATCCTCGGCTACATCGTGCTCTCGATCGTGTTCACCGGTGTGATCCCCACCATCTACCAGCGCCTCGTGGTGCAGCCCAACGAGCTCGCGCGCGAGGCGCCGCAGATCGCGCATCACATCGCCGCGACGCGCAAGGCGTGGGGACTCGACAAGGTCGAACGCCGCGAGCTCGACGGCGCGCAGGTGCTCACGGCGCGCGACCTCGAGGCCAATCGCTCGACTATCGATAACGTGCGTCTCTGGGACCGCGAGCCGCTGCTCCGCACCTTCGGGCAGCTGCAATCGATCCGCACCTATTACGAGTTCGTCGCGGTCGACGACGACCGCTACACGGTGAACGGTGCGCTCCGCCACGTACTCCTCTCCGCGCGTGAGCTCGACGTCTCGGCGCTCCCCACGCGCACCTTCGTGAACGAGCACCTCACATTCACGCATGGCATGGGCCTCACCATGGGCCCGACCAACCAGGTGACGCCGGAGGGACTCCCGGTGCTCTGGGTGCAGGACCTCCCTCCGACGTCGAGCGTGGATCGCGGCATCACGCGTCCGCAGATCTACTTCGGCGAACTGCCGAGCACCTTCGCGCTCGCACCGTCGCGGCAGCGCGAGTTCGATCACCCGGCCAAGGAAGGGGACGAGGGTGTCTACTCGACCTATACCGGCAAGGCAGGCGTCCCGATCCAGTCAGTGTTCGCCAAGGCCCTCTTCGCGTTGCGCTTCCGCGCACTGAACATCCTGCTTTCGAGCGACCTCACCGACAGCACGCGCATCCTCTACTATCGCAATGTGCGCGAGCGCGCCGAGAAGGCGCTGCCGTTCCTGCGGTTCGATCCCGACCCGTATCTCGTCGTGACCGACAGCGGGCACCTCGTCTGGATGCTCGATGCCTACACCCAGACCGAGCGCTACCCGTACTCGGCGCGCATGCGCGACGGCACGAACTACTTGCGCAACAGCGTGAAGATCACGATCGACGCGTACGACGGTGACATCCGCGCGTATCTGAGTGATCCGGATGATCCGATGATCCGCACACTCTCGCGCATCTATCCGGGCATGTTGCGCCCGATGGACGAGATGCCCGCCGATCTGCGTACGCATGTGCGGTACCCGGAGTCGCTCTTCAGCGCGCAGACATCGCTCTACGCGACCTTCCACATGACGGACGCTGAGACGTTCTATCATAAGGAGGATCAGTGGCAGATCCCCGGCACCGGCGCGAACGAGGGCACGGGTTTCCAGCGGCACATCGTGATGCGGCTGCCCGGTGAGAAGGCGGCTGAGTACATCCTCATGCGCCCGTTCACGCCGCGGCAGAAGGACAACCTCGCGGCCTGGATGGTCGCGCGGAACGACGGCGACAAGTACGGACAACTGATCGCGTATCGGTTCCCTCGCCAGAGCCTGGTCTTCGGGCCGACGCAGGTGGCGAGTCGGATCTATCAGGACACCGACGTGTCGCGCCAGGTCTCGCTCTGGGACCAGGGTGGCTCGGAGGTGATCCGCGGTGAGCTGTTGGTGATCCCGATCGAGGCATCGCTGCTCTATGTGCAGCCACTGTATCTGCAGGCCTCCGGCGGGAAGATCCCCGAGCTCAAGCGGGTGATCGTCGCGCACGAGGGGCGTGTGGTGATGGATGAGACGTTCGAACGCGCGCTGCAGGTGATGTTCGGCGGCGGCGCGGTGCCGCGGGCCGGTGCGGCGGCGGCGACGGCGGGCGGTGGAAACGTCGCGCGCCCGACCGAGACGGCGGCGGAGTCGCGTGCGGCGCTCACCGCCGAGGCGGTGCAGCATTACGACGCAGCCCGCGCGGCGCAGCGTACGGACGACTGGGCGACGTATGGGCGCGAGATGCAGCGGTTGGGCGAGGTGCTCAAGCGGCTGCGGGATGCGGGGCCGCCGAAGTAGGGTGTGAGCGGTGAGTGATCGACTCGCCGTACTACTCCTAATGCGCAGTTCATCGGGCCGTCATGTCACTGCAATGGCCACCTCATCTCCGGGTGCGAGGGTTGGACCACCTCACATCCGGAGTGTCGTATGGAGATCCCACGCTCGAGTGGTCTCAACCGCGAACCCAACGTCTTGCCGCTGATCGACATCCTGCTGGTGTTGATCATCGCGGCGATGTTGCCTCGGCTGTACCCCACCTGGCGCGTCGATGTGCAAGTGCCGGTGCCCGCAGCGACGCTCACACCGGGGCCCAGCGTTGCTCCGCGCGAGCTCGTCCTCTCGATCGCGCCCGGACCCGCGTACACGTTGAATGGGCAGCCCATCGCCCGTGATTCTCTCGTACCCGAACTCGCGAAGGTGTTCTCCGGCCGCCCGGAGAAGATCTTGTTCATCGACGCGGCGCGCACTGTGCGCTATCAGGACGTCTTCTGGGTCTATGGCGCGGTGCGTGGTGCGGGCGTCACGGTGACCGCGATCATCCCGTCAGGGACGCGCAGGCGCGGACTCAGTTCTGGCGCCTGATGACGTACGTCATCAGGCCGCCGAGCAGCAGGACGACCAGGGAGACCGCGACCAATACCAGCTGCTGACGCCGCGAAGCCGCACCTGCTCCGTCGCGCTGGGCGATGCACGCCGCCTCGTCGAGGTAAACGCGGTCTCCGGCGCCTGACATCTCGCCGGCCATCACGGCGCGACCGCGCGCGTCGACGCCGCGTAGTACACCTGACGCGAAGAACTCGCGTAGCGCCGTGTTGTCGAGCGCGAGTCCGAGATCGTAGAGGGCAAGCGCGCGTTCGGGGGCCGTCGCGCCCTTGAGGCGAAAGGCATCAAGCACCTCCGCACGGGCCTTCGCAGCCGCGGCGGCGGCGTGGATCGCGATCATCGCGCCATGATTCATTGCATCGCTCCTGATCCAACGGTGGTCGGTCCGCCGAGTGCGGCGCTCATGTGGAATCTACTCGCGCTGGTCGCGACGGCCTACAGTGCCGGCCGTCACTGACGGCCGTCGCTGATGGACGCGGCGGCCACCCGTGGCCATGTTCATGACGAAGCCGTCGCGGGGTTTTCCGCGCCCACTCTAACCGCCGCACGCCATGTTGCCCTCACTGTCGCGTTCCATCTCGATCTCTCGGCTCCGCCTCACACTCGTCGGCCTCGTGCTCGCGCTTCCCAGCGCTCCGCAACTCCTGAACGCGCAGCAGCTCTCGTTCGACGAGATGCGCTGGCGACAGATCGGCCCCACCCGCGCGGGCCGCGCGCGCGCCGTGACCGGCGTCCCCAGCCAGTCGAACACCTTCTACGCGGGATTCGACAACGGCGGTCTCTGGCGCTCGACCGACTTCGGCGCCAACTGGGTGCCGATCTTCGACGACCAGCCCACCGGCTCGATCGGCGCGGTCGCGGTGGCGGAGTCGAATCCGAACATCATCTATGTAGGGAGCGGCGCCGGCATCATCCGACCGGACCTCTCGATCGGCGATGGCATGTACAAGTCGACCGACGCGGGGAAGACCTGGACGCACCTCGGGCTGCGCGAGAGTCAGATGATCGCGGCGATCGCGGTCGACCCGCGCAATCCGGACCGCCTGTTCGTCGCGGTGCTGGGGCACCCATACGGACCGAATCCCGAGCGCGGTGTGTTCCGCTCGCTCGACGGCGGCCGCACGTTCGAGAAGGTGCTGTACAAGGACGAGTACACGAGCGCCAACGAGGTGCTCATGGACCCGCGCGACCCCAACACGCTCTACGCGACGCTCTGGCAGCAGCAACAGAGCTACATCGAAGGGCAGGCCTTCGGTGATACGGGGATGGGCATCTTCAAGTCCACTGACGGCGGCACAAGTTGGACGCAGCTCTCGGACGGACTGCCGTCGATCCTGCAAGCGAACATCGCGATCGCGCCCAGCGAGGCGAACACGTTGTATGCGATCGTGGCGCCGGGCACCGGCGCGATCGGCTTCTACAAGTCGACAGATGGCGGAGCGCACTGGTTCCAGCCTGTGCGCGGGACGAACAACCAGATGCCGGACGCCAAGCAGGACATGCGTCCGCTGGCGCGTATCGGCGGTGGTGACCTCCCTACGCTCACGGTCGATCCCAAGAACGCGAACGTCGTCTACTCGGCAGCGGTCGTGATGTGGCGCACCGAGGACGCCGGCAAGACGTGGAGTGCCGTGCGCGGCGCGCCCGGCGGTGACGACTACCAGCGGATCTGGATCAACCCGAACGACACGCAGATCATCGTCGCCGTCGCGGACCAGGGCGCGGTGATCTCCGCCAATCGCGGCCTCTCCTGGAGCAACTGGTACAACCAGAACACGGCGGCGATGTACCACGTCACCACCGACTTCTCATTCCCGTACCGTGTCTGCTCGGGACAGCAGGACAACGGTTCGGCCTGCGTGCAGAGCCGGTCGGATGATGGGCGCATCACGTTCCATGACTGGCATCCGGTGAACATCCAGGAGTACGGGATGGCGGCGCCCGATCCCAAGGATCCTGACGTCGTCTTCGGCAGCCAGCGATCGAATGTCTCGCGCTACGATCGTCGCACCGCGCAGACCACGCTCGTGGGCCCCGATCTCTCGGCGACGCTGCCTGGCGGGGGTGCGGTGAACAGGAACGTGCGCACCATGCCGTTGCATTTCTCGCCGGTCGACAACCGCACGATGTACTACGCGCAGAACGTGGTGTGGAAGAGCACGGACAAGGCGCACAGTTGGACGCGCATCTCGCCTGACCTCACTCGGCAGTCGTGGGAGATCCCCACGACCGCGGGGAAGTACACGAGCACCGTGCGCGTGGCGGCGGCGGGAAGCATCACCGCGCTGTCGCCCTCACCGCGCAGCCTTGGTGTGATCTGGGTCGGCACCGACGACGGGCAGATCCAGACGACGAGCGACGCTGGCGTGACATGGAGGAACGTGACCCCGCCGACGATGAAGCCATGGACGCGCATCTTCAACATCGAAGCGGGGCACTACGACACGCGCACCGCGTATGCGGCCGCGAACACGCTGCGTCTGGACGACATCAACCCGCACTTCCTGCGTACGCGCGATGGCGGCGCGACCTGGACCGAGATCAACGCCGGGATCGCCGGTGGCGCGGTCGCCAATGCGATCCGCGAGGATCCGCGGCAGAAGGGACTGCTCTACGCCGCGACCGATCTGCAGGTCTGGGTCTCGTTCGACGACGGTGATCACTGGCA
>JANOWT010000127.1:0-7524 GCA_031418115.1 Gemmatimonadota bacterium
TGTGAGGTCGGGCACGAGCCCAGCGGTCGCGAGCCGGTTCGCTGCGCGCACTTCGGCTTCGGGCAGACCGCGCCCGTGCACCTGGTACGCATAGGTCGAGAGCAGGAACCGGTCGAGCAACACCTGCTCTCCGCGTTCGAGCGCGGGGACGATCTCGGCGGCGACGAGCTGCGCGCGCGAGGCGATGAAGAGCGCGGCCTCGGTGCGCGGTGCGAGCGGCTCGCTGCTGTGCAACAGCAGGTCGCGGATCCGATCGCCGGCCGGTGTGCCTCCCGGCTCGCGGAAGACCCTGTGAACGATGCCGGCGGAGGTGAGCGATGCGGCAAGGCGGCGGAGCTGGGTAGACTTCCCCGCCCCTTCGCCGCCTTCGAATACCACCAGCCGCCCGCGCGACATGACGCTCAGCCGAGCGTGATGATCGAGCTGGTCGCACCCTTCTTGATGCCCTCGAGGATCCACTGATTCACCTGCATCATCACCTTGTCGAAGTTCTCGTTGGTCACGATGACGCGCTGGTAGATCATGCTCCCCTGCACCTTGGTGAGCAGGGTGTCGAGTTCCTGTTCCATCTCGGCCGTGGGCTGCGTGCCCTTCTCGATCATCTGCTGCGCGTCGTTGCGCAACGTGTCCATGCGCTGCAACGACGCGACGCACTCGCGATCCTCGTTGAGCGCCTCGTTGGCGCGCTTCACCGCCTGATACTCCGCGCTCTGGCCGATCAACCGCCCGAGCTCCACTGCTCTTTCGCTCAGCATCACCGCTCCTGTCGTCGGGCCACCACGAAACGCGGGCGGCCGGTCAAGTCGAGTCGTGTCTCGATGTCCGTGAACCGGCCATCGTCCCGCACCGCAGCCACCGCGAGATCGGCGCGCCGCGAATCCACTTCCAACGCCAGCAACCCACCGGGCACGAGCACCTCGGCCGCCTGCGGCACGAGCGCGCGGATCGCCCACATCCCGCCGTCCCCCGAGAAGAGCGCCATAGAGGGCTCCCATTCGCGGACCAGCGCCGGTAACTCGGCGCGTTCTGACATCGCAATATACGGAGGGTTCGACACGACAGTGTCGAACATGGTTCCCACGACGGGCTTGAGCAGCGAGCCCTCGTGGAACCGGAGGCGCGCGCGCTTGTCATCTGGGATGACGAGGGCATTCTCGCGCGCGACTTTGAGCGCGTCGGGCGAGAGATCGATCGCGTGCACCTCGTCGAACGACCCCTCCGCGGCGAGGGCGATGGCGATGGCTCCCGAGCCGGTGCCGACGTCGACCACGCGCCCCTTGCCGCCGCGCTGGGCGGCGAGGACGAGGTCCACGAGCATCTCCGTTTCCTGGCGCGGGATCAGCACACGGGGGTCGACCTTGAGCGTCAGATGCCGGAAGTTCGTGTGCCCGATCGCGTACTGCATCGGCATCCCCTCGGCGCGTCGGGCCGCCGCGGCTCGGATCATCGCCTCGGTGGGTTCATCGAGCGGGTCGTCGCGGTGCGCGCTCGGCCAGAAGCGTGGCTGATCGAGTACTCCCGCGATCAGGTCGCGCGCCTCGGTCCGCGACGGTGGGACGCCGGGCGCGGCGAGTTCCTCTGCGAGCGCGTCGAGCAGGTCACCGATCGTCGTCATGGACGGCTCACGCGAAGCGGGTCAGCCGGCGTCGCCGGAGAGCTTCTCCTCGATATCAGCGAGGCGGAGCGCATCCATGAGTTCATCGAGCTTGCCGTCCATGATCCCGGTGAGGTCATGGGTCGTGTAGCCGATGCGATGATCGGTCACGCGGCTCTGCGGATAGTTGTAGGTGCGGATCTTCGCCGACCTGTCGCCGGTCGAGACCTGGCTCTTCCGCATCCGCGACCGCGCCGACTCCTGCTCGGCCACGCGCAGGTCGAGCAGGCGGGAACGCAGCACTTCCATGGCCCTGATCTTGTTCTGAAGCTGCGACTTCTGGTCCTGTTGACTCACGACGAGCCCGCTCGGCATGTGCGTGATGCGCACCGCGGAGTCGGTCGTGTTGACGCTCTGACCGCCCGGGCCGGAGGAACGGAAGACGTCGATCCGCAGGTCCTTGTCCTCGATCCGGACATCGACTTCTTCGGCCTCGGGGAGCACGGCGACGGTCGCGGCAGAGGTGTGAATACGGCCTGCCGCTTCGGTGGCGGGCACGCGCTGCACGCGGTGCACCCCCGACTCGAATCGCAGCGCGCCGAAGGCCTCGTGGCCGGAGACCTTGAAGATCGACTCCTTGATGCCGCCGAGCGTGCCGTCGGAGTGCGAGATCGTCTCGATCTTCCACCCGCCGTGCCGCTCGATGTAGCGGGTGTACATGCGGTGCAGGTCGGCGGCGAAGATGGCGGCTTCGTCACCGCCGGTGCCGGCGCGGATCTCGACGATCGCATTGCGGTCGTGGAGCGGATCGGGGGGCAGAAGGAGCGGCTTGAGTGCCTCCTCAGCCAACGGAATAGCCGCCGCGATCCGCGAAACTTCAGCGCGGGCCTCGGCGGCCATCTCAGCGTCATCGAACGACAGGAGCTCGCGTGCCTGCACGAGCTCCAGATCCATCTTCTCGAGTGCGTGGGCGCGTTCGACCACTTGGCCGAGGCGCTGGTGCTCCCGACCGAGGGACGCCATCAACTTGGCGTCCTTGACGGTCTTGGGATCGAGTAGGTCGCGCTCGACCTCGGCGGCGCGCCTCAGCGCGTCGGCGAGCCGGTCGCGGATGCTCAGGCGGTCGTCGCCTTGTTGTACTTCTGACGGAAGCGCTCAACACGGCCGGCGGTGTCGATGAGCTTCTGCTTGCCCGTGAAGAACGGGTGGCAGGCGGCGCAGATGTCGGTATGGATGTCGGCGTGCGTGCTGCGCGTGACGAACTTGTTGCCGCAGGCGCAGGAGACGGTTGCGGACGCGTAGGTCGGATGGATTTCGGGCTTCATTGGTGCCTCAGGTTGGGGCTTGGACAGCCTAGAAGAATAAACGGGACAAGGACTTCCACGCAAGCGACCTCTCTCGCGGCACTTAGCCGGGAGACCCCTCGATGGTTCCCGTTGGAGTGCGTTTGAGGGCCTCTGGGTGCCGAGACACGATTCTGGAGGTGACTCGGAGCACTCCGGCGGCGTCCGGAGGGTGCGGACGCGGCGGCGAACGGCACGCACCAGACGACCGCTAACCCCCTTTCGCGCCGTGATTTGGCCGTTTGACAGCCCTTGGGCCGCACCCTAACTTCGCGACAAGACCTCACGCCCGCCGCTAGACCCCAGAAAATGCCAGCCGCCACCGTCGACTTCCTCACGACCGTCCCGCTCTTCCGCTCCCTCGCCCAGAGCGAGGTCGTGGCCTTCTCGCAGCTCGTCCGCGAGAAGAGCTACCCCAAGGGGAGCGTCATCCTGTTCGAGGACGATCCGGGCGACTCGCTCTTCGTGGTGCGCGCCGGACGCGTGAAGGTCGTGCTCGTGTCGGAGGACGGCCGCGAGGTGATCCTGGGGATCCTCGGCGTGGGAGAGCATTTCGGCGAGCTCTCGCTGATCGACGACCAGCCGCGATCGGCACATGTGGTCGCGATGGAGGAATCGACGCTGCTCGTCCTCAGGCGCGAGGACTTCCGGCGCCGCGTGGAGCAGAACCCGGCGGTGGCGTGGGCGCTCCTGATCGAGCTCTCGCGCCGACTCCGCCGTGCCGACGAGAAGATCGGCTCGCTCGTGCTACTCGACGTGCCGGGCCGCATCGCGCGCATGATCCTCGACTCGGCCGCCGAGGGCGGTAGCGATTCGATCGAGAAGCCGCTCACGCATCAGACGATCGCGCATGTGATCGGCGCGAGTCGCGAGACCGTCTCGCGCGCCATGCGCGAGTTCGTCGAAGCGGGCTGGATCTCGACCGAACGCCGCCGCATCCGCATCACCGACCGCGCAGCGCTCGAGAAGCGCTCGCAGCAGCGACTCTGAGCCCTAGGACGCCGTGACGCTTCGTGACCAACATCACGTCCCCGCCGTGACCGCTTGCCTTGGTGTTGCGGCCCACCGTGCGCGATCATTCAGTGTGAACCGGGGGAGCGAATGAGCTTGCGTGTCCGTTTCTGGGGGACGCGCGGATCGATCCCGACCCCTGGACCAACCACGGTGCGGTATGGCGGGAACACGCCATGCACGGAGGTCCGGACCGACGACGGATGGTTGATCATCCTCGACGCCGGCACCGGCATTCGCGAGCTCGGACGGGACTTGCTGCAGCGTGCGAACGGGACACCGATCAGGGGGGACATCTTCCTGACGCACTCGCACTGGGACCACATCCAGGGGATCCCGTTCTTTGCTCCGATCTTCGGACGGGGGAATCACTTCCAGGTCTGGGGATCGCAGTCGCTGGAGCGGGGCGTGGATCGGGTGCTACGGGATCAGATGTCGCCGGTCGTCTTTCCGGTGACGTTCGAGGAGCTCGATGCGACGATCGACTTCCGTGATCTCGCGGAGGGCACCAGAACGGAAGGCACGGGGTACGATGTCACAGCCTTTGCCGTGCAGCACCCGGGCGGGGCGCTGGGGTACCGGTTCACGGAGCCTGGCAAGCCGAACGGCGGGTTGGTGTACGTGTCGGACAATGAGTTGGCGGCGCACGAGCGGTACGGGTCGCCGAGCGACTGGAAGGAGCAGATGGTGGCGTTCGTGCGGGGCGCTCAGGTGTTGATCCACGACGCGACCTACACCACCGAGGAATACGATCAGCATCGCGGCTGGGGGCACTCGACCTTCCGTGACTGTGTAGAGCTGGCGCTGGAGGCGGAGGTCGGGACGCTGGTGCTCTTCCACCACGAACCGCGTCGCACCGATGACCAGTTGGACGCGCAACTCGCGGAATGCAGGGCGTTCGTGAAGGCGCAGGGCGGCGCGCTGCAGGTGGTGGCCGCCGCCGAAGGACTCTCGTTGACTCTCTGACCCTCCCAGGAGGACTGATGTTCAAGCCTATCGCCCGTGTCACCGCCCTGATCGCGCTCGTGGCGGCCCCCGCGCTCGCGCAGGACGACACGCGGCCGACGATCGCCGTGTTGCCGTTCGTGAACAGCGCGATCGGCGCGGCGAACGTCGAGCTCGCGCCGCTCTCCAAGGGCATCGCGGAACTCCTCCTCACCGAACTCTCGCAGAACCCCGGTATCCGCCTGGTGGAACGCGAGAACATCCTCAAGCTCCTCGAGGAGCAGAACCGCGGCCGCGACGGCCGCGTCGACGATGCCACCGCGGCGCGCATCGGCAAGCTGCTGGGCGCCAAGCACATGGTGACCGGCTCGTTCATAACCGACCGCTCGGGCAAGATGGTCATGACGGTGAAGTCGATCGACACCGAGACCGGACGCATCGAGTGGACGCATCGCGGCGACGGCAAGACGGAGGAGTTCCTCGATCTCGTCACTCGCGTGGGTGCCGCGGCGAACGCCGGCCTCAAGCTCCCGGCGATTCCGGCGGCAGTCCGCCAGACAGGTGAGGTCCGCGCCGAGCAGCAGCGCCGCGTGCCCTTCCAGGCCGTGATGCTCTACTCGCGTGCGATCAGCGCGCAGGATTCTGGCAACCGCACGCAGGCGATCGAGCTGTTCAATCAGGCGATCTCGGCCTTCCCGAACTTCGCCGATGCCAAGGCGGCCAAGGCGAAGCTCGAAGGCGGCGAGTGACGTCGTCACCCGTGCCGCTCGACTGGCGGGCGATGGCCCGCCACTGGTAAGCTTCGAACCGCCGGGGTCCACGAGTCGTGGATCCCGGCGGTTCCTTCATCCGCCCCCCCCACGTGCAGCCACTCATCCTCACTCCGCTCGGTCGCGCGATCGCGGCGCTCCCCCAGTTGGGGGCGGGCGACGCGCTCGAGGTACAGCGGGTGAGGGCGCTCCCACACGGAGAGGATCTCGACCCGGAGCGCCCCACGGTCGTGTTCGTCGATGCTGCGCTCGCTGCGCGCTCGGGCGGCGCCGGCCAGCTGGGCTCACTCGCGCCGTTCGTGGCCTTCATCGGACTCGGTGAGCCGGGCGAGCAGGAGCCGTCCGAGCTGATGCACTCGCTCGCGCTCACGAGCTGGCTCCCTGCCGATGCGGGATCGGGAGTCGGATCGACCGCGTTGCAGGGTGCGCTGCGGCACGCGAGTTCGCTGATCGAGGCGTACCGCGCGGCGCGGCTCGAACAGTCCAGCGCGTTCGACCTCCGCGAGCTCTCCCGAGTGGGAGCGGCGCTCTCGACCGAACGCAACCTCGACACGCTGTTGGGGATGATCCTCACGCAGGCGCTCAAGCTCTCGTCGTCGGACGCCGGTTCGCTCTACCTCATGGAGCGCGACGACAAGGGCAAGCCGAGCACGCTGCGGTTCAAGCTGACGCGGAACACGACACTCCCCGAGATCCCGTTCACCGAGTTCTCGATCCCGATCGACCACGCAAGCATCGCCGGGTACGTGGCATCGACCGGAGACCCGCTGATGATCGGCGATGTCTATCTGCTCCCCGAGCAGGTGAGTTACAGGCTCAATCGGTCGTTCGACGAGAAGTTCGGCTATCGCACGAAGTCGATGCTCGTGATCCCCATGCGGACGCACCGCGACGAGATCATCGGTGTGCTGCAGTTGATCAATCGTAAACGCGATGCGGACGAGCGGCTGACGTCGGCCGATATCGTTGAGCGGCAGGTTCTGCCGTTCGATCAACGCTCGGCGGACCTCGTGGCGGCACTGGCGGCGCAGGCGGCGGTCGCGATCGAGAACAGCCGGCTGTACGAAGACATCGAACGGCTGTTCGAGGGATTCGTGACCGCCGCGGTCACCGCCATCGAAGCGCGGGATCCGACCACGTCGGGACATTCGTTCCGCGTCGCGACCTTCACGACGGGCCTCGCCGAGGCGGTGGACAAGGCCGGCGAAGGACCGTACCGGGGACTGACATTCACGCGCGAGCAGATCCGAGAGATCCGCTACGCGGGGCTGCTGCACGACTTCGGCAAGGTGGGGGTGCGCGAGCAGGTGCTCGTGAAACAGAAGAAGCTCTACGGGCACGATCTCACGATCCTGCGCCACCGCTTCCACTCGCTGCTGCAACAGGCCGACCTCGAGTTCGAGCGCGAGCGCGCCGAACACCTGCTCGACCATGGCGCGTCGGACTATCGGGAAGTCGTGCAGCGACTCGAGCTCATGCGGCGCGACCGACGCGACGAACTGTCGCGCTGGCTCGACTCGATCGTGCGCGCCAACGAGCCGACGATCCTCCCCGAGGGGAGCTTCGAGGAACTCGAGGAGATCGGTCGACAGACCTTCACCGATTTCGACGGCGTGGAGCGTCCCCTGCTGGCGGAGGATGAACTGCGGTTCCTGATGATCAACAAGGGCAACCTCGACCCGCGCGAACGGCGCGAGATCGAGTCGCACGTCACGCACACCTACCGGTTCTTGGAGCAGATCCCCTGGACGCGGGAGTTGAGCGGGATCCCGAAGATCGCGTTCGGGCACCATGAGAAGCTCGACGGCACGGGCTACCCGCGCGGCGTCGGCGAGCAGGACATCCCGGTGCAGACGCGGAT
>JANOWT010000128.1:0-2387 GCA_031418115.1 Gemmatimonadota bacterium
CCCGAGCCGACGATCACGAAGTCCACGGTCTCGGCGGTCGAGTAGCGCGCCGTCCCTTGTTGCGTCCGCATCAGAGGTTCCCTCGGGCAGCTTGGTCGTCGTAGTAGCCGAACGGTGGCGTGTGCGACATCCGATTCTCGAAACCGATGAGCTTCCAGCCGACCTCGTTGCGGTTGCCACCGTACTTGGGGTCGGCGAACATGCCGACCATCACCAGGAAGCGCATCCAGCCGAAGAACGGCGTCCCCTGCATCTCCTCGAGGACCGCGTCCTGATCGGCGACGGGAAGCGTAGCGAATCGCGTGACGCCGGGGCGGCGTGCGGAGACGCGTTGCTGGAGCGTCGCGAGTTCCTTGCGGAAGTCGGCGAGTTGCGGCGCGGCATCGGTGCGAAAGGAACGGTCGATGAAGAACACGACTCCGGCCTCGGTGGCACCGGGCGTGTCGGTGGTCGGCATGATCCGCGCCGCGATCGCCGCGACGTCGGCGGCTTCCGCGGCCGTGAGGACATCGAATCGCGCCGGCGCCTCACCGCTGCGGACGGCGGCCGCGTGCGCGAGCGCGTCATGCAGGCCCGGCCACTCGGCGGCGAGGAGTCCTACGCCACCGGCGGCGAGGGATGAGAAGAAATCACGGCGGGTCGTCGGCAAGAAAAACTCGGGGGAGGAGGACGCCAAAAGTCCGCCTCCCCCGCACCCGTTGTCAAGCGATACGGCCCCGACGCTCCATCACGGGGCCGGGCGGTCCGTTACATCGTCGTCTACATCGTCGTCGCGGCCCGGGCGAACTTCGCCTGGACCTCGGTCAGCTCCTTGCGCAGCACGACCAACCGTTGCTTCGCGTCGTTGCCGACCGCCTGGTCGGCACGCATCATGGCGCCGTAGAGATACTGCACCTGCGCGGCGAGTCCTGGACGCCCATACCGCCAGGCTTCGGAGTTGACGATGTCGCGGATCGCGCCGATCGCCGCCTTCTTGTCGCCGGACGCGGCGCGCCATGCGGTCTCGACCTCGCCCGCGAAGGTGTTCATGTCGCTCACCAACTCGCGCACCCCGATGTTGTGGTCGAGCAGTTGCTGCAGCACCGGGACGGTCACGCCGTCAGCGACCATGCGCGGGTCGGGCTTGATGACGAGCGGCTTCGTGGCAGTCCACGCGCCGTTGCTGATGCGCACGGAGTAGTTGCCCGGTACGACCGTTGGGCCATTGCGACCGCTGCGCGCCGGGTTCGGATCGGTCGGGCCGGCGAGCGTGAGGTCCCAGGTGAATCGGTTGTGACCCGCCACGGCAGGCAGTCGCGGCGTGCCGATGCGTTCCCACATCGGGCCGCGCATGGAGGGTTCGGCGGGTGACACTCGCTGTTCGCCCGCCGAGAGACTCGAGAAGCGTCGCACGACCGTGCCGCGCGTGTCGAGCACTTCGAGCGTCACTTCGCCCATTGGCGCTGCGGCGAACCAGTAGTCCACCACGGCGCCCGCGGCCGGATACTCGGGATCGGTGCCGCCGTCGCGCGCGCTCTCGAGTCCGCCGAACGCCGCACGGTAGCGGATGCGGTAGGCGTCGCGTGGCGCGAAGAGATGCGCTGTGGAACGCGACAGAGCGTCGCTCGCCTCATGCAGCGGCGTGATGTTGTGCATGATCCAGAAGGCGCGACCCTGCGTCGAGATCACGATGTCCTTCTGGTGCACCTTGAGGTCGGTGATCGGCGTGTTGGGCAGGTTGAGCTGGAGCGACTGCCACTGCGCCCCGTCGTTGAACGAGACGTACATGCCGAATTCGGTGCCCGCGTAGAGCAGGCCGGCACGACTCGGGTCCTCGCGCACGACACGGACCGGCTCGTCGGCCGGGATGCCGTTGGTGCCCGACGTGAGCAACGTCCAGGTCTTGCCGTAGTCGTCGGTCTTGAAGATGTACGGCTTGTGATCGCCGAGCAGGTATCGCAGCACGGTGAAGTACGCGGAGCCTCGACGATGCGGCGACGGCTCGATGTTCTGCACGCGTCCGCCGAGCGCGAGTCCCGGAGGCGTGATCTTCTGCCAGGTCTTGGCGTTGTCGCGCGTGATGTGGAACGGTCCGTCGTTGGCGCCGACCCAGATGACTCCGCGCTCGAACGGTGACTCGCGGATCGCGTACACCGTGGAGTAGAACTCCTCGCCCGTGTTGTCGACCGTGATCGGGCCGCCTGAATAGGATGCGCGCTTGTCGTCGGGGTTCCAGGTGAGGTCGGGGGAGATGACCTCCCAGGTCGCGCCACACGACCCAGGTGTGCTCTACTACGGCTCGCAGTTCGTGCACCGTACCCGCGACGAAGGCGCGACCTGGGAGGTCATCTCCCCCGACCTCACCTGGAACCCCGACGACAAGCGCGCATCCTATTCAGGCGGCCCGA
>JANOWT010000129.1:0-5303 GCA_031418115.1 Gemmatimonadota bacterium
GACCGTGAACGGTCCCGGCATCCTGACCAACGCCGCCGGCCGGACGCTCTCCCTGTTCAATGTCACGATGAACGCCCCGCTCGTGAACGCCGGGACGCTGACCGGCAACGCGACGGTGAACATCAACGGTGGACTGACGACGACCGCGAGCTCGCTCCTGCGCGCGCGGAGCGACCCGAGCACCGGCTTCGTGAACTTCACGGTCGCCACCGGCTTCACCAACCTCGGCGCGCTCGAACTCACGAACGCCGGCGGCGGCTACCCCGTGACCTTCGCGGTCACGGCCGGCACGCTGATCAACGCGCCGAGCGGGACGATCAGCGCGCTCGCGGGGGCCGGGGGCCCTCGGACGCTCAATGCCGCGCTCGACAACCAGGGGCTCCTGTCGGTCAGCCCGGGCGCCGCCAGCACGCTCAACATCACCGGTAGCCTGACCACGTCGGGCACCATCTCGCTCGACCTTGGCGGTCTCACCTCCGGCAGCCAGTATGACCGGATCGCGGTCACAGGCGCACTCACCCTGGACGGCATCCTCAACGTCGGCTTCTTCGGCGGCTTCGTTCCGGTCAGCGCCAACAGCTTCACCGTCCTTGCCAACACCGGCGTCAGGACGGGTGGGTTCGCGACGACCAATCTCTCGGCACCGCTCAGTCCCAACCCGCTGTACAGCGCGAACACTGTGATCGTATCGGTTCCCTGATCCACGCGCGCGCGAACACGTCCGGCGACCGCATTGTGACGCGAAGATTGGTGCACAGGTAGAGCATACCGTATTTAGGCGCTCCTAAGATTCCCCTTCCTACACAGAGGCTCGCATGCGGACGACGATGCTCACCAGACGGTCCGGTCGCATGCTGCTCACCCTGCTCGGCCTCACCGCCTGCGGCGGAGGGGACGACGGCGGCACCGCACCGCCGAGCGTCGCGTCCGTGGCGATCACCGCGCCGGCGACTGCGCCCTCATTCCAGACGCTCACCCGCACCGTGCAGTTCACCGCAGTCGCGCGAGACGCCGCGTTAGCGACGGTTGCTGGAGCGACCATCACCTGGAACTCGAGCAACATCGCCGTCGCGACCGTCAGCGGTAGCGGACTCGTCACCGCCGTAGGCAACGGGACCACACAGGTCACGGCGACCGCGAGCGGGATCTCCTCACCGGCACTGGCCGTCACCGTCGCGCAGGTCGTTGCGACAGTGAACGTGACCCCGGCCGCTGTCGCCTTCGGTGCGATCGGATCGACGCGACTGCTCACGGCCGCTGTGGTCGATTCATCGGGCGCCGCCGTGTCTGGTGCGCCGGCTGTGACCTGGACGCGCGCAGGCACCGGCGCGACCGCGAGCGTGAGCGCCGGAGGCCTCGCCACAGCCCTCGCGGTGGGCGCGGCAGATACCGCCGTCGCCACCGCCGCGTCAAAGACGGGGCGCGCACCGATCTCGGTCACACAGGTGGTCGCCTCGATCGTCGTGAGTTCCACCGGCTCCGACACACTGCGCACGACCGGCCGCACCAAGCAGTACACCGCCGTCGCGCGCGACTCTCAGGCGAACATCATGGGTGGCACGGCCATGACCTGGTCGAGTTCCGTCCCAGGCGTCGCGAGCGTGGTCGCAGGGAGCGGACTCGCCACCTCGCTCACCGACGGCATCGCCAACATCATCGCCACCGCGAGCGCCGTCACGGGCCAACGCTTGATCACCGTGCGCCGCTTCGCCTCTACCTTCACCTTCTCGCCACCGTCCGCCACGATCGTCACACCGCTCGGCACGCAGATCTTCCTGGGCACGGTGGAGGACTCGGTCGCGACTGCGCTGCCGATCACGTGGACGTCGCGCACGACGGCGACACTCACACTACTTGCGACGACCGGACCGCAGATCACCGCGCGCGCGGCAGGGAACGGGACCTCGTACGTGGTGATCCAGGGCGGGAGCCGTAGCGACTCAAGCTTGGTGACGGTGAGCGGCCAGGCGGTGGCGCCGCTCACGGCGACGGTGCTCGTGGGCCCGACGAATGTCTTTGCGAGCGCACGAAACTCCACGAGCAATCCCGCCGTGGACACGATCGCCGTGGGCGGATCGATCACGTGGCAGGGTCAGGGTGGGAATCACACCGCGCAGTCGCAGGGCGTTCCGAGCTTCACCAGCAGCGGCACGCTCGGCAGTGGCACCTATCTCTTCACGTTCAACGTCGCGGGCACGTATCAGTACGAGTGCGGGGTCCACGGTAGCCAGATGACCGGGCGGATCGTCGTGCGCTGATCATCGGGCCGATCACGGGACCTCGCGGGGCGATGCGGAACGGCGCAAGTTTGGGCCAACCTCATCGCCCCGAGTCGCTCCTGCCATCGATCCGTCGCTCCGAATCCGCCCGTCCCGCGCGACCTGCGCCGCGCGTGCATCTCCCCGCGGTGCACCTCGCGCTCGCCTGCGTCCTCGTCGGTTCACTCGCACCCGTCAGCGCGCGCGCGCAGGAGCCCGCGAGCTGGGGACGCTCACTCGAGTTCGCGACCTTCTCCATCGCCGCGATCGACCCCATGACCGGCGAGAGCGGCGTCGCGGTGACGACACGTGTCGCCTGCGTCGGCAATGGCGTGCCCTGGGTGCGCGCCGGCACAGGCGCGGTGGCGACGCAGGCGAACACACGCACCGAGTATGGCGACCTACTGCTCGGTGCGCTCTCGCGTGGCGTCGCACCCGACGAGGCGCTGCGCGCCGCGCTAGCCGCCGACAGTGGTGCAGCGAGCCGGCAGGTCGGCGTGATCGCGCGCGACGGGCGGAGCGCGCAGCACACTGGGACCGGCACGAGTGCGTGGGCCGGCCATCGTGCGGGCCTCAACTACGTCACGCAGGGCAACCTGCTCACCGGTCCCGAGGTGCTGGCCTCCGTCGCCGCGAACTTCGAGGCGAGCGCGGGTACGCCACGCCATCTCGCCGACCGACTCATCGACGCGATCGCTGCCGGACATGCGGCCGGTGGCGATGCACGAAAAGGTCGCGCCCAGTCCGCCGCCGTGATCGTCGCCGATCCGCGGCCGGGCCGTTCACGCCGCCCCGACCAGGTCACCGTCAACATCAGCGTCTGCGAGCACCCGGAGCCGGTTGCCGAGATGCGTCGGGTCTACAACGCGGTCTCGCAGACGCTCGGATTCCGCACGCTGGAGCAGTTCACGGGCAACGACGTCTGGCAGTTGCGTGTGATGCTGCACGCACTCGGACACCTCGCACCGACCGAGCCAACGCTTCGCCGTGACGAGAATGCCACGCGCTACAGCGACGACGTCATCACTGCGGTCGAGGCCTTCCGAAAGGCAGAGGGACTCTCCACTGCGGCGAGCGGATCACCGGCCGGACTCGTCGACGCGCAGACGGTCGCGCGGCTCTGGGCTGCGCTCGAACGCGCCGGCAAGGCGACGTCTGTGCGTGAGCAGTTGCTCGAGACGGTCGCGATCCGCCGCTGATTCTCACGAACGATCGGCACGTTCCGCACGTTGTCTCTCTGTCGCCCGCGCCCTGCACGATCGGGTGCCCCACCGTGTCTCCCACCTGACCGGACCATGCGCAATTCGTCACTCGCCCGACTGACCTCGCGGCTCGCTTCCACCTCTTTCGAAGCGCTAGCGATCGGCGCGCTTGCGATCGGCGCGCTCGCGCCCTGCGACCTCGCCGCACAGGCGTCGGCACGTCCTGCCGCGACACAGGCGGCGGTCGTGCCCGCCCCAACAGTCGCGACGACCGCCGCACCGACCACGTTCAACCAACTGCGCTGGCGCATGGTCGGCCCCGCACGCGGTGGCCGCGTCACCACGGTGACGGGCGTGGACCAGGATCCGCACACCTTCTACTTCGGATCCACCGGCGGCGGCATCTGGAAGACCACTGACGCCGGCGCCAACTGGGCGAACATCAGCGATGGGCAGATCACCGTAGGCTCCATGGGCGACATCGACGTCGCAAACAGTGACCCGAACGTGATCTACGCGGGCACCGGCTCCGACGGTCTCCGCTCGAACGTCTCGATCGGCAAGGGCGTTTGGAAGTCCGGCGACGCAGGCAAGACGTGGACGCACATCGGTCTCAAGGACGTCGGCAACATCGGCGCGGTGCGCGTGCATCCCACCAATCCAAGCGTCGCACTAGTCGCTGCGATCGGCGACCCGTTCCGTCCGACCAATGCACGCGGAGTCTACCGCACGACCGACGGCGGTCGTTCGTGGACGCGCACGCTGTACGTGAGCGACTCGACCGGCGCAGTGGACGTGGAGTTCAACGCCGGTGATCCGAGTGTCGTGTACGCCGCCATGTGGCGCGCCGAACGCAAGCCGTGGACGATCATCTCTGGCGCCATGGAAGGCGGCATCTACAAGAGCACCGACGGCGGCGCCACCTGGGTGAAGCTCTCCAACGGTCTCCCCACCGGCCTTGTCGGCAAGGCGAACATCGCGGTGAGTCGCGCCAACCCCAACCGCATCTACGTGCTGATCGAGGCGAAGCCGGGCATGGGCCTCTACCGCTCCGACGACGCCGGCGGCTCGTTCACGATGGTCTCGAACAATCCGCAGCTCAGCACCCGCTCCTTCTACTACACCACGATCACCGCCGATCCCACCAACGCCGACGTCGTCTACGCTGGCGCCGAGGGTTACTTCAAGAGCACCGATGGCGGTCGGACCTTCGCGAACATGAACGTCCCGCACGGCGACAACCACGACATGTGGGTGCACCCGTCCAACGGGCAGATCCTGATCCAGTCGAACGACGGCGGCGCGAACGTCTCGCTCAACGGCGGCCGCACCTGGAGCACGCAGTACAATCAGCCGACGGCTGAGATCTACCAGGTCTACACGGACAACCAGTTCCCGTACCGCCTCTATGGCGCGCAGCAGGACAACTCCACGCTGATCCTGCCGTCGCTGCCGGTCGCAGCAGGTGGACTCGACGACCCCATGCAGGGATGGCGCACCGGTCCCGGGTGCGAGACCGGACCGATCATGCCGCACTCGGTGAACCCCGACACGGTCTACGGCTCGTGCAAGGGCCAGTTCTCGCGGATGTCGATGAAGACAGGCCAGGAGAAGCAGTACTGGGTGGGTGCGCAGTCGCTCTACGGCAACGCGAGCAAGGACATGATCTACCGCTTCCAGCGCGTCTCGCCCATGGAAGTCTCGCCACACGACCCAGGTGTGCTCTACTACGGCTCGCAGTTCGTGCACCGTACCCGCGACGAAGGCGCGACCTGGGAGGTCATCTCCCCCGACCTCACCTGGAACCCCGACGACAAGCGCGCATCCTATTCAGGCGGCCCGA
>JANOWT010000130.1:0-27543 GCA_031418115.1 Gemmatimonadota bacterium
GGACTCGATCAGGGCGGCCACCGGCAAGGAGCCCGCCGAAGGTCAGGGAGGCGCGATGCAACTCGGCTTCGCCAATTGGACCGACGGCGCCGTGACCACCACGCGGATCCTCGATCCACGCACCTGCGACTGCTGCCAGACGGCGAGCGCGATGACGTCGATGGGACCGATTGTGGTCTACCGTGACCGCAGCGACGACGAGATCCGCGACATGTCGGTGGTGCGAATGGTGAATGGCGAGTGGACGGCGCCGGCGCCTTTGCACAACGACGGCTGGAAGATCGACTATTGCCCAGTGAACGGTCCGGCGACGTCGGCGATCGGCGACACCGTGGTCGCGGTCTGGTTCACCGGGGCGCAGGACACGTCGCGCGTGAAAGTGGTCTTCTCGACCGATGCCGGCGCGAGCTTCAGCGCACCGGTCCGTGTCGACGGCGGTCTGCCGACCGGGCGCGTGGATGTGGAGATGCTCAGTGGCGATGCCGCGCTCGTGAGCTGGATCGAGCGCGTGGGTGGTGACACGGCGCAGGTGCGTGCGCGGATCGTCCGGCGCGACGGCACCGTGGAGCCGCACGTGATCGTGAGCCCGTCGAGCGGCACGCGGTCGAGTGGCTTCCCACGCATGGCCCGCACTGCTGACGGTGTGTTGATCGCATGGACGATCCCCGGCAAGCCGAGCCGCGTGGAGCTCGCGCGGATCCGCACGGGGAAGCGTTGATCGCGCGAGTCAGGACCGTGCTCGCCTCGAGCGCGCTGTTGATCACAGCCTGCGGCAGCGAGTCCGCGCCGCGCGCCACGGTCGCTGTCGGTGCCCCTGCCCCGAGCTATGCCGCCGAGAAGGAGGACGGCACGCCGATCGCACTCGCCGACCTCGAAGGTGAGGTCGTGTTGCTCAACATCTGGGCGACCTGGTGCAAACCGTGCCGCCAGGAGATCCCGGCGCTCGAGACGCTGCACCGGCGGCATCGCGCGGCGGGGCTCGTCGTCGCGGGTGTCAGCATCGACGTGGACGAGGATCGCAAGAAGGTCGCCGAGTTCGCTGCTGCGCTCGGCGCGTCATACGCGATGTGGTACGATCCCGACGACCGCGTGAGCACGACCTTTCTCGCGCTCGGCGTGCCGGCGAGTTACCTGATCGGCCGCGACGGTACGCTGCGGTGGCGCCATGTGGGACCGATCACGGCAGAGGACGGCGCGCTCAATGCGGCACTGAAGTTGGCGCTCGAGGAGCCGCCAGCCGACTAGGCCGGCTCGTCGTGGATCGTCACGAGCGCGACGACCTTCAGCTTGCGCGTGAGCGCGGGGAGCTTGAGCAGCACCAGATCCCCGACCTTCTTGCCGAGCAACGCGCGCCCGATCGGTGACGACATCGTCACCTGACCCTCGTCGAAGTCCTCGGCATCGCCGAATATCATGTGGTACTTCTCGCGCTCCTTCGACGTGGTGTCCTCGACCGTGACCTTCGACCCCATTCCCACGGCGTCGGTGGCGATCTGCGATTCGTCGATCGACGAGAGCTTGGACAGGCGCGTGGTGAGCTGACCGAGGCGAGCCCGCACGAACTGCTGACGTTCGAGGGCAGCCTTGTACTCCGAGTTCTCGCGGAGGTCGCCGAGTTCGACGGCCTTCCGGATCTCGTTGGGGAGCGTGACGTTGAGCTCGAACCGGAGCTTCTCCGCCTCGTCCGTCAGCTTCTGCTTGAGGGCCTCGATCATGCCGACGTGCCTCGGGGGGTAGAAAAATGCCGACGCCCGGCCGTGGGTGGCCGGGCGCCGGGGGCGTCCTGCGTCTCAGCAGAGTATACGGCCCCGCACGTTATCGTTCAAGCGATGCTCCAGGTCATCTCCCACGGCGACGTCACGCGGCTCCGGTGCTCCACGCGCACGAGTCGCGCCATGAAGTTCGAGGTGAGCGCGTACGTCGTGCGGGGCGTGCTCATCGACACCGCCTTCCCCGCCGTGGCCGATGATCTCACGACCTGGCTCTCCACCGCGCGGCCCGAGGGGGCGTTGGTGACGCACTATCACGAGGATCACGCCGGGAACGTCGGGTGCCTCGCCGCGCTCGGTGTGCCGGTGGGGCTCGCTGAGGAGACGCTTGCGCGGATCACGCACCCCACGCCGATCGGATGGTACCGACGGCTCTGCTGGGGACCCGCGAGCCAGCTCGCCGTGCGGCCGGCCCCGTTCGAACACCCTGCCCTGACGTTGCTGCACACGCCCGGCCATTCCTCGGACCATCATGTGGTCTGGGACGCGGAGCGCGAGACGGTGTTCGGCGGCGATCTGTTCATCGGCGTGAAGGTGCGAATCGCGCATCCGGGTGAGGACATCCGCGGGCAGGTCGCGGTGCTGCGACGGATCGCGGCGCTCCGACCCAAGCGCTTCTTCGACGCGCACCGCGGTGCGCTCGAGCGCCCAGTGGAGATGTTGCTGGCCAAGGCGCAGTGGATCGAGGAGGTCGTGGGCGGTATCGAGCGGCGCGCCGCCGAGGGGTGGACGGCACGGGCGATCGAAGTCGAGGTGCTCGGCGCTGGGGACTTCACCGGACTGATCAGCCGCGGGGACTACGCCAAGCGGAACATCGTCGAGAGCGTTCTCGCGGGGATCACGAGGGGCGGGAGCGACGCGGGAATGTCAACGAACGCGCCTGCCGCGCAGTAATTTGCGAGTAGCCGTTTGCCGTACCGCTCCCTCGCAGTGGGGTACCACCCGCATGACCTCCGACCGCTCCGACCGCTCCGACCTGCTCCCGACCTGTCTCGCACCGCGCGCGCGCGGACGCGCGCAGCAACGTGCGTTCCTGCGCGCGTGCGTGCTTGCCGGCGGCGTCATGATCTCCGCTCCTTGGGCGACCGGTGCGGTCCTCGAGGCGCAGGCTCGTCCCGCCGCCATTCCGGAGGCCGCGACGCCGTCCGGCGCCTTCACGAGCATCGATTGGAGACTCCTCGCCGGACTCGACTACGAGACTGGAAAGGCAAGCGACACACTCAAGAAACTCGACGGGCAGCACATCCGTGTACCTGGTTTCATCGTGCCGCTCGATGATGCGGACCAGGAGGGCGCCGAGTTCCTTCTCGTCCCCTATTACGGCGCCTGCGTACACACCCCGCCGCCGCCGCCCAACCAGATGGCCTTCGTGAAGATGGTCGGCCGCAAGAATGTGAAGCTCGCTCTCTTCGACGCGATCTGGCTCGAGGGAACACTACGGATCACGAACTACGATTCGCCCTACGGTCAGGTCGGGTACCAGATCGACGCGACCAGCATGAAGCCCTACACGGGCCGGTGAGCGCCGCCGCCGACGGCGCCGGCTACACCGCTGGCCCCGCCGTCGAACTCCGCGACGTCCGCTTCGCATACAAGGGCGGGCGCGATGTGCTCGATCTCCCGGCGCTCAGCATAGCGCGTGGGGAGCGTTGCTTCCTGCACGGCCCGAGCGGCAGCGGCAAGACGACGTTGCTCGGTCTGCTGGCCGGCGTGCTCGTGCCGCGCACGGGCACAGTACAGGTACTCGGCACCGTCATCAGCACGCTCGCCAGCGGTGCGCGCGACCGGTTCCGCGCCGAACACCTCGGCTATGTGTTCCAGATGTTCAACCTCATCCCGTATCTCTCGGTGCGTGAGAACATCACGCTGCCGTGCAGGCTCTCCCCGGCGCGGAGGGCCCGGCTCAAGGGGACCGATGCCAACGCCGAGGCCGCGCAGCTCGCCGAGCGGCTCGAGATCGCCGAGCTGCTCGACCAGCCGGTGACCTCATTGAGCGTGGGACAACAGCAGCGCGTGGGCGTCGCGCGCGCATTGATCGGCGCACCGGAGCTCGTGGTCTGCGACGAGCCGACGAGCGCGCTCGACTCCGACCGACGCGACCGGTTCCTCGAGCTGCTCTTCGCACGCTGCGAGGAGGCGGGGAGCGCGCTCGTCTTCGTGAGCCACGACCTCTCGCTCGCCGCACGCTTTGAGCGCACCGTCGAGCTCCCAGAGCTCAACAAGGCTGCCGTGCGTGAGGCGGTGGGCTGATGTTCCTCCTCTCGCTCGCTTGGCGCTCGCTCGGCAACCGACGACTCATCTCCGCGCTCACGGCGGCGAGCATCGCCCTCTCGGTGGCACTGCTCGTCGGGATCGAGCATGTGCGCATGGGCGTGCGCGAGAGCTTCGCCGGCACGATCCGCGGCACCGACCTCATCGTGGGCGCGCGCGGCGGCACCACGCAGGTGCTGCTCTCGACGGTCTTCGGCATGTCGGTACCCAATGGCAGCGTTTCATGGGCCACGTACGAGCGCTGGGCCGCGCATCCGGCGGTGAAATGGACGATCCCCTACGCGCTCGGTGACGCGCACCGCGGGCATCGCGTGATCGGCACGACCTCGGCCTTCTTCGAGCGGTATCGCTTCCGCGATCAGTCGGTGACGTTCGCGAGCGGGAGAGCGCCGGCGAACGACCGCGAGATCGCGATCGGTTCGGAGGTCGCCGAACGACTCGACTACGCGGTGGGCAGCAAGGTCACGCTCGCACATGGACTCGGCGCCGTTTCGTTCGCGGAGCACGAGGCGCATCCGTTCACGGTGAGCGGTGTGATCACGCGCACCTTCACGCCGATCGACCGCGCGCTCTACTCGACGCTCCAAGGCCTCACCGCGATGCATGACGACGAGGCGACCTCGGGCGGCCTGATGATGGGTCCGCCGCCGGCCGCCCGGGCGCCGGGCGAACAGCCGCCGATCACCGCCTTCTTGCTCGGCACCAAGAACCGGTTCGAGACGCTGCAACTGCAGCGCGAGATGAATGAGGATCAGCGCGAGCCACTCACGGCGATCATCCCCGGCGTGGCGCTGCAACAGTTGTGGCAGACGATCGGCAGTGCCGAGGTGGGGCTGCGCGTGGTCGCGCTCTTCACGGTGCTCGTAGGGCTGATGGGGATGGTGGTCGCGCTCTATGCGTCTCTCGAATCGCGACGGCGCGAGATGGCGATCCTCCGCGCCGTGGGTGCGGGCCCGCGGCTGATCGTGTCGTTGCTCGTACTCGAATCGGGGCTGCTCGCGCTCGCGGGCGCCACCGCAGGCGTCGCGCTCGTGTATGCCGGCATTGCCGCCGCGCGCTCGGCGGTCGAGGCGCGCTTCGGGCTCGCGCTCACGCTCCACCCGCTCGGTACCGCTGAGTGGGCGTACCTCGCGCTAGTCGTTGGTGCGGGCACTCTCGTGGGCGTACTGCCTGCGTGGAGAGCCTACCGCTCGTCGCTCGCTGACGGGCTATCGCCGAAGTTGTAGTTTTGAGGGTCGTCACCCCCTGTAGAGAGGAGTCACGCGTGTCCTTCCGGTCACTGATCGTCCTTGCTCTGGTCTCGGCGCCGCTCTTCGCGCAGCCAGCCCGCCCTGCCCCAGCCAATCGCGATCGCTTCGCCGATCCGATCCCCGCCGCCGAGTATCCGGCGTACGTGCGCCGCGACGCCGCGACCAACCCGACGATCCTCAAGCTCTGGGACGAGGGCATGAATCGTTCGCAGGCGATGACGCTCGCACAGGTGTTGATGGATCGGCACGGCCAGCGCCTCACGGGCTCGCCGCAGTCCGACGCCGCGCAGGAGTGGTTGGTCGAGACCTACAAGACGTGGGGCGTGGGCGCACGTCGTGAGCGGTACGGCACCTGGCAGGGTTGGAACAAGGGTGTGACGCACGTGGACCTGATCTCGCCGCGCGTGCGCTCTCTCGAGGCGACGGCGCTGGCGTGGAGTCCGTCGACCGGTGGCCGCCCGATCGAAGGCGAGGTGATCGCGTATCCCGCCGACATCTCCACGCCCGACGCGTTCGACGCCTGGTTGCCGAATGTGAAGGGCAAGATCTTCCTGATGAGTGTGCCTCGACTCTCGTGCCGCTCCCCGCAGCAGTGGCAGGAGTTCGGGACGCCGGAGGAGATCGATCGCGTGAACAAGGCGCAGCAGGAGATGCAGCTCTCGTGGAACAACCTGAACGTCGCGATGAGTGGTGGACGGTCGGTCTGGCAGAAGCTCAAGGACGCCGGTGCGATCGCCGTGTTCAGCTCTCAGTGGTCGAGTTATCCGGGCATCAATAAGGTGTTCGGCTCGCCCAATCAGACGGTGCCGGCCTTCGCGGTGGGCTGCGAGGACTACGGCCTGCTGTTCCGGATGTCGCGCGCCGGGCAGTCCCCCCGCGTCCGCGCCTTCACCGACAGCGAACTGCTCGGTGAGCGTCCGGTGTTCAATGTGATCGCCGAACTCAAGGGCACCGAGCGTCCCAATGAGTATGTGGTCCTCTCGGCGCACTTCGATTCGTGGGCCGCGTCGTCAGGTGCGACCGACAACGGCACCGGCACGATCACGATGATGGAAGCACTGCGGATCCTGCGGCAGGTGTATCCGAACCCCAAGCGGACGATCATCGCGGGGCACTGGAACGGCGAGGAGCAGGGACTCAACGGCTCGCGTGCGTACAGCGAGGATCATCCCGAGGTCGTGGCCGGTATGCAGGCGATGTTCAATCAGGACAACGGCACGGGACGCATCGTGAACCTCTCTGGCGGCCCGATCGCCGGTGCGGGCGCACGCGTCGCGGGCTACTTGGGTGAGATCCCCAACGAGTTCACGCGCTACATCAGGTTCCAGCCCACCGGTGGTCAGGCGACCGGCGGCAGCGACAACGCGAGCTTCGCGTGCTACAAGGCGCCGGCGTACGGCACCGGTGCGCTGGGTTGGGACTACGGGTCGACGACCTGGCACACCGATCGCGATTCGTACGACAAGGTCGTGGAAGCTGATCTCAAGCACAACGCGACGCTCGTGGCCATGCTCGCGTTCCTCGCGAGCGAGGATCCGACGTTCCAGGCGCACCAGGTGATCGATCCGCTGCCGGCTGGGGCGAATGGTCAACCTGGGGTCTGGCGCGAATGCACTAAGGCGCAGCGGCAGGTGCCGGAGGCGACGCGGTAGGATGAGCCGGAGCGCGTGATGGTCGACTTTCGGTTACGGTCGTGGCGTAGGCTCGCGCGTGCGACGCGGCTCGCGCTGGCGCTGCCATCCTTCGCGGTGGTCGTGCTCGCGAGCTTCGTCGCGCGCGTGCACGCACAGCAGTCGCTGACGACGCTCGAGTCGTGGCGTCAGGTGCGCTACGGTGCGACCGAAGGCATCAGTTCGCCCCTGATCTCGGCGCTCGCCGAGTCGGAGCGGGGCACGCTCTGGGTCGCGCACGAGAACGGCATCGCGTGGTTCGACGGCTGGAAGTGGAACGAGGTGCCCCCACGTCCGTTGACACGACGGCGCGCGGTGTCGCGCCTGCGCCCGATGCACGGCGACTCGATGCTGGTGGTGATGCACAACCTGCTCTACGTAGGGGATACCTCCGGGTTCGACAAACTCGTGGTGAAGGTCGACGACAGCGAAGAGACGGTCCGCGACGCGGTGTGGACCACGGAGGGGATCGTGATGCTGGTCGGGATCGGGCAGTCGTCCGATTCTGTCCGATTGATGCGCTGGCGAGGCGGACGTGCCGAAATGCTCGTCCCACCGACACCGCTTCGCTTCCTTGATCTCGCATCACTCCATGCCGCGCCGGACGGCGCCGCGTGGCTGAACACGCCGACCGGACTCTGGCGGTCACGCAACGGCGCATGGCGACTGCGGGTGTCATCGGGCGGGCGTCTCGTTCAGGTCCCGTATCTCTATGAAGGACGCGACGGCAGGGTCTTGGCGAGCCTGGTCGGTGCGGCCGGCGGTGACGGCACGTGGACCTGGCGCGGGAACGAGGCGCCGCGGCGAGAGGGCACGGAGGGAGACCAACCGCTCCTCGGTGGGATCGAGGACGCGGATGGTTCGCTTCTCGGAGTGCACCGCGGGGGTTACCTGCGTCGCAAGAGCGGCGGAAAGTGGGCGGCGTATGGCAACGAAGATCTCACGCTAACCGATGTGCGCGCCGCACTGCGCGACCGCACAGGTGACCTGTGGGTCGGCACCAGCCAGGGGTTGGTGCTCCTGCGCGAATCGTCTCGGTTGTGGAGCGGGATTCCACATGGCTTCCCGAGCAAGCGCGACCGCGTTCATGCGCTCGTCACGGACAAGAGTGGAGCGCTCTGGGCCGCCACAGCTGACGGGATCGACGTGTTCGAGCTGGACGGCCGTATTCGGCACGTGACCGAGGGCGCTGGTGTGGCGATGAATACCATGACGACCCTTGCCCGTGACTCCGTCGGGAACATCTGGGTCGGCAGCGGCAACGGCCTGATCGGTGCGTTGCGATGGGACGGTCGCTCGTGGCGTCACTTCACTGCGCGTGACGGTCTCGGTGCCGAGCATGTGCACCGCATCGTCGTCGCGCCAGGAGGCGCAGTCTGGTTCCTCGGCATCGGCGGCGGCGACTTCAGACTCGACAACGGTCCGGGCGCCTTTGTCCTCGACTCGGGCCGCTTTCGCGCGTTGGGGACAGAGCAGGGTCTGCCCTCGGGACGCGTGTATGACTTTGCCGAGGCTCGCGACGGTACACAGTGGTTCGGGACAGGAGGCGGACTGAGCCGGCGACGCGCCGGCGTCTGGACACACTGGACGGAACGCCGCGGCCGCACCGGCACCATGAACTTCAAGTCTTCGATCCGCGTTTTCACAGTGGACGTCGACTCAGCGGGACGCCCCTGGTTCGGCGATGCGTTCACCGAGTTCGCCTACGGCTTGGGGACGGTCGAAGCCGATACGCTCCGGTTCGTGACCTCGGCGAATGGATTGCTGAGCAACCTGATCCGATCGGTGCGCGTTGGCGCCGACGGCACGGTGTGGGCAGGCACGACGAACGGCCTTTCGGCCTACCGCGATGGGACCTTCTTCAACTTCGGCACGGATCGGGGACTCGGATTCCCGCTCATCTGGCCCGTGCTCGTCACCGACTCCCTCGTCACAGTGGGCACGCTCGGCGGCGGTGTGCGCCAACTCTCGCTGACCGACGCCGCGCTCCCGGCGCCGCACGTCCTGATCCCCACACCCACGAGTGGCACTGGGTTCGTGAATCTCCAGTGGACCCCACTCGCTTGGCGGGGGTCCTTGGCGAGCACGCTGATCGACACACGGTATCGAATCGACGGAGGCGAGTGGAGCGCGTGGACCACGGCGCGCGCGATAGTGCCCAAGTTCGACGGCGGGCCGCACCGGTTCGAAGTGCAGGCGAAAGGACTCTACGCGGGTGCCGAGGGAGAGATCGCCCGAGTTGAGTTCAACGTGGTCGGCCCGCTGCTCACGCGGCCGGCGTTCGTCGTCCCATTGCTCGTGTTGACCTTCTCCGTGCTTGCCTTGTTGTTGATCGGTGGCCGGCAGCAACGCCGGAATGCGATAGTGCTTCGCGAGAGTGAAGGCCGATTCCGTGCCCTCTCCGCCTCGACGTCGGAGGGGATCGCGATCGCAGTGGACGGACGGATCGTCGACGCGAACGAACAGATGCACCGCCTGCTGCGTGTGGCGGACGGCACGCTGCGCGGCCGCGAGACGAAGAGTCTGTTCGATGCGCCGCGGACGTCGGTCGCTGCAACAGCGGGGGAGATCGTATCACTCACCGTCCGCCGCAACGACGGCTCTGGGTTCCCCGCGGAGGTGGTGGAGCGCTCCGTCCCGTACTTCGGAGCGGAAGCCCGCGTCACGGCCGTCCGCGACATCTCGGAGCGCGAAGAAGCCGACCGCGCGCTGCGCGCGTCCGAAGAACGCTTCGAGACGCTCTTTCGCAAGAGTCCGACGCCGATCACACTCACCTCGTGGCCCGAGGGACGCATCGTCGAAGTGAGCGAGGGCTTCGAGACGGTGGTCGGCGTGACGCGCGATGCGGCCATCGGACGCACCGCGATCGAACTCGGGCTCTACCAGGACCTCGCCCAACGCGACGAGCTATTCCGCCGGATCGCCGCGGACGGCCGCGTGAGCGGGATGGAACTCGCGTTGCAGACGCAGGCCGGAGAAGAACGCAGCATACTCGGTACCTTCGTCCGCCTGGACGTGGACGGCCGGCCGCATGTGCTCGGCGTGCTCACCGACATCTCCGAGCGCCGCTCCCTCGAAGCCCAGTTGCTGCAGTCGCAGAAGATGGAGGCGATCGGCCGGCTCGCCGGAGGTGTTGCCCACGACTTCAACAATCTGCTCACGGTGATCCTCGGCAACACCGACATGCTGCGTCAGAGTGTCACCGATGCGAGTGGGCGCTCGGACCTCGACGAGATCCATGAGGCCGCCCAACGTGCCGCTGACCTCACGCGCCAGTTGCTCACCTTCGCGCGCAAGC
This sequence comes from Gemmatimonadota bacterium, assembly GCA_031418115.1. Lineage (GTDB taxonomy): Bacteria > Gemmatimonadota > Gemmatimonadetes > Gemmatimonadales > Gemmatimonadaceae > Pseudogemmatithrix. The sequence goes on from JANOWT010000130.1 coordinate 10,259, forward strand.
AACGGATCTCCCCGCAGGCGCTCGATCTCAGCGAAGTGGTCCCGCGCGTGCAGCGCATGCTGGGCCGGCTCCTCGGCGAGCAGATCGCGGTCGAGACGCATCTCGCGACCGAGTGCCCGACGGTCGTGATGGACCCGGGACAGCTCGAGCAGGTGCTCGTGAACCTCGCCGTGAACGCGCGCGATGCCATGCCACAGGGCGGCCGCCTCACGGTGGAGACGCAAGCGGTCGAGCTGGACGAGCAGTACGCGCGCGAACATACGCACATCACGGCTGGGCGCTTCGCCATGATCTCGATCAGTGATACCGGCGTCGGGATCCCCGACGCCGTGCTGCCACGCATCTTCGAGCCCTTCTTCACCACGAAGGATGTCGGTCAGGGGACAGGACTCGGGCTCGCGATCTGCTACGGGATCGTGCGTGAGGCGGGCGGTCACATCGCGGTGTACAGCGAGCTGGGGCGCGGCACGACCGTGCGCATCTACCTCCCCGCGCAGACGCGCGAGGCGACCGCCGTGCCAGCAGCATCGCGTCCCCCGCTACAGGGCGGGCAGGAGTCGATCCTCCTGGTCGAGGACGAACCGCTGGTGCGGAATCTCATCGAACGCGTACTGCGATCGCTCGGCTACCGCGTGACGAGTGCGGCGGACCAGGCACAGGCGCTCGCGATCCTTCCCACCCTCGTTCCTGCACCGAACCTGCTCCTCACCGATGTCGTTCTTCCCGGCCCGGGCGGACCGGAGATCGCGAGGGCCGTGAGGGCGCGGGTCCCGGGGATCGTGGTCCTCTACATCTCTGGCTACACCGAGCGCGGCGCGAACGCGACGGCCGAACTCGACGCGCCGCTGCTCTCCAAGCCGTTCACACCCGAACTGCTCGCGGCGGCGGTCCGTCGTGAGCTCGATCGCGCCGCCGAGCGGAAAGGCACGGTTCGCGACTGATTCCTACCGATCAGTCCGGTACCGAGCAGACGCCGTAGCTCCCTTCCTGCCGACCGGTCCGGCGCTGCCAGAGGGGGCCGGTCGGGGATTCACCGTCTTGGAATTGTGACTCAGGTCGTTGGTGCTTCCATGAAACGGAGCATACGTTAGACATATGCCGCCGCGGATCGCTCCTCGCTCGGTCAGCCCCCGGATGCTCGTTGCAGCCGTGGGCGGGCTCGCTCTATCGCTCCTGTCGTGTGGTCGCGAGATCACGGGACCGGGCGAGGGATTGCGATTCGCCACCGGGCTGTCGTTCCTCGCGGAGTTCCCGGCCCCGTTGGCATCGGTCGCCGCCGGCGCTGGCTCCGTCATTCCTTTCGAGCGCGTGCGCGTGGTCTTCCGCCGAGCCGACCAGTCTGTCGCGCTCGACACGCTCGTCGTCTTCCCCTCGAACGCCGACTCGATCGCGCTCGATCTGCGGGTGCCCCTCAGTTCGGCCGTGGCCGGCAGCGAAGGCGAGCCGCTCGCGCTGACGCTCGCGTACGTGAATGCGACCGGAGACACCGTCTTTCGCGGTGGCCCGGTCGCCGTAGTCGCGCAAGTGCGTGCTCCCGGCTCACCGCCGCCCGCACCTGCCGCAGTGCCGCTGACCTACGTCGGGCCCGGATCACAGGCGAGCGCTGTCTCCATTGTACCCGAGACCCTCACGGTCACCGCCGGCAACGCGTTCAGCTTCACCGCGTCGGCGCTCGACGGACAGGGGAGCCCGATCGCAGGAACGCCGATCGTCTTCAGCACGCTCGATCCCACGCGAGCGACGCTCGCGTCTCAGTCAGGCGGTACCGGCACCGCGAGTGCGTTGCGGGGCGTCGCGCGGATCCGTGCGCAGTTGCCGACCGGTGCCGCCGAAGACACCGCGACGTTGATCGTGCTCCCGAGGCCGTCGGCACTCGCGGTGGTGAGTGGCGGCGGTCAGACCGCCGGAGCGAACTCGGCCCTGCCGCAACCGATCAGCGTGCGACTCACCGCGACCGACGGCCAACCGCTCGCCGGTGCCGCGGTGAGTGTGGTCGTGACTGCGGGCGGCGGGAGCGTGGTCCCCTCGGGCAGTGTCACCAACGGGCAGGGGCTGATCGGCTTCAACTGGACATTGGGCGGCGCCGCAGGTGCTCAGACTGTCACGGTCAGCAGCGCTGGAGTCCCGAACCTCGTAGTGAACGCGACCGCAGTCGTGGTGTCGGCGAGTCAGCTCGTGATCACGCAGGAGGTCGGCAGCACCTATCAGGCTGGCGATAGCATTCCGGCGCTCTTGGTCGAGGCGCGGACCGGCGGTGGTGCACGCGACACGACATTCGGTGACTCGGTCTTCCTTGCGTTCGCGGCCAACCCCGCCGGCGCGACGTTCACTGGCGTGACGCGCGTACGCGCGCTAGCCGGCTTGGCTCGCTTCGACAACTTCCGTCTCACGCGCGTCGGGCCCAGCTACCGCCTCTCGGTGAACGCCGCGGGTCTGCTGCCCGACACCTCCGCGGCGATCAGTATCACCGCGCGCGCGGCCAGTACCTTGGTGCTCGTCTCGGGCGGCGGACAGGTCGCGGCTCCGGGTGCGGCGCTCAGTCAGCCGATCGTCGTGCGCACGGTCGATGCGTATGCCAACCCGGTCGCGGGTGTGACGGTGTCGTTCGCCACGGTGAACGGTTCCGCGAGCGCGGCAGCGGACACCTCCGACGTGAACGGCCTCGCGAGTGTGGGCTGGACGCTTCCGCTCAGCACTGGAGTGAAGGTGCTGACGGTGACGTCAGCAGGGCTCACGGGTTCTCCACTTACCGTGAACGCCACGGCGAGTGCCGGGGTCGCGAGCACCACGCTCGCACCGCAGCTCGACACGCTCACCGCGATCGGTGCGACCCGTCTGCTCGTGGCGACGGCGCGCGACGGCGCGGCTGGCGTGGTGCCTGGCACCTTCACTTGGGGCTCACGCGACAGTTCGCGAGTGACGGTCGATTCGACCGGGCGAGCGCGGGCCGTCGCCAACGGCGCCACCTGGGTGCTCGTGACCGAAGCCGGCGGTACGCGTGACTCAGCACGAATCGTGGTACAACAGCGTCTCGCGACGATCGCCGTCGCACCGGCCACGCGGAGCATCTACCTCGGCGCTTCGTTCGCATTCACCGCGAGCGCGGTCGACGGGCTCGGCGTGGCGCTCGCGGCGCAGCCGAGTTTCGTCTGGACCACCGGATCGGGGTCGATCGCCTCGATCACGACCGGCGGCGTGGCCGCCGGAGTCGGCTTGGGGGCCACGCAGGTGCGCGCGACGGCTGGTGCGGTGACGGGCATCGCGAACCTGTCCGTGCTCACGCCGATCACGCGGATCGCGGTGGTGCGTGACTCGCTCACCTTCGTCGCCAGCGACACCTTCTCGCTCGCATCACTGGCGAGCACGCGCAGTTACCGCGCGGTCGCCTACGACACTCTCAATGTGGTGATGCCGGGCATCAGCTTCGCCTGGGCGTCGTCCAATCCGTCGGTCGCGAGTCTCGACTCGGTGGGCACGGCCACCGCCCGTGCTCTGGCCGCGGCGAACGGGTTCACGGCCGTCCGCGCGAGCGCGCAGGGTGTGGTGGGTGCGGCTGCGCTCACCGTCGCACAGGTGATGACGGCGATCGACCTCTCGCCGGGCACAGCGAATGTCGCGCCGACTGGCTCGGTGGTGCTGACGGCGCGCCGGCGTGACGCCAACGGATTCTTCATCGCCGGTGGTGCATTCACCTTCGCATCGGCAGCGCCCGGCATTGCGACCGTGACGGCGGGTGGCGTGGTGACCGGTGTCTCGATCGGTTCGACGACGATTTCGGCGACCAGTGGGGCGATCACGTCGGCGACCCCAGCGACGATCACCGTGACGAACTCGGTGCCGCCGATCATCTCGTTCGGTCGTGACACGCTCGCGATCGGTCGCTCGGCGACCAACGTCTCGATCCCGGTGTACCTGAGCCGGCCGTTCGCGAGCAACGTGACCGTGAACCTCGCGGTCGCCGATACGTTCGCGTTCTTCGCGCCGACCTCGGTGACGATCACTGCGGGATCGACGGTGGGCACGGCGACGCTGAACGGACGCAGTGCCGGCACGACGCGGATCTTCGCGACCGACGGTGGTGGCGGTGGTGGATACGCCGGCGACACCGCGGTGCTCGCCGTGCAGGCCAGCGTTCGCTTCACGACGACCAACTACACGCTGCTCGTGAACGACGAGCTCTCGACACAGATCCTGCTCACGGATCCAGCGCCGGTCGGCGGCACGTACATCACGTACAGCTTCGGGACGGCGGGGCGCGCGTCGGTCTCGCCCGACCCCGCCTTCATTCCGGCGGGGCAGCTCGCGGCGAATGTGGTGATCCGTGCGATCGGTGCTGGTGGAACGACCATCACACCGGCGGCAACGGGTGTGACCGGGACGTCGACGAATGTGACGACGCAGGCGGCGGTGCTCACCATGTACCAGCCGACGGCCCGCGTTGGCGCGGGGCAGTACCGCAATGACTACTACGTCCAGACGCCGTCGAACGTGAACAACGCGCTCCCGATCACGCTCACGAGTTCGGACACGGCGTCATTCGCGACGTCGCCGGCGATCGTGACGCTGCCGGGCGGGACCTACTACGTCTACTTCACGGTCCGTGCCAAGGCTGTGGGGAGCGGCACGGTCACGGCCGCCGCCGCGGGATGGACATCGTCCAGCCGGAGCGTGATCGTCACGACTCCGCGGCTGATTCTCTCCGGCGGGGGCACACTGAACACGACCTCGCCGGAGACGGGGATCACGGTCTACACCACCGACTCGACCTCTCAGTCGAGTTGGCGGACCAGTGCGCTCGCGTTCACCGTCTCGTCGAGCGACACGAATGTCATTCGTGTGCTGACGCCTACCGGCATCGTCGCGGCCGACCAGTACTACTCGAGCACGCCGCGTGTGATCCCCGGCGGGACGCCGGGCACTGCGTGGGTGCGCGTCACGGCTAGCGGTCACTTTGCTGACTCGGTGCAGTTCACGGCCGTCGGCCCACAGCTCCGCGTCTACCTGCCTGCCGGGCGGGTCGGCGCGGGGCAGAATCGGCCGGACGGGTATGTCTACTCGCCGAACAACGTCACCGTGCCGCTCGTCGTCCGACTCGTATCGAGCAACCCGGCGGTGGCGGCGGTGTCCGACTCGGTGATCATCCCCGTTGGGACCAACTACGCGTACTACTCGTTGCGCGGCCTGAGTCCGGGCACCGTCCAGCTGACCGCGACCGCGAACGGCTACACCCGCGACTCGGTGTTCTTCAGCGTCACGTCGCCCAAGTTGCAGCTGTCCGGTGGCGGCACCTACAACAACTACGCGCCGCCAGTGGCGTTCACGGTCTACGCCGCCGACTCGTTGAACGGGGTGCACTACGCGAACGACACGATCCGCGTCACCTATTCGTCGTCGGACACGAACGTCGTACGGGTGACGCTGCCCGATACGATCCTCCCCGGCGAGTACTACTCGCAGTCGGGCCGCGTCTCGTTCGTGGGTGTCGGGCCGGCTTGGGTACGAGCGAACGCGCCTGGGTACCGGCCTGACTCGGTCCTCTACACGGTAGTGCAGCCAAAGCTGCAGTTCAGCTTCTCCACGTATCGCATCGGACGACGGCAGTTCCGTTTCCCGAACGAGCATTATGTCTACACTCCAAACACCGTCGCCGCGCCGGTCGCAGTGACGATCACGCAGACCAACGCGACGGCCGACTCGCTCTCGGGGACCGCGCTCACGATCCCGGCATTGAGCAACATCGCGTACTTCGGATTCGCCGGCCGGCTGACTGGGACCGACACGCTGATCGCCACGGCTCCGGGGTACCTCCCTGACACCGCGATCGTGATCGTGACGAGCCCGCGCATCACGGGAGGGTCGCTGCCAGGGACCGCGACCACCACCTCGCCCCCGTCGACGGTCACGATCTTCCTCACCGACAGTCTGGGGAGCGCGCACTACTCGCTCGACACCCTCCTGTTCAGAGCGAGTTCGAGCAACAGCGCCATACTGCAGCCGGACAGCGCGGGCTTCCGTCTGCTGCCGGGCACGTCGAGCTCGTACTACGTTCAGCCACGCGTACGCTATGTGGGACCAGGCACCGCGAGCATGACCTGGTCCGATTCACTCGGTGTCGGCTTCGGCAGCTTGACGTCGAACAGCGTCACCGTCACCGGCCCGTCGCTCACCTTCTATAACCAGCGACCCGTGCTCGGCATGCGCCAGTACGGCCTTGGGCAGGGGGCGTACATCACGATCCCCAATGCGATCGGGGCGCCGCTCGTGATCCGACTGCTCTCGACCGACCCCACGGTCGCGACCGTCCCAGACAGCGTGGTGATGCTCGCCGGCCAGAACTTCGTCTACGTCGACATCCGCGCGCAGGACGTGGTGGGCACCGTGCAGATCCAGGCCACCGCACTCGGCTACACGAGTGCGAACGTCAACCAACAAGTGACCACACCGCGGTTCCTGCTCTCGGCGACCACGACCATGCGCACCACGCAGTCGCCACCGAGCATCACGGTGCAGACCGCCGATGCCAACGGCAACGCGCACTACGTGTGGGAACCGGTCACCGTCACGTTCAGCTCGTCCAACCCAGGCGCCGCAACGGTCGATAGTGCGTCTGTGGTGATTCCCGCCGGCGGCTCCTTCAGCAACAGCGCCCGCGTCCGTCCGGTCGCGGTCGGCACGACGACCATCACCGTGAGTGATGCGCGTGTGCAGAGCTATCGCTACAACGAGGCCACGGCGGCGGTCGCGGTGGTGCTCCCGGCTCTCTTCAACAGTTGGAGCACGAGCCCGATCCGTCTCGGTGTGGGGCAATGGAGAGAGGATCCGTATGTGTACACGTCGGACAATCAGGTGACGCCGCTCACCGTCTCGCTCACGCATGCAACGAGCGCGAGCACGTCCGCGGCGAGCATACAGATCCCTGCGGCGACCAGCTACCTCTACCACCGCATCACCGGTGTCTCGCTGGGTGTTGACACCATCACCTACGCAGCCGCCGGCCACGTGCCCGTGAGCGGAGCGGTCACAGTCGGCGCTGGGCGAGTGGACGCGCTCGGTAACTGGCCCGCGAACCTGACTACGGACTCGGTCGCAGTCACCCTCTACGCGCGTGACATGGACGGCAGCATACGGAACGTCAGCGTGGCGACGACCTTCAACCTGTCGGTGAGCGGAGGCGCGTTCGAGGCCCACTTCGGCGGCGCGACCGTGACGAGTGTGACCATCCCTGCTGACGCGCAGTCCGTGACCTTCTATCTCAGGCGCCTCGCGAATGGCACGGCGACGGTGACCTTCACGAATGCGAACTACACGACGCAGGTGACACCTGCTGTGACCGTGACGGGAGCCCCATGACCATGCTTCGCACATTGATCGTCGCGCTTCTTTTGACGACTCCCGCCGCGGCGCCGCTCGTGGCACAGGAACCTCTGCCCAAGCTGCCGCCCGCGAGCCCTCCGCCGCCGGCCCCCGTACTTGCACCCAGGCTCGTCCCGCCGCCCGCGAACGCTGTCGCGCAGTGCACGGACCTGAGTTTCGTTGTCGCCCCTGCTGCACCCGCCGCCTGCGCCACTCGGGGCGGCGTGAAGATCATCCTGCCGGGCGCGCGGCCGACGCCGGCACCGCCGGCACAGGCTCCGTCGGTGCGCGCCCCATCGCCGCGACCCTCAGCGCTCGCGCGCGACGACGCTCCGCCCGCCGGTTCGACCATGCGGTGCCGCGACGGCAGTTGGCTCTCGGGCACGCCGAGTGCCTCGCGCTGCGAGCGGAACGGCGGACTCGCGGTGATCCTGCCTGCGCCTCCCGCGGTGCCTTCGCGCGCACCCTGAGGCGTTGACACGGAACTCGCTGCGGTCGCGTAGAGCCGACTCTCCTCTCACCGTATCCCTTTGCGCTACCGTCGCGTCCTGACCTGGCTCTGGGTCGCCCTCGTGATCGGGGTGCTCGCCTGGTACCTCCTCCACCCCGACGATTTCACGGCCGAACACTTCCAGCAGGTGCTGGCGGGTTGGGGACCGTGGGCCTTCCCGGGCTTCGTCGTCGTGTCGCTCCTGCGAGGGGCATTGCTGATCCCGAGCACCCCCGTCGTGCTCGCCGGAGGGGCGTTCTTCCCCGAGGCGATCCCGGCCGTACTCGTGATCTCGATGCTGGGAATCGTGGGTTCGGCGACCGTCCTCTATCGCTTTCCTGGGTTTGCGGGGTACGATTCAGTGTTGGCGGAACGCTACCCGGGCAAGCTGGCCCACCTCCGGGAGCAACTCGCCAAGCCGGGTGCGATGTGGTTCGTGGCGGCCTGGGCATTTTTCCCGGTGGTCCCGACCGACCTCATCTGCTACGCCGCCGGGCTGGTCAGGATGCCGTATCGCCGCATGATCCTGGGTATCATCATCGGGGAGTTGCCGTTGGTCACGGCGTATATCCTCCTCGGTTCGAAGCTGTCCGGATTCCTCCCGACCTGAGCGTGCGCGCATGGCTCTGCACATCAAGCATTTCAAGACGTCGGGGACGATCATCCGGAGCTCTCCGTTCCTGATCACGCGACTGTTGCGCGCGATCGACTTTTCCCGGGCGGGCACCGTCGTTCAGCTCGGCGTTGGTACTGGGTGCATCACCAAGGCACTGCTCCGCCGCATGCGTCCGGACGCCCGGTTGATCTCGCTCGAACTCAATTCGGCGTTCATCGAGGAGAACAGCGATCTCACCGACCCGCGCCTCACGCTGGTGCAGGGCTGTGCGGGTGAGTTGCCCCAGATCGCGCGTGACTTGGGGCTCGGCGAGATCGACTACATCGTGTCGAGCCTGCCGCTGACGCTGATGGATGATGAGCTCGTGGAGCGCATCCTCGTAGCAGGCGACGACCTGCTCGCCGAGGACGGGATGTTCCTGCAGTATCAGTACTCGCTCTCGCAGCGCTCCAAGTTCGAGCGGCGGTTTCGCGACGTGCGCGTGGGGTTCACGCTCGTCAACATCCCGCCGGCGTTCGTCTTTGAGTGCACGCCGGGAATGGCCCGCGCCGCCGCGCGCTGAGGATCCGCCTGTGGACCGTCGCGCCCATTGGGAGCGCGTCTACACCGAGAAACGACCGGACCAGGTGAGCTGGTACCAGGCCGAGGCGCGACTCTCGCTCGATCTCATCTCGAAGTTCTCTGCCTCCGCCAAGGCCTCTGTCATTGACGTGGGTGGCGGTGCCTCGCGACTGGTGGACGGACTCCTCGCTGGCGGGTATGCAGACATCCGTGTGCTCGACCTCTCGGCGGCGGCACTCGCGGCCTCTCACGCGCGGCTCGGCGCGGCCGGCGACGGCGTGCACTGGAGCGTCGACGACGTGCTCACGGCTGACTTCGCGCCGCAGAGCGTAGACGTGTGGCACGATCGCGCGGTCTTCCACTTCCTGACCGAGGCGCCCGAGCGCGAGGCGTACGTGGCGCAGGTGCGCCGTGCGATGCGACCCGACGGGATCGTCCTAGTCGCCACGTTCGCCGAGGACGGACCGCTCAAGTGCAGCGGGCTCGATGTGGTCCGATACTCGCCCGACGCGCTGCACCACGAGTTCGGTGAGGAGTTCGTGGTGATCGAGAGTCAGCGTGAGGCACATCGCACGCCGTCGGGGGCGCTGCAGTGGTTCACCTACTGTTTGTGCCGGTACGAGCCGCCGCCTCGGGCGCGGCAGGCAGCATGAACGGTGCCGCACGCGCGCACGCGGTGCGCCGCGGCCGGATGCTCACGTGGATCACGATCGGCTACAATCTGATCGAAGCGATCGTAGCGCTCGCCGCTGGCGTGCTCGCCGGCAGCGTGGCGCTCCTTGGTTTCGGACTCGACAGCGTGATCGAAGTCTCGGCGAGTGGTGCGGCGCTCTGGCGGCTACGGCACGACGCCGAGCATGGCCAGCGCGCGCGCGCGGAGCGGAGCGCACTGCGCTTCATCGGCGTGTCGTTCCTCATGCTCGCGGGCTGGATCGCCTACGATGCCACACGCGCGTTGCTCGCGCGCGAGGCACCCGATGCGAGTCCACTCGGGGTCGTGATCGCGGCGCTCTCGGTGGTGGTCATGCCGGTGCTCGCGAACGCCAAGCGGCGCGTCGCGGCCCAGCTCTCGAGCTGCGCGCTCACGGCGGAAGCGCGGCAGACGGATATCTGCATGTACCTCTCCGTGCTCCTGTTGGTCGGTCTCGCGTTGAACGCCGGGCTCAGTTGGTGGTGGGCCGACCCCGTGGCGGCACTGGCCATGGTACCGCTGATCGCCTACGAAGGACGCGAGGCATTGGCGGGGCGCACGGTGTGCGCGGAGTGTGCGCCGGTGATCGGGGACTGACGCCTGACCTGAGCGCGAGTCCGGGTTTGCCGGCTTCGCTCCCACGCCCCAACTTCCTGCCTGTGACGACCCCCACTGAAAGCGCTCCGCTGCTGCGCGCCCTCGCCGAGCGCTGGAGGACTGTCGACGCGAACGAGCGCGCATCGTTCCAGACCTGGTTCCTGCAGTTCTGCGAGGCGCTCGGCGTACCGGCACCGCTCGCTCCGACCGACGAGTACCGGTTCGAGCTTCGCGTAAAGGTGGTCGACCGCGAGGGAGAGCTCGCGACGAACTTCATCGATGCCTGGCACGCCGGTCACTTCGCGATGGAAGCGAAGATGTCGGACCCCGCGCGCAACAACGACGCCCTGCTGCGCAAGGCGTTCGGTCAGGTGCGCAACTACGTCTCGCACGTTTCCGGTACGCCCCCGCCGTATCTGATGGTGGTCGACGTCCCCCGGACCCTCATGATCTGGGACCGGTGGAGCGGGAGCTATGGGGACTTCGGGGCGGGGCGGCGGATCGCGTTGGGGAGCCTGCACGAGCGCGTGGACGACATCGCGCTCTTGCAGGACGTCTTCGCGCGTCCGCAGGCGCGCGATCCGCGCGGCAAGGCGCAGCTCGTGACCAAGGAGATCGCGACTCGGCTGGCGAAGCTGGCGGCGGCGCTCGAGGATCGCGGGCTCGATCAGGAGCGCGTGGCGCGATTCCTCATGCGGTGCGTCTTCTCGTGCTTCGCCGAGGATGTTGGGCTGTTGCCGGAGCAGTTGTTCAGGAAGACGCTCGAGGCTGCACGCGCTTCAGGGAACGCCGAGCATCTCAAGGCCGCGCTCGAACTGCTTTGGAAGACGATGGATGAGGGCGGGATGTTCGGCGCGGAGATGCTGCACCGGTTCAACGGGCACTTCTTCAAGACGCGCGAGGCGTTGCCGCTGGAGCCGGGTGACGTGACGTTGCTGATCGAGGCGACTTCATACGATTGGTCGCGGGTGGAGCCGAGCATCTTCGGCACGCTGCTGGTGCGCGCGCTCGATCCCGAGGAGAGGCACCGGCTGGGCGCCGAGTACACGCCGAGAGAGTACATCGAGCGGCTGGTGGAGCCGACAGTGGTGGAGCCGATCCGTGAGAAGTGGGTCGCCGTGCAGGCGACGGTGGTGCAGTTGGAGGAGAGCGGTAAGAAGAAGGAGAAGGAGCAGGCCGTGAAGGTGCTGCTCGACTTCCACTCGAGGATGCGCGGGCTGCGCTTCCTGGACCCGGCGTGCGGGAGCGGGAACTTCCTGTATGTGACGATGGCGGCGGTGAAGCGGATCGAGTTCGAGGTGCTCAACGAGATCCAGCGGGTGAGTGGCGGACAGGGCGGGCTGGTGTTGGACGAGGTGCATCCGCGGCAGTTCCATGGGATCGAGATCAAGCCGTGGGCGCGGGAGATCGCGGAGCTGACGTTGTGGATCGGGTACCACCAGTTCTGGCGCGAGACTCACGGGGGACGGACGCCGCCGGATCCGATCCTTGAGGATACGGGGACGATCGAGTGTCGGGATGCGATCCTCGCGTATGACGCGGTGGTGCATCGGCCGGAGAAGGATCGGGCGGATCCGACGCCGAGGATCGTGTCGCCGGTTACTGGGGAGTTGGTGCCGGATCCGGCGGCGAAGTTGCCGTACTACGAGTATGTGAATGCGCGGAAGGCGGAGTGGCCGGAGGCGGACTTTATTGTGGGGAATCCGCCGTATCTCGGATCAAAGAGAATGCGTGGCGCGCTTGGCGATGGCTACGTCGAAGCTGTGCGAGGCGCTTGGACACCGCTACCCAACTCGCTCGATCTTGTCTCCTACTGGTGGCATCACGCCGCCTCTCTCGTTGCCTCCGGCGTGACGTTGCGTTCCGGTCTCATTACGACGAGCTCGATCGGCCAAGGACAGAATCGGGGCGTTATTGCATCGGCGAGGGAGGCGGGGGCGCGGGTAGTGTGGTGCGCGCCGAATCACCCTTGGCCCGATGGCGCAGACACTGCGGCAGTTAGCGTCAGCATGACCGTGGTCGCCAAGTCGAGTGAACGACCGCGGGTACTTACTTCGGTGAAGGGTCACCCAACAATAGAGAAGACGGTCGACGGATTGAACGACGACTTATCCTGCGGTCCAAACGTCGCAAAGGCAACTTCGGCGCCTCTGAATTCGAATCAAGGCCTCACGGCATTTGGGTTCGCGCTGCACGGCGATGGATTCCTACTGTCGGAACATGAGGCTGCTGCACTGATCGAGCGCAGCCCAATCGAGCGAGCGGTTCTCAAGCCCTATCGCGGTGGACGCGATCTTACTGATCGGCCGCGAGGATTGTGGCTCATCGACTTTGGATACATGACCGAGCAACAGGCGAGGGAGTTCCCCCTGTGCTTCCAACGCGTCGTTGATCACGTTAAGCCCGAGCGCGACGCGAACGCGCGTGAAACGATTCGCGAGTTTTGGTGGCGTTTCGGGTGGCCGCGACGCGAGCTTCGTGACGCAACGGCTCAACTCAGTGGCTATATCGCGACGACTGAGACAGCGAAGCATCGGACCTTCACGCGTCTCGACGCCAGTCTGGCCCCGGACCACATGGTCGTGACTATTGCCGTCGACGATTGGTTCGTGCTCGGCGTCCTCTCCTCCGTGTTTCATCATATGTGGTCGCTCGGAGCGGGCGGCACGCTAGAGGACAGACCGCGCTACAACAAGAGCCTTTGTTTTGATCCGTTCCCGTTCCCGGATCCGTCATCGCAAGTCCGGTCGAGACTCTCGAACGTCGCGGCTAGGATTGATGCACACCGCAAGGCAGCTTTGGTACGCGATGGGCGCATCACGACAACGAAGATGTACAACGTCATCGAGAAGTTGCGTTCTGGCGAGACGCTCACCGCCGCCGAACGTACAATCCACGAACTCGCCGCCTGCGGTATTCTCCGCGACCTCCACGACGAACTCGACAAGCTCGTCGCCGAGGCCTACGGCTGGCCTTGGCCCATGGAACGCGAAGAGATCCTAGAACGTCTCGTCGCACTCCACGACGAACGCGTCGCAGAAGAGAAGCGCGGCCTCATCCGCTGGCTACGTCCGGACTACCAGATCCCGCGCTTCGCACCCGAGCAGGCGCCCGCATCGCTTGCTCTCGACGAATCGCGTGCGCCCACGTCGAAGCGAAGCAAGAAGGCCGCCGCTATTGATGAGCCCTCGCCCACGGCCACGGCATTGCCCACGTGGCCCGACACGGCGGTCGAGCAGATCGGCGCCATCAGCGCGCTGCTCGCGCAACGGCCCATGACGGCCGCCGAGGCCTCGGGCGCGTTCGCCGGCGCACGCAAGGAGCTCGTGGCGCGCCATCTCGAGACGCTTGCCCTCATGGGTGAGATCGTGCTCGTTGGCGACGGCAGTTTTCGGGGTGCGCGACTTGCCGTATCACTCACCTGAGGCGGAGCATAGCGTGCTATGAGGTTCACTGAGATAGAAGCCCGGTTCCTCTCGTACTTCGGCCGGGGTGACCATCCCGTGCTCGCCGCGCTCCGTCAACAGCTCGCAGGCGCCGAAGTGGCCGACCGCGAGTTGACGAGAACGGGCGTCCTCGTGACGCTCGCGGTCTCCGCTGCAGCCCCGCGCATGCGGATCGACTCGACGGAATTCTACGATGTCGGTTTCTCGCATCCGGAGGCGCCCACTGGCGGGGACGCTGTTCTCTTTGTCACGGACGGATACGCCCAAGCGCTCGACATCTCGTGCTTCGTCGAGGACTGGCCGAGGGACCAGGCTGCATTCAACGTGCACTACCTCCGCCGCGATGGGGTGCCACCGGATGCGGGCCCTGGGTTGGTGCCGGCCGCCGAGCGCGACATGAGCTGTTTCATTGAATCGTTGCCTTGACCGACAGGACCAGCCACGGCTTGAATTCATGATATGTTATCGATATTTTATTGATAACTTATCAGGAATTCCCCTATGTCTGGCCCCGGAAGCAACACAAGACAGCAGCTCGAACTGATCCTCAAGCTGCTCGAGGGCGTTCCGGACGGCCTTCCAGTCGGACGCATCGCCGAGCGGCTGGAGCAGGAGCACGGGATCAAGCTCGAACCGGGCGCCGTCGCGTATCGCCTGCGGCTGGCGACGCCCCAGCGCGTCGTGCCTTCAGGAGAAGGCAAAGGGCGCCGCTATCGACTCGCCGGCACTCCGGCGCCGGTGCAAGAGGCCGCTGGCGAGACCGGACCGCCGACGTGGCTGACGCCCGAGGGCGCCGCCGTGCGCGCGGCCGCAGCTCGCCCGAGAGCTGAACGTCGCTACGTCACGTATCGTCGCGCCTGGCTCGACGCATACACGCCGGGGTCCAACTGGTACCTGAGCGAAGGCACTCGCGCGCACCTCCACCAGATCGGAACGCCCACGGTGGCGGAGCGGCCCGCCGGGACCTTCGCACGGGACATCCTCGCGCGACTGCTCATCGATCTGTCGTGGGCGTCGAGCCGCCTCGAAGGCAACACCTACTCGCGACTCGACACGCAGAACCTCATCGAATTCGGTCAGCGGGCCGACGGCAAGGACGCGCTCGAGACGCAGATGATCCTGAACCATAAGGGCGCGATCGAGTTCCTGGTCCGAGAGCCGCAGGAACTGCGACTCGACGAACTCACCATCCGCTCGCTCCACGCATTGCTCTCGGAGGCCCTGCTGCCGAATCCGGCGGATGAAGGGCGGCTCCGGACGACCGAAGTCCGGATCGGGGCATCCACGTACATCCCGACCGCGGACCCGCTCGTCATCGGCGAGTGCTTCGCACTCATCATCACCAAGGCGAACGCGATCACGGATCCGTTCGAACGATCACTCTTCCTGCTCGTCCATCTGCCGTACCTGCAGCCGTTCGTCGACGTCAACAAGCGGACCTCGCGACTCTCCGCGAACATCCCGCTGATCCAGGCGAACCTCTGCCCACTCACCTTCCTCGACGTGCCGGAACAGGAGTACATCCAGGGAACGCTCGCCATCTATGAGACGCAGCAGGTCGAGCTGCTCCGCGACGTCTTCGTGCATGCCTACGAGCGTTCGTGCGAGCAGTACCTCGCGATCCGCCAGGCGGCGCCGACACCGAACCCGCTGCGGATCCGGCACCGGGAGGCGCTCACGCAGATCGTCAGCGAGGTCGTGCGCACGGGCACCGCGCCAAGCCGGGAGGACCTGCGTTCACGCGGGATCGCACTCGGCGTCGCGACGACGGAGATCGAGGAGTTCATCGACATCGCGCTGTCGATCCTGCTCAACCTCAACGAAGCCTCCGCCGGTCGCCACGGGCTACGGCCCTCGGAGTTCCATCAATGGAGAGACCGGTTCAAAGTCTGAAGCATCGAGGCATCGGACGACCGGAACGCACTCGGAAGACGAGCTTCCGGCTGATCAGGATGGTCTCGGTGGACCGCGATTCGACATTGCAAAGTACAAAAGTTGTAATAGTGTCAGTAATTTGTAGTATTGTTGATACTATGTAATAACTATTGACAATTGTTGGTAAATTGTAGATAATATCTACAATTATCAACAAGAGAGCGTTCATGACTGGAGCAAGAGCAGGCAGCCGTCGAGAGATCGACATGATCCTCGACGTACTCGCGGCGAGCGATTTTCCACGCTCGGTCAGCGAAATCGCCGCGGAGATCGCAGTGCGATTCGGTCAAGAACTGACAACACGCCAGATCGCGTATCGCCTCGTGCTGGCCAGTCCCGACCGGATAATCCCTGAAGGCGAAGGTCGCGGCCGCCGATACAGGCTTCGCTCTCTGGAACCGCAGGCGACTCCAGCACCCGCGGAAGTCACGGCCACACCAACACCGGCGAACGTCGCACACGTCCAGACGGCAGAGTACGACATTCCGATGTCCGCCGAGGCGAAGTCCCTACGTGCGAACATCCGGCGGCCGGTCAGCGCGAGAACCCCGGTCGGATACCACCGCGACTGGCTCGACTCCTACCGACCCGGCGTGACCTGGTACCTACCGGCGCCGCTGCGCGAACACCTCCGACAAATCGGAACGCCACCCGGCGCCGAGCGGCCGGTCGGTACGTTCGCGCGCGACATCCTCACCTATCTGACCGTCGACTTGGCGTGGGCGTCGAGTCATCTCGAGGGCAACACGTACTCCCTGCTCGACACGCAACGGCTCTTGGAGTTCGGACTGCGAGCCGAGGGCAAAGATGCCGACGAAGCCGACATGATCCTGAACCACAAGCGCGCAATCGACCTGCTCATGCGCGAGGACCCGCCGATCGCGATTGACGCGTTCTCGGTCAGGAGTCTTCATGCGGCACTCTCCGAGAATCTCATGGACGACCCGGCGCAGGAAGGAAGGCTGCGCGAGGGGTTCGTGGGAATCGGGCGGTCCGTGTATCAGCCGATCGGGATCCCGCAGGTCATCGAAGAGTGCTTCACCAACCTGGTCGCGACGGCGGCGCGGATCCCAGATCCGTTCGAAGCCTCCTTCTTCCTCCTTGTCCACCTGCCCTACCTGCAGCCGTTCCACGACGTGAACAAGCGCACATCGCGTCTCGCGGCGAACATACCGCTCGTGACGCGGAACCTTTGCCCGCTCGCCTTCGTCGACGTGCCACGCGAAACGTATCTCGAGGGCCTCCTCGCGGTATACGAACTCCGGCGCGTCGAACTGCTTCGCGATGTCTTCGAGTGGGCTTACGAGCGCTCATGCGAACGATATCTGGTCATTCGCGAAGCCGTACCGCGCCCGGACGCGATCCGTCAGCGCTACCGCCGGCAGTTCGACGAGGTGCTGGTGGAGACGGTGCAGCGGGGAGACGCGCCCCAACGTTCGGCGCTCCGGCAATGGGCCGATACGCACGGGATCCCAGCCGAGGATCGTGACGCATTCGCCGAAAAGGCGCTCCAACTGCTGCTCGCCCTCAACGACGCATCCGCTGCGAAGTTGTGGATTCGTGCCGGGGAGTTCGAGCAGTGGCGAGCGCGGTTCA
>JANOWT010000131.1:0-4656 GCA_031418115.1 Gemmatimonadota bacterium
TCGCACCACCCGCGCACGATCACCTCGTCCCCGTCGGCAAGGAACGCACGCCGCTCTCCATTCTCGAGTGTCAGCGGTTCGCTCCCGCGCCAGGTGAGTTCGAGCAGGCACCCGCGCGACCCCTTGTCGGGACCAGAGACGGTCCCACTCGCGATCAGATCGCCAGGTCGAAGGTTGCAACCGTTGCTCGCATGATGCGTGAGCATCTGCGCGAGCGTCCAGTACATGCGCCGGAAATCGCCGCGACTCAATCGCTCCGCCGGTGCTCCGGCCTCACGCATGCGCGCCGTGCGGATCCAGACCTCGAGCGTGATCGCGAATCCGCCACGCGCCTGATCGATCGCATCGCTCAGGTACGCGAGCGGCGCCGGATCACCGCTCTCACGCACACGCGCCGGCGCGCGGAACGGCTCGAGTGCGTCGAGCGTCACCACCCAGGGCGAGATGCTCGTCGCGAAGTTCTTCGCCAAGAACGGGCCGAGCGGCTGATACTCCCACGTCTGCAGGTCGCGCGCCGACCAATCGTTCACCAGCACGAGCCCTGCGATATGCTGCTCAGCCTCACCCAGCGGGATCGCCGTGCCCATCGCGTTCCCCGCGCCGATGAACGCGCCCACCTCGAGTTCGTAGTCCAAGCGCTGGCTCGCGCCGAAGCTCGGCGGCCCTTCCGGCTTCGCCGACGTCTGTCCGTGCGGACGACGCACCGACGTGCCGCTCACCACGATCGACGACGCGCGGCCATGGTAGCCGATCGGCACGTGCTTGTAGTTGGGGAGCAATGGATTATCCGGACGCAGCATCGCGCCCACGTTCATCGCATGATCGATGCTCGCGTAGAAGTCCGAGTAGTCTCCCACCTCGGCCGGCGCGTGCATCGTCACCGCTTCGATCGGAACGAGGAGCAGCGGGTCACGCTGTGCCCTACCCGCGGCGGGTGTCCCGACACGCAGCATCTCGCTCACTCGCGTACGCAGCTCGCGCATCGCCGGTCGCCCGAGCGCGAACAGCGCATTGAGCGTCCGCGCCCCGAGCGCCGATGCGAGCGACTGGACGAGCGCTGGATCGATCCCGTCCAGATGCCCGCCATCACGCGCCTGCCGCAGGTCGAGCACCTTGTCACCGATCGCGACGCCGGGCCGCCGATCGCCGCCACGCGAGAAGATCCCGAGCGGGAGATTCTGCACCGGGAAGTCCGCGTCCCGCGCGTTGGCCGATTCCACCCATGAGCGAAGTGCAGCGTCGTGCGTCTGGTCGAGTGGCATGGTCAGGCGAGCTGAAGCGTGGAGAGTTCGCGCACGGGTTCTTCGAACGAGCAGGAGCCGAACGAACCGACGAAGTTCGCGCGTGCAGCCGCGATCTGTGCGGTCGTCACCGTGAGGGTCCGCCAACGAACGGCCGTATCATCCACGGCGATCGCACCCGGATCGCGTTCCTCGAGCAACGCCACCAGGTCAGCGCGCGGAGCACCGGTATGCAGCAGAACGGCCGCCAGGAACACATTGAGAAAGCCGAACATCGTGCCGCGCGCGCTATCGGCTGCATAGGTGAGCGCGAACTCGCCCCGCAACGGATGATGCAACCCCGCCGTCGCCTTGAACGGCACGCGCGCGTCGGCACAGGCGGCGAGGAACCGAAGCACGTCCGTCGGCGCCGGGAACGCCTCGGCCACCACGCCGCCGGTGCGGATCTTCGCTCGAAAACCCTGTGCCTTGATCGCCGCGACAAGCAGCACCGGGTCGTGCCGCACGGGAATCTCGACATACAAGAAGTACCGACGCCCGAGCGCCGCGCCGAGTTGTTCGACATCGGCGACCGACTCGGCTTTCGCCTCCACTGTATCGATCACCAGTCGCCCGCCATGCGCAGCGTCGAATGCAGTGAGCGTCGCCGCATCGGCCGCACCCGCGAGCACCGAGAGGCGCCAGGGCGAGTTCAATCCAGGTGCGCTCGCAATGGGCAGCGCGTCGACCGCCGTCACCAGCTCACCCAGCCGCGCGACCGGCACCACGAAGCGCCCGAGCTTCGCACGATCAGGTCCGGTGACATAGCGAGCATAGGCCTCAACAGCACTCGGCATCGGCATCGCCGCAGGCGGAAAGAGCCCCGCGAAGTCCACGAGCCCGTCGAGCAGGGCGGCGACCGCTCGCGCCTCGCTCATGTGCCCGAGCGGAGCAACATGGTCCACCGCCGAGGCTCGCCCGGCACCAGCCAGGTGATCGACTGCCAGTCGCCGAGCGCCTCGGCATAGCGATCGGGCGCGCCGAGTGACGGACTGATCGCGAGTGCCGGTGGCATGCCGCGCGTCAGCGGTCCTCGCTTGCCTCCTCGCCGCGCACCACCACGGTCGAGCATCACGCCACAGTGCGGGATCCCCGCGCCGTCGAAAGTCAGGCTGAGCTTCGCGGTCCCTTGCACGAGCTGTAGCGCTGCGCGCGTCGCACCGAGATCCACCCAACCGGTGACGGTCGCCTTGCGCGGCAGTAGCCAGGGTGCGGAGAGGTCGCAGAGCTTCCCGTCGAGAGTGAGACGTGGCCACTGATGCGCGCTCGTCGCCGTTCCCCCTCCCAGTTCGGCGCCGGTCACCGACTGCACCCGCAGGCGCGCGGCATCGGGGAGCTTGAGGCGCGTCGCCGCGTCGAGCGGAAAGAACATCAACGAGCTCCAGAGGAACGGCAATCTGTGCGTTCCCGTCGCGACCGCTTCGTAGCGCGCCTCGATGGTCCCTTCGGGCCGCACGAGCAGCGTGCGCGTGAGCGTCCACGGCAGTCGCGCACCACGCCAGATGCAGGCGAGCTGATGCCCTTCGTCGGTGGTGCGCAGTGAGACCTCAGGCGACTGCAGGCGTGCTTCTCCACCCGGCGGCACGAGTCGTCCACCTATGCCCTTCACCCACTCAGGTACCGTGCCGGCACCGGCAGCGGGCGCGCATTCGTCCCAGCCAGCACCCGCCATCGGTGAGACGCCGCTCGTGGGTGCCGACTCCTCCCCTCCCTGCACGAGCCACTCACGTCCGCCGAGTCGTAACGAGCGCACGCGCCCGCCCTGGGTGGGGACCACCTCGATCCGCGCGTCGCCACCTTCGAGCGCGACATACCCCGGCTCCACCGGCTGCGAGCGCGGCGCGGTCACGCTCGCGTCGCCCGGAGGCGCCGGCAGGCGCGTCTCACGTGACGGTCGCGGGGTCCACGCCGCGCGTCGCGAGCACGCGAGTGACCGTCTCACCGATCTTGTTGTTCGGCGTACTCGCTCCCGCCGTGAGACCGACCCGCACGTTGCCGTCCATGGGCATCCATCCGGTCGCGACGACCTCCTTGCCGGTGGCCAGATCGCGATGCCGTACCTCGCCCGTCACCGGGTCGATCCCGAGCGCATCCTCGATGTGATACGTCCGCACCTGCTCCGCACAGAGCGCTGCGAGCGAGATCGTATTGCTCGAGTTGTAGCCTCCGACCACGAGCATCACGTCGAGTGGTTCTCGCAGCAACGCATTCACCGCGTCCTGCCGGTCCTGCGTCGCGCTGCAGATCGTGTCGAAGGTCCGGAAGTGTTCTTCACGGTGGCTCTCGCCATGCACGCGCGCCATCGCCTGCCCCACCACCTCGCCGATCGCGAGCGACTCGGTGGCGAGCATCGTCGTCTGATTCGCCACCCCGATGTTGCGCAGGTGCGTGTCGGGATCGAAGCCCGGACTCGCGGCATGCGCATACTTGGCGATGAATGCGTTGCGTCCACCCGCGAAGACGCCTTCGATGTACGCGATCACGTCCTCGGCCTGCGCCATGTCACGCACGACCAGGTAGGAGCCACCGGCGTACTTCTCCACCTGCGACGCCGTCGCCCGCGTCTCCTCGTGGTAGTACTTGCCGTGGATCATCGACGTGAAGCCGTCGCGAGCGTAGCTGTCGACCCGCTTCCACACATTGAGCACCGACCCGCAGGTGGTGTCGACCATCACGCATCCCTTCTCCCGGAGGGTCTGGAAATCGTGGATCGTCACACCGAACGCGGGGAGGATCACGACGTCCTCCGGCTGCACGGCGGTGTAGTCGAAGCCCTTGTCGCTCGGCTTGAGGAAGACGATCCCCATCTCCTTGAGCTTCGCGTTCACGTGCGGGTTGTGAATGATCTCGCCCGCGAGGTAGATCTGCCGATCCGGGAACTTGGCGCGCGTCTGGTAGGCGTACTCCACGGCACGCTCCACGCCGTAGCAGAAACCGAACTCCTTGGCCAAACGGATCGTCACCGGACCGGCGACCAACGTGTGGTCGCGCGCGCGCAGGAGGTCGACCAACTGACCGTCATAGTCGGCCGTGAGCGTTCCCTGGACCTCGGTCTTGAGGCCGAACCCTTTGCGGTAGTACGTCGACTCGGGAGCCATGGGGCGAAAGATAAGGCTGTGGGTAGGGAGGCGCTGGCCGTGCCCCCCGCTCGCGCAAGAGGCCAACCACGGGTAACTTCGGCCTCATGAGCGATCACTTCGACCTGTGCGTCATCGGGGGCGGGCCGGCCGGCGAGAAGGGTGCCGCCCAGGCCGCGTGGGCCGGCAAGAAGGTCTGCCTGGTCGAACGCTCGCCGAAGCCCGGTGGTGCCGCGGTGAACACCGGCACGATCCCCTCCAAGACGCTCCGCGAGACCGCGCTCTACTTCAGCGGCCTC
>JANOWT010000132.1:0-37627 GCA_031418115.1 Gemmatimonadota bacterium
GTGTAGCCCAGCGCGCCCAGTTCACAGATCAGCAGGCGAGGCGGCGTGCCGTGCGCAGCTGTTGGCCCGTCGACATCAAGCACCGCGAGTCGGCCGCCGGCGCGGAAGGCAGGCGCAAGGCGATGCAGCAGCGCGAACGGCGACGTGATCTCGTGATACATGTGGATCATGATCGCCACGTCGATGCTTGCCGGCGGCAGTGCGGGATCATCCGCCGAGCCCTCGATCACCCGCACATTGGCCCATCCCGCCTGCTCCACGCGGCTTCGGAGCAGAGCGAGGTAGCGGAGCTCTATGTCCTCTGCGAATACCAAGCCGGTCGGTCCCACACGTTCTGAGAGCCTGCCGACATAGTACCCGTCGCCGGCGCCGATGTCGGCCACCCGTGTGCCAGTCCCGATCCGAAGCGCCCGCATCACCGAATCCGCCTCACCGAACGCATCGCGTCGGTCCTCGGCGATCCAGCGCGGGGCGACGATCCGGGATACCGGTCGCTGGGGCAGGGGAAACGAGTCGGCGACCTGCGCCGCGAGGCGCACGACCGGCGCCATGAGCGCGGCGATCGCCGCCAGCAGCATGAGTCGTCGTGCGGGAAGTCGTCGTGCGGGGACGTGGAGAAGTGTCATGGTTCGTGACGAGCGTCCGAGCGCCTCCGCTCGTTCCCTCGGTCCCGATGAGTATTCCACGGCAACCGACCGTTGCCCCAGTGCCGCCAGCCGTCTAAATTCGAAAGGCTGAATGGGCAGATGGCTGAGTGGTTGAAGGCACCGGTCTCGAAAACCGGCGTACCGGCAACGGTATCGTGAGTTCGAATCTCACTCTGCCCGTGCTACACCCGATGCGCTGGCAGTGCCGGCGCATCGTCGTTTGGAGGGGTCCCAAACCCCCAGCAACTCCAAGGACGAGTGGCCGAGTGGTTTAAGGCGCACGCCTGGAAAGTGTGTGTACGTTCATAGCGTACCGTGGGTTCGAATCCCACCTCGTCCGTCGAACGGCAGGCCCCCGCGTCGCGGGCGCCTGCCGTTCCTCGTTCGACACCGCGCCGTGATACGGACGTTACGCCTTCGGGCAAACCTTCCTCCGTTCACCAGTGTCAGATGGAGTGAACAGAGGAGACTCCCAATGGAACCCACAGTGCCAAGATCCCCCGACAAGCCCCAGATCCAACTCCTTGACGAACGCGGCCGCGTGATCGGCGTGATCACCCGTCCGGTCGACCCCGAGGTCCTCGGCCCCGGTCGCGAGAAGGTCTACCTCGCACGCGGCCGGCCCGAGCACACCTCGCACGCCGCCTGACCGTCGGCGGGGGGGGGGGGCGCCGCCCGGCCCCCCCCGCCCCCCGACACACTGCGACCCAAAGCTCCCGCGGGGGAGCGCGACACCGCATATTTCCCCCCGATGAGCGACGCCACCTCCGTAGTCCTGAACGCGCGCGCCGTCGCGCGCACGATCTCCCGCATGGCGGACGAGATCCTCGAGCTCAATGACGGCACCGATCGCCTCGTGCTCGTCGGCATCCAGCGCCGCGGCGTGCAGATCGCCGAACGCCTCGCCGAGGTGATCCGCGAGCGCGAGGGCACCGAGATCGCGCGCGGGGCACTCGACATCACGCTCTACCGCGACGACCTGCAAACGATTGGCCCGCGCCCCGTCGTGGGGAAAACGGTGCTCCCCGTGCCGCTCGACGGAAAGGTCGTCGTGATCGTCGACGACGTGCTTTACACCGGCCGCACGATCCGCGCCGCGCTCGACGAACTCGCCGACTTCGGCCGCCCGGCCCGCATCATGCTCGCCGTCCTCGTCGATCGCGGCGGCCGCGAGCTTCCGATCCAGCCCGACGTGGTCGGCAAGAAGGTCGAGGTCCGCAAAGGGGGACGCGTCGATGTCTTCGTTCCCGCACTCGACGGCCGCGACGAGGTCGTGGTGCTCGGTGGGGGCGCCGGCGCGTGACGATCCTCGGCAAGGACCTCATTGGCCTCGCCGGGCTCTCGCGGGAGCAGATCACCGCCATTCTCGACGTCGCGGAGCCGCTCAAGGAGATCTCCGAGCGCGCGATCAAGAAGGTCCCGACGTTGCGCGGCATGACCGTGGTGAACCTCTTCTTCGAGGCCTCCACCCGCACCAGAATATCGTTCGAGTTCGCCGAGAAGCGCATGTCGGCCGACACGGTGAACGTCGCCGCGGCCGCTTCAAGCGTATCGAAGGGCGAGACGCTCGTCGATACGGCGCGGAACCTCGAGGCGATGCGCATCGACATGGTCGTCGTGCGCCACCCGGGCTCGGGCGCCGCACGCTTCCTCGCCGAACGGATCGAGTCCAACGTAATCAATGCCGGCGACGGGACGCACGAGCATCCCACGCAGGGGCTGCTCGACCTCCTCACGCTGCGCGACAAGCTCGGCACGCTCGAAGGAAAGCGCATCTGCATCGTCGGTGACGTGCTCCACTCGCGCGTCGCGCGCTCCAACATCTGGGGACTCCAGGCGATGGGCGCCGAGGTCGCGGTCTGCGGACCGCGGTCGCTTCTGCCGAACGCCATCCGCGAGATGGGCGTGCAGGTGTTCGACCGCATCGAAGCCGCGATCGAGTGGGCCGACGCGCTCAACGTGATCCGGTTGCAGCTCGAGCGCATGCAACTCGGCTACATCCCCTCCCACCGCGAGTACTATCGTGTGTTCGGCGTGACGCGCGCTCGTCTCGAGCGCGCCCCGCGCGACCTTCTCATCCTCCACCCCGGCCCCATGAACCGCGGCGTCGAGATCGACTCCGACGTGGCCGATGGACCGCATTCCGTGATCCTGCACCAAGTCACCAACGGCGTCGCCGTGCGCATGGCCGTCCTCTATCTGCTGGCCGGCAACAAGGCCTCCCTCGCCGACGTCGCCAAGGGAGGTGCCGTATGACCGCGCCACTCTTGTTGACCGGTGGTCGCATCGTCGACCCGTCGCAGGGAATGGACGCCGTGGGCGACCTGCTGATCGTTGACGGCAAGATCGCCTCGGTCGGCGGCCGCATCACCGGTCCGGACGGTGTGCGCACGATCGATTGCACGGGGTCCGTCGTCGCACCCGGCCTGATCGACGTGCACGTGCATCTGCGTGAACCCGGTCGCGAGGACGTCGAGACGGTCGCCACCGGTGCGCACGCCGCCGCCGCCGGCGGCTTCACCGCCGTCGCCGCCATGCCCAACACCAAGCCGGTCACCGACAATCAGGCGACGGTCGGCTTCGTGAAGCGCCAGGGTGAGGCCGCAGGCTTCGCCCGCGTCTACCCGTACGGGGCGATCTCGGTCGGCCAGATGGGCGAGACCCTCGCCGAGTTCGGCGAGATGGTCGCCGCAGGAGCCGTCGCGGTCAGTGACGACGGCAAGCCGGTGGAGAACTCGCATCTCATGCGCACCGCGCTCGAGTACGCGCAGACCTTCGGCATCCCGGTCGTGGAGCACTGCGAGGTCATGTCGCTCGCCCACGGCGGCTCCATGCACGAGGGCATCATCTCGGCCCGACTCGGGCTCAAAGGCATACCAGGTGAAGCCGAGGAGATCGACGTCATCCGCTGCATCCTCTTGGCCAAGCTCACCGGCGGGCATATCCACCTCTGCCACCTGAGTACTAAGGGCTCGGTCGACCTCGTGCGCTGGGGCAAGGATCAGGGCGTGAACGTCACGGCCGAGGTCTGCAGCCACCACATCTCGCTCACACAGGAGGCGGTGGAGGGGTACAATACGAATGCCAAGATGAACCCGCCGCTCCGCACGCAGCGGGACGTCGAGGCATTGCAGCAGGGCCTCAAGGACGGGACCATCGATCTCCTCGTGACCGATCACGCGCCGCATCACTACGACGAGAAGGAACGCGAGTTCGCCGACGCCCCCAATGGCATCGTCGGACTCGAGACCGCGCTCGGTGTGAACGTCACCTGGCTGCTCGAGCCGGGGATCCTGACCCTGCCGCAGCTGGTCGACCGGATGGCGTGTCTGCCGGCGAAGGTGTTCCACCTGCCGGGTGGGACGCTCGCCAAGGGTTCGATCGGCGACGTGACGGTCTTCGACCCGTCGCGCGAGTGGACCGTGGACCCGGCGCGGTTCAAGTCGAAGGGTAGGAACACTCCTTACGGCGGCCGGAAGCTCCGCGGCCAGGCCGAACGTACCATCGTGGGCGGTCGGATCGTCTACGAGCTGAACGGGTGACGCGCGTGCGCGTCTCCCACATTGAGGACTTCGATGGCCAAGGCTGATACATCGCGGATCGAGGCGCTCGACGCCGTTCTGGCGGAGAAGCGCAAGCATGAGGGCTTTCTCGCCAAGCTCGAGGAGCGTCGCGCGTCGACGCCCTCGAACGTCTTCACGCGCCTTCGTGACGAGTACCTCACCAAGATCACCGACCTGCAGGTCCGTGCGTCGATCGAGGCCGAATCGCTTTCGGAGGGCCTGAAGGAGGACGAGGCCGCGGTCGTCGAGATCGAGGCGAGACTCGCCGCGATCATCGAGGAGCGCCTCGAGGGCGAACTGCGCGCCGAGGTCGGCGAGTACGATCCCAAGGAGTGGGGCGAGCGACTCAAGTCGTTGAACGCGAACCTGGCGAAGATCGAGAAGGAGCGCGACGGCAAGGTTGCGACGTTCGAGCGCACACGGGCGCTGCTCGTTGAGGCCCGTGGGCCTGCGGCGATCGCGGAAGCCGACATCGTGGTTCCGGTGGCGGTCCCGGTGAAGGTCGCTGCGCCGGTGGCGCGGCCGACGCCAGCGGCCGTCGAGGCCATGCCTGCCGCACCGCCGGCCGCGGTGGTGGTACCGCCTGTCCCAGCAGCGCCGGCCGAAGTCGTTGTGGCAGCCGTCCGGACTTCGACGCCAGCGGCCGTGCCCGTTGCAGCGCCCGTTGCAGCGCCCGTTGCAGCGCCCGTTGCAGCGCCCGTTGCAGCGCCCGTTGCGGCGCCCGTTGCGGCGCCCGTTGCGGCGGCGCCCACCCCATCCCCGGCACTGGTCGCACCGCCGGAGCCGCCGGCCCCGCGCGCGCCCGCGCCAGCCGCCCCCATGGCTGGCAGCCCGTCATTCGACGAACTCGCGTTCCTGAACTCGGTCGTGGGGCGTGCCTCGGTCCCTCTCAAGGCAGAACCACCGGCGCCGCGCCCGTCGCGCCCGAGCTCGGAACTGCGCGACACCGGGGCTAACCGAACCCCCGCGATCCCGGTCGCGCCGGTCGCTCCTCCTCCGCGAGCCCCTGCGGCCGCCGCGTCGATCGAAGATTCCGACTCAGGTCCGCTCGGCCGACCGACGCCCCGCACCTCGCAGGCGATCAAGACGCTCAAATGCGCGGAGTGTGGGACGCTCAACTATCCGACCGAGTGGTACTGCGAGCGATGCGGCGGAGAGTTGGCCGCGCTCTGATGGCGTCGTCGCACAAGAAAGAACCGCCGCGCTCCCTTGGGAGCGCGGCGGTTTCTGCATGCGGTGCGGCTCTGGCCTACTTCGCCTTCGCGAGCCGCGACTTCTGCCGGGCAGCAGCGTTCATGTGGATGAGCCCCTTGCGCGCGGCGCGGTCGAGCAGCTGCACGGCCTTCGCCCTGTCGGCGGGGGACGAGGCTTCGACGTTCGCGGTCTTCATCGCGGTCCGGAGCGTGGCCCGCTGGGAGCGGTTGCGCGCGGTCGCAGTACGGGTCTTGCGCATGTTCTTCTTCGCGGACGCGATTCTCGGCACGAGCTGATTCTCCAAAGGTGGGATCCGGGCGCGAGTTCTCCGCACTCCGTAGCTCGGGAAGACTAGGCGCCATGGCCCCCTAAGTCAAGGGAACGTCATGCTTTGACTCCACCGGCGCGTGGCTCTACCTTTCGCCCCGACTGCCCGTGACGGGCCTCACTCCAGCCGCGCTGCGCTTGCCTCCGTTCATTGCCGTTCCCTCCCTGATGCCGGCGTGGTCCCTGTGACCGCGGTCGAACCCCAATCGACCGGCGCCGTCTTCGTCGTCGACATCGCCGGCTTCAACGGCCCGCTCGACCTCCTGCTCTCGCTCCTGCGCGACGAGCAGATCGACATCTATGACATCCCGGTGGCGCGCGTCTGCGAGCAGTTCCTGGGACGCATGCATGAGCTGAAGCTCAACGACGCCGCCGAGTACCTCGAGATGGCCGCACGGCTCATCCGCATCAAGGCGCAGATGCTGTTGCCGCGGAAGGAAGGCACCGAGGGGTGGGAGGACCCGCGCGCGGAACTCGTGCGCCGTCTCCTCGAATACCAACAGGTGCGCGAGGTCGTCGACGTCCTCGAGAAGCTCGGCGAGGACCGTCGCAACCGCTTCGGGCGCTCCTTCATGCAGCAGGCCGCCGCTCCCCCGCCGGCTCCGCTCGCACTCTCACTCACCGACCTCCTGATCGCGGTCGATCGCGTGCTGCGCGCCTCGCGCAAGCCGACGATCCACGAGATCATCCCGCGCGCCCTCGACGTTGACGGCGCCATGACCACCGTGCGCGCCGTGCTCGCGCTCCGCGCCCAAGCGCGGTGGCGCGACGTCGTCCGTGCCGACGCCGAACCCTGGGAGGTCCTCTCGGGCCTTCTTGCACTGCTCGAGCTCGCGAAGCGCAGCGAGCTGCACCTCACCCAACCCCGACCGTTCGCAGACGTGGAGATCCGCCGTGAACTCGCTGGCGAAGCTGCTTGAGGCCGCGCTCTTCGCGAGCCCACGCCCCATCCCGACCGAAGAACTCGCTGCGCTCGACTCCGAGGCCTCGCCGGCCGCGGTGCAGTCGGCGCTCGACGAGCTGCGCGAGCATTACGACGTCGACGGCCATGCCGTCGCGCTGATGGACGTGGGGGGAGGCTGGCAGATCCTCACGCGCCCGGAGTACACCGAAGCGATCGAGCGCGCGCAGATGGCGGTGCGCCCCGCGCGGCTCTCGGCGGCGGCGCTCGAGTCGCTCGCGATCATCGCGTATCGCCAACCGATCGGGCGGGCCGAGGTCGCGGAGATCCGCGGCGTCGACGTCGGCGCGGTGCTCAAGGGATTGCACGAGCGCGGACTCATCGACGTCGTCGGTCGCGCCGAAGGGCTCGGTCGGCCGCTCCTCTACGGCACCACGTCAGCGTTCCTGGAACAGTTCGGTCTGCGGCATCTCGAGGAGCTGCCGCGTGTGGACGAACTGGCGATCGCCTTGCGAAAGGGCGGGGTCGAGGCGATGCCGCTTGAAGCAACCCCGCTCGATGCCACCGACGTCTCCGCGGAGGCGACGCCGGACACGGAGCCGCAGCCCGCGTGAGCGGTGAGGAGATGCGCATCCATCGGGCGCTCGCCCGGGCCGGGATCGCATCACGCCGCAAGGCCGAGGAACTCGTCGCTGAAGGACGCGTATCCATCAATGGCGAAGTCGCGCGCACCGGACAGAGCGTCGATCCGTCCAGGGATGTCATCGCAGTGGACGGGCGGCGCGTGGCTCAGGTATCGCAGACCAAGCGCTGGTACATCCTCAACAAGCCGGCCGGCGTGCTCACCACCAAGTCGGACCCGGAGGGCCGCAAGACGGTGTTCGATTTCGTCCCGCCCGATCCGGGGCTCACCTACGTGGGGCGCCTCGACTACATGACCGAGGGAGTGTTGCTCCTCACCACCGACGGCGACGCAGCGCACAAGCTCACGCATCCGAGCACCGGCGTCGAGCGGAACTATGTCGCCACGGTGCGCGGCCCGGTGAAGGTGGCGGCCGCGGCGATCCGCGCCGGCATCGAACTCGAAGATGGCTTCGTCCAGCCGGAGTTCGTCGAGGTCACGCCGTCGGCGACGGCACGCGCATTCGATCTCGCGCTCACGATCCGCGAAGGGCGCACACGCGAAGTGCGCCGACTCTGCGAGGCCGTCGGCCTCGAAGTGCTGCGCCTCGTGCGCACCTCGTTCGGCCCCGTGCACCTGGGCGCACTCGCCTCGGGCGCCTCGCGCACACTCTCCGCCAAGGAGCGCGACCTGATCCTCGCGCTCACACACTCCGGGAACGATTGATGCCGAAGTCGAGCCTCACGCAGGACATCCTCGATCAGGTCTCGCAGCGCATCGTCGGCCAGCAGGCGATGGTCGAACGCCTGCTCATCGCGCTGCTCACGGGCGGACACGTCCTCCTCGAGGGCGTACCGGGCCTCGCGAAGACGCTCACGGTGCGCACGTTGGCAGAGACGGTACGCACGACGTTCAGTCGCATCCAGTTCACGCCCGACCTCCTGCCCGCCGACGTCGTCGGTACGCAGGTGTTCGATCAGTCGACCGCGACCTTCTCGGTCAAGCGCGGTCCGATCTTCGCGAACATCGTCCTCGCCGATGAGATCAATCGAGCGCCGGCGAAGGTGCAGGCGGCGCTGCTCGAGGCGATGCAGGAGAAGCAGGTCACCATCGGCGGCACGAGCTTCCCGCTCGTCGAGCCCTTCCTCGTGCTGGCGACGCAGAACCCGATCGAGCAGGAGGGCACGTATCCGCTGCCCGAAGCACAGGTCGACCGTTTCATGCTCAAGCTGCGAGTGGGCTATCCCACGCGCGACGAAGAGCGTGAGATCATGAAGCGCATGGCCGGCGGCGAGACGATCGAGATCAAGGCGGTCGCCGGTCCCGAGGAGCTCATGGCCGCACGCCGCACCATCGCCGGACTCTTCCTCGACCCGCGGCTCGGCGACTACATCGTCGATCTCATCCACGCGACGCGCTACCCCAAGGATGCCGGTCTCGCCGACCTCGTGCCGCTGGTCGAGTACGGAGCGAGTCCCCGCGCGACGATCGCGCTCGCACAGGCCTCGCGCGCGCACGCCTACCTGCGTGGCCGTGACTTCGTCTCGCCCGACGACGTGAAGGCGATGGCGACCGACGTGCTGCGTCACCGCGTGCTCCTCAGCTACGAGGCCGAGGCCGAGAACGTGACGAGCGAAGAGGTCATCAGCCGCATCCTCTCGGCCGTCCCCGCGCCGTGAAGACCGCCGCCGCCCGGCCATCGGTCGAGCGGCGTGGATCGAGTGCGGTCCCCGCCGAGGTCCTGCAGCAGGTCAAGCGGATCGAGCTGCGCACGCGCGGGCTCGTGAACTCCCGCTTCACCGGCGAGTACCACTCGGTCTTCAAGGGCATGGGGATGGAGTTCGCGGAGGTGCGCGAATATCAGCCCGGCGACGAGGTCCGCACGATCGACTGGAACGTGAGTGCGCGCATGCGGCGCCTCTTCGTGAAACGGTTCGTGGAGGAACGCGAACTCACGGTGATGCTGATCGTCGACTGCTCGGGGTCGAGTCGCGGTGGTGCGGGTGCACGCGACAAGCAGGGCGTCGCGGCCGAACTCGCCGCGGTGCTCGCCCTCACGGCGACACGCAACAACGACCGCGTGGGATTGTTGCTGCATTCTGACCGGGTCGAACATGTGGTCCCCCCGCGGAAGGGTCGGCGACATGCGTTGCGTCTGGTGCGCGATGTACTCGCGTGGCCGTCGACCTCGCGTGGCACCGACCTGGGCGCGGCCTTCGACTACGCGGCGCGCCTCCTCTCGCATCGCAGCATCGTCTTCGTCGTCTCGGACTTCGTGAGTCCCGCCCTCGAGAAGCCGCTCACGCGACTCTCGCAGCGTCACGACGTCGTCGCCGTGGTCATGGACGATCCCGCCGAACGAACGCTGCCCGACGCCGGCGTCGCGCGGTTGCGCGATGCCGAGTCGGGGGAGCTCGTCGAAGTGAACACGAGTGACCCAGCGGTGCGCGCGCGCTATGCGGCGCTCGTGCGCGCGGAGCAGCAGGAGCGCCAAGGTCTGCTGCGTCGTCTCGCGGTGGACGAGGTCGTCGTGCCGCTCGAACAAGGGTATGTGGAGCCACTCACGCGCTTCTTCCGTCGACGTGAGACGCGGGCGCGCCGCCGGTGATCGCGGCCGCGCTCCTCCTCGCGCTGCAGACGGCGGCGGCGCCCGCGCGCGCGCCGCAGGGCGCCGCCGCACCGGTGCTCGCGCCCCAGGTGACCGCGCGCATCACGCCCGACTCGGTGGGCGTGGGTGAGCCGATCCTCGTCGAGCTGCGTGTGCGCGCGCCGATCGGCAGCGACGTGCGCTTCCCGGCGCTCCCCGACTCGTCCGATGTCGTCGAGCCGCTCGATCCGCGTCTGATCCGCGATGCCTCGACCGCGTCGATCCTCGATCGCACTGCCGTCTACCGGCTCATCGCGTGGGACACCGGACGGCGCGTGGTGAAGTTCGCGGACGTCACGGTGACCAAGGATGGTGCCGAACGGCGCTACACGGTGACGCTGCCCACGCTACGCATCCGGACGGTGCTCCCCGCTGATACCACGCGGCGCCAGCCGCGCGACGCGCGCGATCTGCTCGCGATCGCCGGCGGCCTCTGGCGGCTCTGGCTCGGTCTCGCAGTGGTCGGCGTGCTCGCGTACCTCAGCTGGCGCGCCTGGCGACGGCGTTCCGCCGTGCGTGCGGCGCTCGGTCCCGACGCGGCCGCCGTGGCCAAGGACGGCTTCGCACATGCCGCGCGGCTCGGATTGCTCGAGGCAGGGGAGACCGGTCGCTTCGCGCTGACCCACGTCGATGTCATGCGTCGCTATCTCGCGGTGCGGTTCCCCGAGGCCGGCCCGTCGCGCACGGCGCGCGAAGTCGCGGACGCGCTCGCGGGGACCGACTTCCCGGTGCTGCCGGATCGCGTGGCCGAGCTGTTGTTGCGCAGTGAACCGATCGCGTTCGCGCGTGCGGCCGTGAGCGCGGACGAGGCGCGCGGCATGGCGACGGAAGCGCGCGCGATCGTCGGCGAGGTGGAAACGGCCTGGCGCGCGCGCGCTGAGAACAGGACGCGCGTGCAGCGGAGGCGACCATGAACTGGCGTACCGTCGACTTCGCCGCTCCATGGGCGTTCGCCGCGCTGCTCGGACTGCTCGCGTGGATCGTCTGGCGCCGTCGCCGACGTCCCCCCGCGCTGCTCCATGCGCGCGCCGGGTTGCTGGCGCACGGACCCCAGCGTGGTCGCTGGAGTGCACGCCTGTCATTGGCGCTGCGCATGATCACGATCGTCGCCGCGGTCACCGCGCTCGCGCGGCCTCGCGCGGGAGCGCGCGCCGAGACGATCCGGGCCGACGGCATCAGCATCGTGCTCGCGCTCGACGTGTCGACATCGATGCTCGCAGAGGATTTCCAGCCGGACAATCGACTCGTCGTCGCCAAGCAGACGATCAAGGAGTTCATCCTCGGGCGCAGTCAGGATCAGGTCGCCGTCGTCGCGTTCGCCGGCGAGGCGCTCACGCAGGTGCCGCTCACGCTCGATTATCCCGTGCTCCTCGCCGCCGTCGACAACCTGCAGCCGGGGCAACTCGAGGATGGGACCGCGATCGGCACCGGACTCATCACGGCGACCAATCGCTTGCGTGACGCCGCCGGGCGCTCGCGCGTGGTGATCCTCCTGACCGACGGCGAGAACAATCGCGGCACGATCGATCCGCGCACCGCCGCGCAGGCCGCCGCGGCGCTCGGCGTCCGCGTCTACACGATCGGGGTGGGCACGGAGGGCGTCGCGCCGGTGCCGGTGGGCCGCGGGGTCTTCGGCTTGCGATACGAGAATCGCCCGGTGCGGATCGACGAAGCACTGCTCGAGGACATCGCGTCGCAGACCGGCGGGCGTTACTTCCGTGCGCGCGACGCGCAGGCGCTCAAGCGCATCTACGAACAGATCGACGCACTGGAGCGGGCACCCATCCGCTCCACCCGCTTCGTGCGCTTCACCGAACTCTTCCAGTGGCCGCTGGGCCTCGCGGCATTCGCGCTCCTGCTCGAACTGCTCATGGTCTGGCGACGCGGAGCGTTGCCGTGACGCGCTTCGTCGATCACCCCTGGATGCTGGCGGTCGCCATCGTTGGCGCGCTCTTCGCAGCCTTCGCGGTGTTCGCCGGCCACCGGCGTCGCCAGCAACGGCTCGCGCGGTTCGGATCGCCAGAAGCGTTGGTGCGCCTCGGACCGCCGGGCCTCTCGCTCGTGCCACGTGCGCGTGCGGCCCGCCTCGCGGCGGCCTTCGCGCTGCTACTCGCAGGACTCGCCGCGCCGCGCTGGGGTCAGGGCAGCGCGATCATCGACACCGAGGGCATCGATGTCGCGCTCGCCCTCGATGTCTCGCTCTCGATGCTCGCCGAGGATGAACGGCCCAACCGTCTGGAGCGCATGAAGCAGGAAGTGCGCCGATTCCGTGCCAGCGCGCCCGGCGATCGCGTGGCGCTCATCGCGTTCGCGGGTCGCAGCTACATCCTCTCGCCACTCACGAGTGACGATGGCGCGCTCGAGCTCTTCCTCGAGAATCTCGATCCGACGATCGTCGGGCAGGTCGGCAGTGCACTCGCGCCGCCGCTCAAGCAGGGGATCGACCTCCTCTCGGTCAGTCAGGGCGGCGCCGACCGGGCGCTCGTGGTGATGAGTGACGGTGAGGCGTTCGATGATCATGCGGCGGCGCTCGCGCTCGCACGCGATGCGAAGGAGAAGGGGATCCATCTCGTGACGGTGGGCTTCGGCACGCCGGGGGGCGCGACCATCCCGATCCTCGAGAGCGGTGGCACCGACGTCAAGCGTGACGCGGACGGCGAGGTCGTGATCACGAAGTACGATGACGCATTCCTCGCCGAGCTCGCCAAGGAGGCAGATGGCGAGTTCATCCCCGCGGACGTGAGCGACAAGGGCGCGCGCGTCCGGCGAGCGCTCGCGGATCTCGAGTCGACGCGGCGAGAGGAGGAGCAGAAGCTGGCGCGTCCGCTCCGGTTCCAATGGTTCGTCGGGCTCGCCGTCCTGCTGTTGTTGCTCGACGCTTGGCTCGCCGACGGTGGTCGACTCCCTCGGTGGCGCTCGGCGGCGCCCGCGGCGCTGCTCCTCGCACTCCTCGGCATCGCGTCGCCGGTGCAGGCACAGCGCGATGCCCTCAGCGACGCAATCAAGCTGCACCAAGCGGGTCGCATCCTTCCCGCGATCAGGGCGTATCGCGAGGTGATCGCGGGGGGCGACCGGCGTCCGATCGTCCTCTACGACATCGGCACCGCCCTGCTCGCGGCCGATTCGCTCGCGGCGTCGATCGACGCGTTGGAACGCGCGACGTTCACGCCCGACGCCGACCTGCGCTCGCGCGCACTCTACAACCTCGGCACGGCCTACCTGAAGCAGGGGCTGCGGAGTGAGGGCGAACAGCGGAGCGGAGCGTTGCGCAACGCGCGCCGCGCACTGCGAACGGTGCTGCTCGAACGCCCTGGTGATCGCGATGCGCAGTGGAACTACGAGCTCGCGCTGCGCGCCCCCCAAGGCGGTGGCGGAGGCGGCGGTCCGCAACCGCCGCAGCAGCCAGGGCAAGCGCCGCGGCAGCCTGAGCCTCAGGGTCAGATGTCGAAGCAACAGGCAGAGGCACTGCTCGACGCGGCGGCGCGCGAGGAGCGTGAGACGCAGTCGCGCCGGCAACGCGGGAGCCGAGCGCAGCGCGCGCCCGGGCAGAAGGACTGGTGAGCGTGCATCACGCTGCGCGCGCGCTCTCAGTGTCGGGGTTGATCCCGTCGGCGATCGCCGCGGCCTGCGCCATGCTGCTCTGGGCGGCCGTTCCCGCGCGCGCACAGGACGGCGTCGGGTTTCGCGCCTCACTCAGCCCCGACACGGTCTACGTCGGTCAGCAGGCGACCTACCTCCTCTCGGTGAGTCTCCCGTCCGAGGTGCGCCAGCGGCTGCGACGCAATCCCGTGTTCATTCCGCCCGAAGCACGCGCGATGCTCGCGTATGAGTTGCCCATGACCAAGGGCGACCCCACACGCGAGGGAGCGGAGGTGCACGTCTTTCGCCGCGCGCTCTTTCCCCTCACGCCGGGACGCTACGAGATCGCTCCGTCGCAACTGACCTACGCGTTGCCGCAGAGTCCGAGCTTCTTCAGTCGCGAGGAAGAGCGCACGCTGCGTTCCCAGCCGGTCACGCTCGTCGCCGTCGATCCGCCCACGAGCGGCCGACCGACGAGCTGGCTTGGCGCGGTCGGGAACTGGAGCACGACGGCGCGCACCGATCTCCGCGAAGGGCGCGTGGGTGATCCATTCGTGCTGACGCTGCGCGTGGCGGGGATCGGCAATGCGACACTGCTGCCGCGCCCGCCACTGGCGATCGGCTGGGCCGACGTCGTCGCCGAGGATGAGCGCGTGGTGCTCGACACCACGCCGGTGGCGCTCGGCGGTTGGAAGGAGTTCTCCTGGCTCGTCACGCCTCGACAGTCGGGCGCGCTCGAGATTCCGGCGCTCGACTACAGTTTCTTCGATCCCTCGGCACGCCGCTACGCCGTTGCGCGGACCTCGCCGATCGCATTGCGCGTGCGCGCCGGCGACCTCGTGCAGGTGGATCGCCCGCGTGCGTCCGCCAAGACGGATTCGCTACTCACGATACGACCTGCGCTCGAAGGTCCACGCCCGATCACGCTGCAGCGCGGCACGCTCTGGGCCTGGCTCGCGCTGCTTGCGCCACTGCCGTGGATCTTCACCTCGCGCCGGGGTCGCCGGTCCCGCGCGGTGAGGCCACGGACGCCCCGTGATGAGATCGCCGATGCTTCATCATCGAGCCCGGGAAGGCTTCGGACGCTCTTCGACGCTGCCGTGCGTGAGCGCACCGGTGTGCGACTCGACGCCGCGACCGATTCGGGCGCGCTCGCCGCGGCACTGCGGCGCGAGGGTGTCACGCCCGAGACCGCGAAGGACGCCGAGCACCTGCGCGACGCGCTGGACACCGCGGCGTACGCGCATGGCGCACGCGCGGCGGATCTCAAGGAACGGGTTCGACTCATGCTCGATCGGATCGCTGCGGAGGCCAGGCGGCGTGCGTCGGTGCTCCTGCTCGCGTTGCTGATTCTCGGCGTCGGTGCGGTGCTCGTCGCGCAGCAGACCGACGAAGCGATCGTCGCCTTCTCGCAAGGGCAGACCGCGTATGCGGGCCGGGATTTCGTTCGTGCGCGTGACGCATTCCTCGAGGCCTCGAGAGCTGCTCCCCGTGATCCAGCGGCGTGGGCCAACCTTGGCACCGCTGCCTGGCAGGCCGCGGACACCGCCGGTGCCGTGCTCGGGTGGCAGCGAGCGTTACGGCTCGATCCGCTCGCGTCCGACTTGCGTGGGCGACTCGCGCGCGTGCGCGCGCCCCAGGACCGCGGCGCGGCGAACGTCTGGCCCGTGCCGCCACTCCCGGTCGCGACGTTCGCGCTGTTGCTCTGGTGGGCCGCCTGGCTGTTGTTCGCGATCGCGGCGCGCCACGGTGCCGTCGGCGGCCGCTGGCTGCTCCTCGCACCGTCGCTCGTGCTGCTCGGTCTCTCGGCGTTCGTGGAGTCGCGCTTGCGTGCCGCCGACCTGCTCGTGATCGCGACTGCCTCGCCTCTCCGCGCGTTGCCCGCGCTCGGTGCCGAAGCGGGTTCGGTGCCGCTCGTCGGCGAGGTCGTGACGATCCTCGAGCGCCGTGGGGTCTGGGTACGCATCTCGCTCGACGCCGGTCGCGAGGGGTGGTATCCCGCAGAGCGCACGTATCCGCTCGCGCGCGATTGACCCGCCCAGTACGACCGAGGAGATTCCCGTAGTGATCCCCACGCTCACCACTCCTACGATCGCCGTGCTGGCGAGCGATGTCGCCGACCGCATCGCGGCCGGCGAGGTCGTGGAGCGGCCGGCGTCGGTGGTGAAGGAACTCGTGGAGAACGCGCTCGATGCTGGGGCGACGTCC
Source organism: Gemmatimonadota bacterium (assembly GCA_031418115.1). Classification (GTDB taxonomy): domain Bacteria; phylum Gemmatimonadota; class Gemmatimonadetes; order Gemmatimonadales; family Gemmatimonadaceae; genus Pseudogemmatithrix. The sequence goes on from JANOWT010000132.1 coordinate 15,689, forward strand.
GTCGATGTGGATGTGCACGAGGGAGGAAGAGCGCTCATCCGCGTGAGCGACGACGGGCACGGCATGGATCGCGCGAACGCGACGCGCGCGGTCGAACGGCACGCGACGAGCAAGATCCACGATGCCGAGGATCTCGTGGGCGTGGCGAGCTTCGGCTTCCGCGGCGAAGCACTGCCGGCGATCGGGTCGGTGTCGCACCTGACGATCGAGACCGCGACCGACGACGGTGCCGGCGTGACCGTCGAGGTGTCTGGAGGGATCCTCATCGGCGTGCGCGGTGCCGCACGCCAGCGAGGGACCTCGGTCTCCGTGGCGTCGCTCTTCTACAACACGCCCGCCCGCCAGAAATTCCTGCGTGGTGCGCGCTCCGAGTGGCGCGCCGTCAGCGACACGCTCACAACGCTGGCGCTCGTGCGCCGCAACGTGCGCTTCACTGTGGCGCATGACGGTAGGGAGCAGATGCGACTCCCCGTCGCCGCCTCCCTGCGCGTGCGTGTCGCGGCGCTCTGGGGCAACGAAGTCGCCGAACGGCTCGTCGCGGTCGACGACGTATCGGGCGCGATCCGCGTGTCGGGGCTGGTCGAGCGCCCGACGGACGTGGGGACCGCGGGTCGGCGCGTCTTCGTCACGGTGAACGGACGAGCGGTGCGCGACGCCGGCATCGTCCGCGCCGCCGAGTCCGCGTATCGCACGACGATCTCGGCGGGGCTGCGACCGAGCGTGTTGCTCGAAGTGGAGCTCCCTGGGGGCGAGGTCGACGTCAACGTGCATCCGGCGAAAGCCGAGGTGCGGTTCCGCGACCGGTGGACCGTCGAGCGCGCGGTCGAACGCGCGGTGCGGCGGTCCCTCGGCACTGAGGACTCCGCCGCCGCGGTCGGGTACGTGCGGCATTTCCTACCGACAGAGCCAAGCTTTGGATCGCCGCTGGGAGTCGAATCGCTGCGCGCCGCCCCGTACGCTGCGCCAGCGCCGCTGCTCGACACCGCAGCGCCCGACTCCGACCTGCCACATCCCGCGAGTGCGCCGGCTGATCAGATCCTCGTCCCGCCGCTCACACAGTTCCATCGCACCTACATCACCTTCGAGCGCCCTGACGCGCTCGTGTTGATCGACCAGCACTCGGCGCATGAGCGCGTGCTGTACGAACGATTCATGCAGGCGCTCGAAGGTGGGCAGTCCGCATCGCAGCGGTTGCTCTTCCCGCTCACGTTGCACCTGGCCCCGGCAGAGGCCGAAGCGTTCGAGGAGAACCGCGTCCCCTTCGCGCAGCTCGGCTATGAGGCCGAAGCGTTCGGCGGATCGAGCATCGTCGTGCACGCGGTGCCGGCGCCGCATCCGCGCTTCGACGCCGAGCGCTGTCTTCGCGACTCACTCGCGACGCTCACCGGCGATCGCTCGGCGAGCACCATCGCCAAACACGAACGTCTCGCCGCAACGGTCGCGTGCAAAGCCGCGATCAAGTCCGGCGATCTCCTCGCGCCCGAGGAGATGCGGGCGCTCTACGTGGCGCTCGCGCGCACCACGCTCCCCGCGCACGATGTGCACGGCCGCGCCACGATCCTGCAGCTCGGCTGGGATGAACTCGATCGTCGATTCGGCCGCCGCTGACGTGACCTTACGGATCGTCGCCGGGCCGACCGGGGCGGGGAAGTCCGCGCTCGCGCTTGAGCTCGCCGAGCGACACGGTGCGCTCATCGTCAGCGCGGACTCGCGCCAGATCTACGCAGGATTCAACGTCGGTACCGCGGCCCCCACGGTCAGGGACCGCGAGCGCGTGCCGCACCGCGGGATCGGTCATGTCGAGGCGACCGAGCGCTGGTCCGCAGCGCAATGGGCGCGGGACGCCTGGAGCTGGATCGCCCAAGCGTCGGAGCGCGGGCAGCCAGTGATCGTCGTCGGTGGCACCGGACTCTGGTTGCGTGCACTGGTTCAGCCGCTCGCCGACGAGCCGCCCATGGATCCGGACCAGCGCGCGCGGCTCCGGGAGGCGCTCGGTGCGTTCGACACCCCGACGCTTCGGCGGTGGGTGCAGACGCTCGATCCCTCCCGGGCGGCACTGGGTCGCGTGCAGCTGCTCCGCGCTGCGGAGATCGCGATCCTCTCCGGCACGCGCGCGAGTGAATGGCACGCGGCCGGCGCTGCGAAGCCGCGTGCGCGCGCCCGTTGGCTGATCGTCGATCCACTCGAGGCGTTGCACGCGCGTCTGGCCGGGCGCTTCGACGAGATGCTCGCCCACGGGTGGTACGACGAGGTCGCGGCCCTCGCCCGGGTGCTTCCTCCGGACGCGCTCGCATGGAACGCTTGCGGGTATCGCGAGATTCGTGATTGGGTGGAAGGCCGCATCACCGAGGCCGCAGCGCGCGAGGCGATCGTGATCAGCACCCGGCAGTACGCCAAACGTCAGCGCACCTGGTTCCGTAATCAATTGAAGGACGAGCCGGACGTGCTCCGACTCGACCCGCGCAGCACCGACGCGCTCGAGCGCGCCGATCGATGGCTCTTCGATGGAGGTTCCTCTTGAAGGTCGGCATCACCTGCTATCCGACATACGGCGGCTCCGGCGCCGTCGCGACCGAGCTCGGGATCGCGCTCGCGGCGCGCGGGCACGAGGTGCACTTCATCTCGTACGAGCATCCGTTCCGGCTGCCGCACTTCCTGCCGAGGGTCTACTTCCACGAAGTGAGCATCGGCAACTACCCACTCTTCGAGTATCCGCCCTACGACCTCGCGCTGGCGGTGCGCATGCACGACGTCGTGCTGTCGCACGGACTCGACCTCCTGCACGTGCACTACGCGATCCCGCACGCCACCAGCGCCTGGATCGCCAAGGAGATGCTGCGCGAGCAGGGCCGCAAGCTTCCGGTCGTCACCACACTGCACGGGACCGACATCACGATCGTCGGGCAGGACCATTCGTACCACGCGATCACGAAGTTCAGCATCGAACGCTCCGACCGCATCACCGCCGTCTCGCAGTGGCTCAAGGACGAGACGATCAAGGCGTTCGGCTGCGGCAACTGCCGCGTCGACGTCATCCCCAACTTCGTCGACCCTTTGGTCTTCGACCGCGCGAACCATGGCGCCGGTCTGCGCCGGGAACTCGGCGGCGGCAAGCCGATCCTCATGCACATCTCCAACTTCCGACCGGTCAAGCGCGTGCGGGACGCGGTGCGCGTCTTCGCCAAGGTGCGCGCGCGCGTGCCCTGCGTCCTCGTCATGGTCGGCGACGGTCCGGATCGCGGCGCCGCGGAGGAAGAGGCGAGGACGCTCGGCGTGAGTGCCGACGTCCGATTCCTCGGCAAGATCGACGCAGTCGCACCGCTGCTCGCGGCCGCCGACGTCTACGTATTCCCGTCGGAGAGCGAGAGCTTCGGACTCAGCGCGCTCGAGGCGTTGGCGAGCGGCGTGCCGGTCGTCGCTGCGCGCGTCGGCGGACTGCCCGACGTGGTTCGAGACGGCGTGACCGGTGCCCTCCTCCCGCTCGGCGACGTCGACGGCATGGCCGAGGCGGTCGTGCGCTACTTGGATCCCGCGCGCTGGGCGGTCGCGAGCAAGGCGGCGCAAGAGGATGCGCATTCTCGCTTCGCGACCGCCGACGTGGTGGCCCGCTACGAGCGGCTCTACGCCGAGGCGTTGGAGCAGGTCCGTTGACGCCGCGATAGCTTTCGTCATGAACGAACCGACCATCTTCCAGGCTTTCGTCCTGGGTGCGCTGCAGGGACTCACCGAGTTCCTCCCGGTCTCGAGTTCGGCGCACCTCGCTCTCACGCCCTGGGTATTCGGCTGGGAACCGGCGGGGCTCGGATTCGACCTCTCCCTGCACGTCGGCACGCTGATCACACTCGGCTGGTACTTCAGGGCCGAGTGGCGCGCGCTCTTCCTCGGTGGCATCACGCTCCTGCGCAATCGCAAGGTCGTGGACGATCCGTCGCGCCGCGCCTGGTTCATCATCCTAGCCACGATCCCGGCAGCGATCGCAGGAGTCCTGCTCGAGGACTACGCCGAGACGGTCTTTCGCGCGCCGATCATCACCGCGATCGCGCTCATCGTCATGGGCGCGGTGCTCTGGGCGGTGGATTCTCGCGTCGCCAAGCTGCGTGATCGCACCTCGATGACCTGGCGCGACTCGCTGCTGATCGGCTGCGCACAGATGCTCGCGTTGGTGCCGGGCGTCTCGCGGAGCGGCTCGACCATCACTGCCGGTCGCGCACTGGGCTTCGATCGGACCGCGGCGGCGGTGTTCAGTTTCCTGATGTCGATGCCGATCATCTTGGCGGCCGCGATCCTCAAGGTCCCCGATGCGGTGCGCGAGACCGGGTTCACCCTGCCGCTCCTGGTCGGTGTCGCGACCGCGGCGGTCTCGAGCTGGCTCGCGATCGCCGTGCTACTCCGGTACGTGTCGCAGCGAGGCTACGCGATCTTCGCCATCTATCGCTTCGCGCTCGGAGCCCTGATCCTCGGTCTCGTCGCGACACGAGGTGGTTGGTGAGCTGGCTCGGCCTCGACGACACACTGCTCGCCTCCGAACTGGGACTGCCGCGAGTCGCCGGGTATGCGAGCGTCGCGAGTACCATGGACCTCGCGCACGCGCTCGCGGCCGATGGTGCGGCCGCAGGAACGCTTGTGATCGCCGAGGAGCAGACCGCAGGGCGGGGACGTGCCGGGCGCGTCTGGACCTCGCGCAAGGGCGATGGACTCTGGATGACGCTCATCGAGCGTCCGCGCGCCGCGAGCGCGCTCGACGTGCTCTCGCTCCGTGTGGGACTCCACCTCGCGCCGGTGCTCGAGCGATGGACCAGTGCTCTTGTTCGGCTCAAGTGGCCCAACGACCTGCATGTCGGGACTCGAAAGCTTGCAGGCGTCCTCATCGAGGCGCGGTGGCGCGGCGCGCGTCCGGACTGGGTCGCGATCGGCGTCGGCATCAATCTCACACCGCCCGCGTCGCTGCCCGACGCGATCGGTCTCGACGGTGTCACAGCGACCGCGGTTCTCGCTGAGGTGATTCCCGCCCTGCGCGCGGCAGCGTTCGCGAGCGGCCCGCTCACCGCGCGCGAGTTGGACGACTTCGCACGGCGGGATCTCGCCGTCGGACAGCGCGTCTCTTTGCCCGCCGACGGTCTCGTCCGCGGCATCTCGTCCGAGGGAGAGCTCCTGCTCGAGACCCCCTCGGGCATTGCGCCTTTCCGTGCCGGTTCGCTCGTCTTCGCCAATACCTGAGGACCCACCGATGCTGCTCGTCATCGATGTCGGCAACACCGAGACCACCCTTGGGCTCTGCGAGGGCGAGGTCGTCACCGATCACTGGCGCATCACCACCGAGGCCAATCGCACGCCCGACGAGGTCTTCGTGCTGTTGAAGAACCTCCTCGCGGCGAATGGCATCGCCGCCGAGCGCGTCACCGCCGGTGCGGTCGGCTCGGTGGTGCCCAGCGTGACGGGCGCGCTCACCGAGGCGGTGGCCCGCCTGACCGGTGCCGTGCCCGTCGTCGTCGATGCGCGGTCGCGGCTCGGCATCACGCTCGCCGTCGACGAGCCGATGACCGTCGGCGCGGACCGCATCATCAACACCTTGGCGGCGAGCCGCATCTACGGCGTCGATTGCATCGTCGTCGATCTCGGTACAGCGACCACCTACGACTGCATCACCGCCGACGGCGTCTTCCTCGGCGGCGTGATCCAGCCGGGCGTGCGCACCTCGGCGGAGACGCTCTTCCGGCGCACCTCCAAGCTGCCCGCGACCGAACTCATCGCTCCTCTCAAGGTGATCGGCACGCGGACCGAGGAGTGCATCCGCGCGGGCGTCGTCTTCGGTGCGGTCGACTCTGTCGACGGCATCGTGCGTCGCATCAAGGGCGAGTGGCCGCGCTCACAGGTGCCGAAGGTGATCGCGACGGGCGGCCTCGCCACCATCATCAAGCCGTACTGCTCGGAGATCGAACTCGTCGAACCCGATCTCACGTTGCACGGGCTGCGCATGGCGCACGCGATGCTCGCGACGCGCTGAGCTGCGCGGAGGTGCGCGGACGTGCGCGGTCAGGCTCCGGCGGCTGAGAGCAGCGCATCCACGGCGTCATAGCCACATGGCCACGTGACGCCCCGGGTCGTCGCGCCGGCCGCGAGTAGCAGCTCCACCGAGTCCGGCGTGCGACGGTCCGTCCAGTACGAATCCACACAGGCGCGCACCGCGAGCGCGAGCGGGGTGCGCCCCGCGCCGTCCTCCGCGCGAACGTCGGCGCCCGCAGCGAGCAGGACTCGCACCGCAGCGGGATGACCACGCCAGGCCGCGATGTGCAGCGGCGTGCTCATCGGGGCGATGTCGTAGTAGTCGTCACCGATCCCGAGGCGCCCGTCGACCGGAAGCCCGAGGTCCAACAGGAGCCGCAGGCCCGCGCTGTTCCCGTTGCCGGCGAATCGGGCCATGACTTGGCCCGCCTCCATGTGCACTTCGTCCCGCGCGGCCGGAAGCGTCTCCGCGATCGTGCGAACCGCGGGCCCATGTCCCCGCGCACAGGCGGCGAGCAGCGCATCACCTCCGCCGATCCTCAACGGGATGCCCCGGCGCGCCATCGCGTCGAGCACATCGCCGCGTCCCGCGCGTGCGGCCGCGATGATCGCGGAGACCCCGTGCACTGACTGGTTGGGGTCTGCCCCATGGTCCAGCAGGAGCTGAATGATCTCGAGGTCGTCGTCGCGCGACAGCGCATGCTGCAGGATGCTCGGCGTCCAGCGCGTCGGGAGCGACGCGTCGGCGCCGTGCTCGAGCAGCCAGCGCACCCCCTTCACGTCGTGCCAGTCGCACTTACGCAGCAACATCGTGGCGAGCGTGTCGGGTGTGCAACGGCCGCTCTCCACGACGGCCTGCATCGCGCTGAGCTCGTATCCCTCAGGCGTGTGGTAGGCGACCTCCTCGTCGTTCGGATCGGCGCCGTGCGAGAGCAACAGCACCGCGAGCTTCGCGTGCCGCCCAAGTGCGGCGGCGCCATAGAGCACGGTCATCCGACCACTGCCGGCGGTCACCTTCGGATCCGTGAAGCCGGTGTTCGCACTCGCCCCCGCCTCCAGCAGCGCGCACGCGGCGTCGACGAAGTCCCGATCGGGTCGATCAGACGCGTCGAGCAGCACCGAGAAGCAGAGGTGAGTGAGCGGATCCCAGTCGAATGGCCCACCCGCGGCGATCGCGCGCGCGCCGATGCGCGCGGGTTCCGCCTGCAGCAAGCGGCGCACGCTGAGCGCGTCCCCTAGTGCTGCGGCGAGATGCAGATCGTCGGTTCCGCCCATCTCGAACGCACTCAGCGCTGGAAGCAACCGCTCACGCGCCACACCGCGCGCGCCGTCGCGCGGGGACGCGGTCGCCCGGAGCAGTTGAGTGAGCGACGGATCGGCGGGCGGCGGCGGCATCGCGCGGAATTGTACGCTGCGTCGCGAGTCGGGAACAGGTTGAAGCGATACGAGGGGTTGCGGACGTTCTGCCAACGAAGAGCTTTCGGCGATGACTCGCGCGCGACCTACCCTCTTGGACGTGATCGCAGTCGCGCTGACGATCGCAGCGGCTTGGCACTATGGCTGGGGGTCGCTCCCGCCCGCGATCGGGGCCGCGGCGTCGGTGGGATACAATCTGCTCTTCGGCGTCGCAGCGCTCACCTGCCTCTTCACGGCACGCAGGTTCGCGTCGGCGACCGCGCCCGATGATGCCGCGAGCTGGCGGCTCGTGGGCGCCGGGTTCACTCTGATCCTTTCTGCGCAAGCCGTCAACATCGTATTCAGGGGCACCTGGGTAGAGCCTTTGTCCGACGTCTTCGCGCTCGCGTTCTATCCGCTGGTCATCATGGCGTTCGGTCGCCAGTCGACGCGCCCGAAGGGATCAGGCGCACGCCGCGCTGCGGCGCTCGACCTCGCACTCGTCTTTTGCTGCGCACTCACGGTCATGCTCGCCCTCCAGTTGCGCCTGGCCGGCGTCACGGAGTGGTCGAACCTCTCCAGCTACGCGTATCGGACGATCTCACCGTCGGTGGCGATCGTCACCGTGGCCGCGGTCGCGAACTGGCTCTCCACCGAGGATCGTACGCGCCGAGCTTCGCTGCTCGGCGCGGGCGCCGCTGCCGTCTGGGTGGCACTGGGGGATCTCGGGCTGAACATCTTTCCTTCGACTTGGGATCGGTGGTCGAACGTCTCCTGGGCGCTCGGCGCCTGTCTGCTCATCATTGGCGCGCAGCGCGCCGTGCCCTCGCCGGCGCTCGACCGTCAGGATGCCGTGATCGACGGGGCGACGTCCAGCCTGATCCCGATGCTGACCGCCGGTGCGCTCCTGATCACGCTGCTCGCGATGCTCATCGCGAGCGGCGGCCCAGAACCGCTCGTGCTCGCCGCCGGAGGCTCGGTGATCACGGTCCTCCTGCTCTCGCGACATGCACAGGCGCTGCGTCTCGCCTCGGCACTCGAACGTGTGCGGGAGCAGCAAGAGATCCGACTGCGCGAGAGTGAGCGACTCGACGCTCTCGGACGCATGGCACGTGGCGTCGCACATGACTTCAACGGCATGCTCACGGCGATCCTCGGGAACGCCGAGTTCGCGCTCGAGGCGCGGCCACCGTCGCCCGACGTGCGGGAGTCGCTCGAGCAGATCCGACAGTCCGCTCTCACCGCAGCCGGCATCACACGGCAGCTCCTGGACTTCGCGCGGACCGGGACGGTGGAGACGATCGACGTCGACGTGCGTCTCGTCGTGCGAGCCCAATGGCGCGTGCTCGCTGCCACGCTGCCGAATACGATCACGGCCGAACTTCGGGTCGACGCGGACGATCTCACCATCCGCACTGGAGAAGGATTCGTCGAGCAGGTGCTGCACAACCTCGTCACCAACGCGCGCGATGCGATGCCGAAAGGAGGCTCCCTTTCGGTGGATCTCCGCGGCACGAGTTCGACCGTCACCCTGACCGTGAGCGATACCGGGTCCGGGATGACCGAGGAGACGCAACGACGCCTGTTCGAGCCCTTCTATTCTACCAAGGGCCGGCTCGGGACCGGTCTCGGCCTCGCGACCGTCTACGGCATCGTACGCCAGAGCGAAGGTACGATCCGCGTGGAGTCCGCCATCGGCCAAGGGACCTCCTTCGTGCTGCAGTTCCCACGCGCCGCGCGCTGAGCGCCGCCTCGCGATCCTTCGTCGCCGGTTGGTTGTTCGCAGGCAGAGCGGAGTTCACGCAAGTCGGCCCGAATGACTGCCTCGCGTGCCAGGACGGCGGCGTGACACGCGCCAGAACGACAGACAATCGCGCGGTCTAACTTCAGTTGTGACATATGTTTATGCCACGCAGTGACTTACATGATCTTGCGTTGACTGGCCCACGCTTTGCCAGTACATTCCAGTGTTGTTAGCACTCGCAGGCGCTGAGTGCCAAGTGCGCTCCGCATCAATCATCCAACGCAGGTAGGAGGAGTCATACCAATGGCAGCGAAGACAGCAGCCGCACACAAGGTCGCACCCCTTTCCGATCGTGTCGTAGTCAAGGCGACCGAAGAGACGGAACAGATGCGTGGCGGGCTCTACATCCCCGACACCGCGAAGGAGAAGCCGCAGCAGGGTGAAGTGATCGCGGTCGGTCCCGGTCGCACCGAGGACGGCAAGCGTGTCGCCATGGAAGTGAAGGCCGGCGACAAGGTCCTCTACGGCAAGTACTCGGGCACCGAAGTCACGATCGAAGGCGAGCAGCTCCTGATCCTCCGCGAGAGCGACATCCTCGCGATCGTTTCGTAAGCATCCTTCATCATTCATCAAGGTTCATACCATGGCTGCCAAGGAACTCCATTTCAACGTCGAAGCGCGCGCAGCACTCAAGCGCGGCGTCGACCAGCTCGCCGAGGCCGTGAAGGTCACCCTCGGTCCGAAGGGCCGTAACGTCGTCATCGACAAGAAGTTCGGCGCCCCCACGGTCACCAAGGACGGCGTCACCGTCGCCAAGGAGATCGAGCTCTCCGATCCGATCGAGAACATGGGCGCGCAGATGGTGAAGGAAGTCGCGACCAAGACCTCCGATCTCGCCGGCGACGGCACCACGACCGCCACGGTGCTCGCCCAGGCGATCTTCCGCGAAGGCCTCAAGAACGTCACGGCCGGCGCGAACCCGATGGCGATCAAGCGCGGCATCGACAAGGCCGTCGCCACGATCGTCGAGGAGCTCAAGAAGCTCTCCGTCCCGACCTCCGGCAAGAAGGAGATCGCGCAGGTCGGCACCATCTCCGCCAACAACGATCCGGAGATCGGCAACCTGATCTCGGACGCGATGGAGAAGGTCGGGAAGGATGGCGTCATCACCGTCGAAGAGGCCAAGGGCCTTGAGACGACGCTCGAGACCGTCGACGGTATGCAGTTCGACCGCGGCTATCTCTCGCCGTACTTCATCACCGACCCGGAGAAGATGGAAGCCGTCCTCGAGGACGCCTACATCCTCATCCACGACAAGAAGATCGGCTCCATGAAGGACCTGCTCCCGGTGCTCGAGAAGGTCGCGCAGACGGGCAAGCCCCTCCTGATCATCGCCGAGGACATCGAGGGCGAGGCCCTCGCGACGATCGTCGTCAACAAGCTCCGCGGCACGCTGCGCGTCTGCGCCGTGAAGGCGCCGGGCTTCGGTGACCGCCGCAAGGCGATGCTCGAGGACATCGCGGTCCTCACCAACGGCAACGTCATTTCCGAGGAAGTCGGCTTCAAGCTCGAGAACGCCGTCCTCACGGACCTCGGCCGCGCCAAGCGCATCGTCGTCGACAAGGACAACACCACGGTGATCGATGGCCATGGTGACGACGACAAGATCAAGGGTCGTATCAAGGAGATCGACGTCGCGGTCGAGAAGTCGACGAGCGACTACGACAAGGAGAAGCTCCAGGAGCGCAAGGCGAAGCTCGCGGGCGGTGTGGCCGTGATCAACGTCGGTGCTGCGACCGAGAGCGAGATGAAGGAGAAGAAGGCCCGTGTCGAGGACGCACTCCATGCGACCCGCGCGGCCGTCGAAGAAGGGATCGTCCCCGGCGGCGGCGTCGCGCTGATCCGCGCGCAGTCGGCGCTGAAGGGGCTCAAGCTCGATGCCGACGAGCAGATCGGCGTCGACATCATCCGTAAGGCGATCGAAGAGCCGATCCGCATCATCGTCCAGAACGCCGGCGGTGAAGGTTCGATCGTCGTCGAGAAGGTGCGCGCGTCGAAGGACAAGAACTTCGGCTACAACGCGTACTCCGATTCCTACGAGGACCTCGTCCTCGCCGGCGTCATCGACCCGACCAAGGTGACCCGCACGGCACTGCAGAACGCCGCGTCGATCGCCTCGCTCCTCCTCACGACCGAAGCGCTGATCGTGGAGAAGAAGGAACGGGAATCCCACGCGCCGGCGCCGCAGGGCGGTGGCATGGGCGGGATGTACTAAAGGCAGAAGGGAGATGGGAGAGGGGAGATGTGAGGTCTCTCCTCTCGACCTCGGTTGAGAATGGCCCCCGTCGCATTGCGGCGGGGGCCATTCTCATTTCTCCCATCTCCCGTCTCCCTTCTGCCGTTCATTCAGTTCTTCGGCAACGCCTTCGCGTTCTCCTCGCTGTCCACTCCCTCCACCACGCGCTCGATCAGCCCCGAGCCGATGTCGTACACCCAACCGTGCAGCGTTGGACGCCGGCCACGCTTCCACGCGTCCAGGATGATCGGCGTGCGACTCAGGATCCCCACCTGCTGCCGAACATTCAGATGCGAGAGTCGGTGAAGCCGCGTCTCGGCGTCGGGGCAGGCGTCGAGCTCCTCGTGGTGCCACCGCATCGTGCTCCGGATGTCCGAGAGCCAATGATCTATCAGCCCGTGCGCCGAGTCGGCGAAAGCGGCCTTGAGCGCGCCGCAATTGGAATGTCCGCAGATGATCACGTGCTCCACGTCGAGCACGTCGACCGCGAACTGCACCACCGACAAGACGTTCATGTCGGTCTCCCACACCTGATTGCCGATGTTGCGGTGCACGAACATCTCGCCCGGCATGGCGCCGGTCATGAGTTCGAGCGGCACGCGACTGTCCGAGCAGCCGATGATCAGGTGATGCGGGGTCTGCGTCTGCTCGCGCTTGGTGAAGAAGTCCGCGTCCTGCGCGACCATCTCGCGCGCCCACTCGGCGTTGTTCTGGAGGAGTTTCTCATAGTGCTTCACGGATCGGTCCCGGACAAGGGAATCGGCGTCACACGCCAAGAGTGAGTTGCACGCTGACCTGCGCACGGGCCGTCAGCGCGAAGGCTACACCGGCGCTCCGGCGCGGCGCCGCATGCACCGGACCCCGGTAGCGCGTGCGCCGCATGCCTTCCTTCACTGTACGCTCCGCGAGCGACGGCGTGTTGTTCACTTCGCTCAGGTGCAGCAACGTCACCGCCTGAAGCGACGGGCCCGCGAGCGTCGCGGCGAGCGTGCCACAGGTGGCATTGCTGATGTGTCCGCGCCCGCCACGGATCCGCTCCTGCAAATGCCGAGGATACGGTCCGTTCTGCAGCATCTCGACGTCATGGTTGGCTTCGAGACAGAGCGCATCGCACCTCGCGAACGCGCGCACCAGAGCGTCCGGCACCGCACCGAGGTCGTGGGCGACCCCCACCCGGGCGCCACTCTCCTCCGCCGTGATCACGAACGCCATCGGGCCCGACGCATCGTGTGGCACGGCGATCGCCTCGAGTGTGAATCCGTCGAGTGCGGTCATGCTCCCGTCGCCCAGCGGATGGCGCCAGCGCGGTTCGATCTCCCGCAACGCGCCGAGCGTACCGGCAGAGGCGTAGACGGGCCATCGGTACTTCTTCTGCGCCCGCTCCGCGCCGTGGGCATGGTCGATGTGCTCATGCGTCAATACCAACGCACTGATCGACTCCGGCGCGACGCCGATCGCCTTGAGTCGCGTGACGATCGCGCGCGGACCGAAGCCGCAGTCGACGAGGATCCGGTGGTCCCCGCTCTCCACGAGCAACGCGTTCCCCGAGCTACCGCTGCCGAGCGTCCACGCCCTCACGGTGTCCAGCGCGCCGCATGTGCGGCGCGAAGGCACTCGCGCATGCGCGCCGACAGCGCGACCTCGCGACGCCCCATCACCCGCTCGGCCACCTGCAGGAACTTCTCGAAGTCGAAGCGCTGCCAGTCGGGCGCCTCTCCCCAAGCGAACGGTGCGACGGCCTTCGGTGGCATGGTGCTCCCGAACAGGTTCGCCCCCGCACCGATCACGCACCCCGTCGTGAGACGCGTGCCGATCCCGGTCTTGGCGTGATCGCCGACAAGGCTGCCGAGGAACTGCATGCCCGTCTCCTCCACGCCGCGTGGCGTCCAGACCGAGACGGTGCCGTAGGAGTTCTTGAGATTGCTCGTGATGGTCCCGGCACCGAGGTTCGCCCAGCGACCGATGATCGAATGTCCCACGAAGCCGTCATGGCCCTTGTTGCAATGGCCGAGCATGATCGACGAACTGATCTCGCCGTTCACCTTCACCCGCTCGCCGATGCTGCAGGCCGCGACGCGTCCACCGCTCACCGTCGCGTCCTCGCCGATGATGCAGGGGCCCACCAGACGCGTGAAGGACTGCACCGTCGCGCCCCGTCGTACGAGCACGGGTCCGGCCGTCGCGTCGACCACTACGAACGGCTCCACATGCGCGGAGAGATCCACATGCACGTCGTGCGCGCCGAGGACGGTGAGGTGCGCCGGCACCTCCTTGCGGCCGGGTGCGAGCGTGACCGCGTCCGAGGCGAGCATCGGGTTGAGGTAGCGGATCAGGTCCCAGACCCGGTCGATCCACCAGCCGTCGAGCGCGATCGCGGTGCCGGTCGTGGTGAGCAGGTCGAGTGTCGCCGTGCCGGACGCGAATGAATCGACGGCCTGCGCGGTGCCAAGCCGGATCGCCGCGACCTCACCACCCACTCTCACGATGCTGGCCTCGGCGGGGACCCCCCGACCGAGTGCGGGGGCGCAGCGCGCGTTCACGAGCCAGGTCCCCTCCGGCAGCATTCCCGCGGCTGCGGCCGGCGCGTCGAACTCGTCGAATCCGGCGAGGTGCGCGGCGCCGATGAATCCGTCGACTCGCGTGCCGAGCACACGCATCCAGCGCCGGCGGATGATCTCACCGCCTGCGAGGAGTTCGCCGGCCGGGCGCGTGAGCGCGAACGGCTCGAAGCCCCGGGCGATCCGGTCGTCGTACAACACCGCGCCCATCAGCGGAGCTCCCTGAGATCGGTGGGTAGGCCTTCGACGAGCGGCTTGAGGTCGGCCGCGCGGTCGACGGTCGTCACGAGTGTCACACCGTCGCGCACGACCACCACGAGGTCATGCACGCCGTACAGGACCACCGCACTTCCTTCCGCGTGTACCACATTGCCGCTCGACTCACGCACATGGACGCGTCCATGCATCGCGTTCTGCTGCGGGTCGAGTGTCCGCACACGCTGTAGCGCACTCCAGGTCCCGACATCGTCCCAGCCGAAGTCGCCCGCGAGCACCACCACGCGCCCGCTCCGCTCCAGCACGCCGACGTCGATGCTCACCCCGGTCTTCACGGCCGCGAAGAATGCCGCCGCGCCCCGCGACATCGCAGCCAACGCATCGGCCAGTTCGGGCGTCACGGCGCGCACTTCGTCGATCAACGTCTGAGCGCGCCAGGCGAAGATCCCCGAGTTCCAAAGGAATCCATCGCGTACCATGACCGCGGCCCGTTCGCGGTCGGGCTTCTCGACGAACCGCGCGACCGCACGCGATCCGTCGGCATTCGCCTCACCCGGCTGGATGTACCCGAATCCGGGATCGGGGCGCGTCGGTACGATGCCCACCGTCGCGAGAGAGTCACGCGAGGCCGCGACCTCTGCCGCCCGCTTGAGCGTCTCCCGGAACCGTTCGGGGTCCTTGATCGCCCAGTCGGCATGCACGCACACCATGCGCGCGTCGGCGCCCCCGCGCGCCACCACTGCTGCGGCCGCCCAAGTGAGTGCGGCCGCGGTGCCCGCGGGCCGCGGTTCGAGCAACAGTTGGTCGGCGCTGAGTTCTGGCAGCGCCGCGAGGATCGCGTCGCGCAACCGCTCGCTCGTGAGCAGCAGCACGCGCTCGCGCCCCACCAACGGGACGAGTCGCTCCACGGTCTCGGCGAGCATCGACACGTCTGTGATCAGCGGCAGCAGCTGTTTGGGGCGCTCCGGCGTGCTGAGCGGCCAGAACCGTGATCCCACACCGCCCGCGAGGACCACGGCGAAGAGAGGCGCGCTCATTGTCCTTCCGCTCCTGAGAGTTCGAGCGCGCGTGCGAGGAGGCGCTTGGGGCTGAAAGGCTTCGTCATGAAGTCGTCGGCGCCGCGACGCCGGGCTTCCACCTCTTGGTGGTCCTGGCCGGCGGCGGTGAGTATGAGGCAGGGGATCGTGCGCCAGCGTGGGTCGGCGCGCACGCGCTCGAGGACCTCGAAGCCCGTGACCTGCGGCATCATGAGATCGAGGATCAGGAGGCGCACGTCCGGTGAGCGCTCGAGCTCCGCCAGCGCCTCCGCACCGTCGTAGACGAGCGTGACCGAGAAGGGCCCCTGTTCGAGCTTCGTCTTGATGATCCGGCCGATATGTGGCTCGTCGTCGGCGACGAGCACATGCAGCGGAGTGGGAGGCGCGAGGGAACCCACGGCCGTGCCGGGTGAAGAAGTGGAGGTCAGACCAACGCCGCGATGTTCGCGCGGTGACGGCGAAGGTCGAACAACAGGGCGCCGAGGTCGGCGGTCGGTCGCACGAGCACCAAGAGGAACGCGTCGGTGGACATGGCGGCGATCACCGCGCTGCCGCTCCCGAACTCGATCACGGCAGTGAGCAGATGGCCGCGGTCGGCGGAGGCGCCGAGTTCCTCGGCATGTTGGAGGATCGACGGCACGTGTGCGGCGACGCTCTCCGCGTCGACCGACGCGTCCGCCTGATGATCGATCAGCAGTCCGTCTCGGCCAAGCACGACGGCGGCATCAATGCCGTCCCGCCGCCGGATGGCTGCGACCAGGTCGCGAATGGTGGGCACCGCCGCTCCGGGAAAGGTTTCCGAAGTGTACGCACCGCATGAGTGATGTCAAGCAGGTTTCGCTTGTTGTAGCGCCCCTCTCTCCGTTAGCTTCACACACTGTGATGACCTCGAATATTCTCTCCGCGTCGCGCCGCCGCGTCCTCGTCGCTCTCCTCGCCGTGTTCCTCGGCGCGGTCGCCTGCGAGGATCCCTTCAAGCTCACCGCTCGCAGCGTCAACATCGACGCCACGTTCGAGGTCTGGGCGATGTCCGGCTCGCCGGCGTCGTATCCGTCCGGGTTGCTCGTGCCGCAGGCGGGCGTCGTACGCCTCGACGCGGCGGGGTCGTTCGACATTGCCTTCGACATCGATGCGAACGGCCGACTCATGGTGCTTCCAAGCTCGAGCGTCGTCTCGCCGATCGCGGGCACGCGGTCGGTCGGCTTCCAGCGCGCCCTCGGTGTCTACAACTCGCTGCTCGAGGCACCGAAGAGTGGATGGCAGAACGACACGCTCTTCGTCGTCAGCGAAGGGGAGTCGTTCTTCGTGAAGGTGACGACGCAGTTCTGTCAGTTCGACCTGCGCCAGGACATCTACGCGAAGTTCTTCGTCGATTCCGTCCTGCCGGCGGAACGCCGCATCAAGCTCTCGGCGCGCGTGAATCCCAACTGCGGCTTCCGCGCGCTCACCTCGGGCATCCCGGAGTTCTGAGCGGTGCACGACCTCCGGATGGTGCGCGATCAGGTCGAACAGCTTCGGGACGGGATGCGACGGCGCGGAAAGCTCGACGTCCACGGCCCGGAGATCGATGAAGCCGAGTCGCTCGATCGCACGCGCCGTGCCGCGATCACCGCCGTCGAAGAGAAGAAGGCCCGCCGGAATGTGCTGACGCAGGAGGTCGGGCGGCTCAAGAAGGCCAAGCAGGACGCCGACGTTCCCATGGCCGCGGCGCGTGCGCTCGGCGACGAGATCTCCGCCATCGAGGCCGACCTGGCGCCAATGCAGGCCCGTCTCGACGAACTTCTGCTCGGCATCCCCAACGTCCCGCTCGCGGATGTCCCGGCGGGCGACGAGTCGCAGAACCGCGTCGTGCGCCGCTGGGGTACTCCCCGTGACGCCGAGAGCGTCCGGCCGCATTGGGAGGTCGGTGCCGCGCTCGGTATCCTCGACCTGGAACGCGGTGCCAAGGTCGCGGGCTCGGGCTTCGTGGTCTATCGCGGCAAGGGCGCGCGGATGATCCGTAGCTTCATGAACGCCATGCTCGACCTCCACACAGGCGAGTTCGGCTACGAGGAGATCTGGGTGCCGGCCGTGGTGAATCGCGCGAGCATGACTGGCACCGGTCAGTTCCCCAAGTTCGCCGACGACCAGTACGCGCTCGAGGGCGAGGACCTCTTCCTCATCCCGACGGCCGAGGTCCCGGTCACGAACCTCTACCGCGACGAGATCCTCGCGGTCGATGACCTTCCCAAGGCGTTCTGCGCCTACAGCCCCTGCTTCCGACGTGAGGCCGGTGCGGCCGGCAAGGACACGCGCGGCGTGCTCCGCGTGCATCAGTTCGACAAGGTCGAACTCGTGCGCTACAGCGCGCCCGAGCACGGCGAGGCGGAGCTCGAGCGGCTGCTCGGACACGCCGAGACGGTCCTGCAGAGGATCGGATTGCCGTACCGTGTGGTGCTCCTCGCCGCGGGCGACACCGGATTCTCGAGCGCCAAGACCTACGATCTCGAGGTCTTCGCCCCAGGCGTGGGGAAGTGGCTCGAAGTGTCGTCCTGCTCGCTCTTCACCGACTTCCAGGCGCGACGCGCGAACATCCGGTACCGTCCATCGCCCGGCGAGAAGCCGCGCTTCGTGCATACGCTCAACGGATCGGGACTCGCGTTCCCGCGCATCTTCGCGGCCGTCCTCGAGCACTATCAGCAGGCGGACGGATCCGTCGCGGTCCCCGAGGCGCTGCGCCCCTGGTTGGGCGTGGACCGCCTCGCTTGAGCAGCCAACTCAACCCGGCCCAACGCGAAGCAGTCGAGCACAGCGAGGGGCCGCTCCTCGTCGTCGCGGGTGCCGGCTCGGGCAAGACGCGCGTGCTCACCTCACGCATCGCGCGACTGATCGAGGTGCATGAGATCCCCCCACAGGCGATCCTCGCGGTCACCTTCACCAACAAGGCCTCCGGCGAGATGCGCGAGCGGGTTGGACGGCTGCTGGGCCGCGACCCGGCCGGAATGTGGATCGGCACCTTCCACGGCGTCGGGGCGCGGTTGCTCCGGATGTACGGCACGCATGTGGGGCGCACGCCAGAGTACACGATCTACGACGAGGACGATTCGCTCGCCGTGGTGAAGCGGCTCATGGAGCGCTTCCGGATCAGCGTGAAGGAGTTCGCGCCGAAGGCGATCAACGGCGAGATCTCCTCAGCCAAGAACGCCCTCGTGGAGCCGCACGAGTACGAATCGCTCGCCCGCACGCCGCTCGCCAAGGCAGCCGCACAGGTCTACAAGGAGCTCGAGCTCACGTTGCGCGCCGCGAACGCCGTCTCGTTCGACGATCTCCTCGTGCTGCCGGTGCGCATCATGCGAGAGCACGCCGAGGTGCGCGAGCATCTCGCACGGCGGTTCCGCCATGTGCTCGTCGACGAGTATCAGGACACCAACCGCGCGCAGTACGAGTTCGTGCGGCTCATCGCCGGAGGGCACGGCAACCTCGCCGTCGTCGGCGACGACGATCAGGCGATCTACGGCTGGCGCGGTGCCGACATCCGCAACATCCTCGACTTCGAGCGCGACTTCCCGTCGGCGCGCGTGGTGCGCCTCGAGGAGAACTATCGGTCCACGGCACCGATCCTCTCGCTCGCGAACGACGTGATCGTCCGCAACGAGTCGCGGCGCGGCAAGACGCTGCGCCCCACGCGCACCGGAGGCGAACCAGTCGTCCTCCTCGAGTGCGCCGACGATCGCGACGAGGCAGAGGCGATCGCCGAGGCGGTGCAACAGTGGCGGACGTCGCGAGGGGCCCTGCGCGATTGCGCCGTGCTCTACCGCACCAACGCGCAGAGTCGCGCGATGGAAGAAGCGATGCGTCGCGCCGCGATCCCGTACCGCCTCGTCGGGGCCGTGCGTTTCTACGATCGCCGGGAGATCAAGGATCTCGTCGCCTGGCTGCGCCTCATCGCCAATCCCGCCGACGACGAGGCCTTCCGTCGTGCGATCGGCGCGCCCAAGCGCGGGGTGGGGGAGACCACCTTGGAACTCCTCGCCCTTGAGGCGCGCGAAGCCGCCATCCCGTTGCTCGAGCAGGCGAGGCGCATCGACGCGATCGGCGGCATCAGGCCGGCGACGCGCACCGCGCTGCTCGATCTCGTCGCGACGGTCGATCGTTTCCGCGCGATCGCCGCCGACGCGAGCGTCGATCAACTGCTCGTCCAACTCATCACCGCGATCGGCTACGACACGGCCCTGCGCAACGAGGGTCCCGAAGGACTGGACCGGCTCGACAACGTGCGCGAACTCGTCACCTCCGCGGCCGAGGTCATCATCGACGATGGCGGCGAGGTCGGCCTACGGCCGCTCGACCATTTCCTCCAGCGCGCGACGCTCGTCACCGGCCTCGACCAACTCGGCCCCGATGCCGACGCGGTCACCATGATGACGGTGCACACCGCCAAGGGGCTCGAGTACGCGATGGTCTGCGTGACCGGCCTCGAGGACGGACTCTTCCCGCTCTCACGCGCCTTCGACGACCCGGCGACGCTCGAAGAAGAGCGGCGCCTGCTCTATGTGGCGATCACCCGCGCCGGTGAACGGCTCCTGATCTCATGGGCGCATCAGCGCCGCCGCAATGGCGAACTGCTCCCGTGCATGATGTCGAGTTTCCTTCGCGGGCTCAGCGACGAACATTTCGAGAAGCGCGCGACGCTCCGGCTCCGCGGCTCGGCGCGGCTCGCGTCGCCCTTCTCGGCGTCGGGGAGCGGACGCTTCACGAGCGAGGAACGGTACCGTGCACCCAAGATGCCGGCCTGGTCCCCGCGCGCGGGTGAGCGCGTCTCGAGCTTCATCCAGGACGAGGACGCGTCGCAGGACGCACCGCTCTTCGTGCCCGGTGAGCGCGTGAGTCACGCCAAGTTCGGATCCGGTGCCATCGCCGAGGTCAGTGGGACCGGGAAGGACGCGAAGGTCACCGTGGACTTCGACGACGAGAGCATCGGCCGCAAACGACTCGTGATCGCATTCGCCGGGCTCACGCGCGCGTTCGACTGAGCCACGCGTGTGCAGGGAGCGCGACGTCCGACCGTTCAGGCGACGGGTGTCTCGTCAGTGTCGGCGCGCGGCGTGAAGAGCGGCTCGGGCAGTCGGGTCGCCCACCCCAGCGATTCAGTGGTGAGCCCGAACCGCTCGGCGGCTTCGCGGCGCGCGCCCCGCTCGCCGCCCGCCGCGAGCGCTGACTTCCGGAGGAGCTTCGCTTCGCGCAGCGCCTCCTCGCCACTCGGGTCGAACCGGCGCGGAACGCTCGCGTCGCCGTTCACGAGGAAATCGACGACGTAGTCGAACGCACGGTCGAGGTGCGCGACCACGGTCGCGTTCCGCAGCGGCCATCGACTGCGTTCGGCCATCGCCGTCATCAGCCGTTGCCATGAGCCGAGGTCCGTCACCGTCACCATCCCGCGGAAGATCCGGCGGTTGGTGCGCGTACTGAAGATCGTCGGGCTCAGGATCCGGTCGAGGTGCTCGTCCGAGCGCGCGTGGTAGAGCAGGATCACCTCGCGCGCCCGCCGCGGCCACTGCTCGCCGGTCGATGTCTCGAACCGGCTCTCCCAATAGGTATGCCCTGCGCCAGACGAACTCGTCGTGATCGCGAGCTGATGCGGGACATAGTGGTTGTGCGCGACCACATCGGCCGAGAGGTGCGCGAGGTAGCCGTAGCTGAACGCGCGCAGAGCGTCGTCACGCGAGCGATCGAGGATGTCGTCGGCGACGATCCAGTTGTGGCAGTTCCGGCCCACACGCGCGTAGCGCTTGGCGAAGCTCGTGTCGGCGGCGATCGACCCGTAGAGGAAGTCGTACTTGTACGCGGTCAGCAACGACGCGAGCGCGGGAGGCAACAGCGTCGCCGCGTTGCGGAGCACCGCCTCGCCGAGCAGGATGTGCGTGCCCGGGGTCCACGCCCAAGCGTCGGAGGGCAGCAGTGCGAGCAGCAGTCCGGCCGCGAGGACGACGACCATGCCCCGCGTCACCGGCGACTCCTCAATCCCGACGACGCAGTCGCGGCCGTTCGGGCGCCTCGGGGCTCGGCTTGCTCTTCTTCTTGGCCTTGCGCGCTTTGCTCAGACCGAGCGCCCGTGCGCCGAACTTGATGCCGGCCACCGCGGTCGTCGCCACCGACGCGACCCGGTCGGCCGAGCGATTCACTCGCCCGATGATCTCGCTCATCTCGTCCACACGGTCGGTGAGAGTCACGACCGAGGAGCGCACGCGATCGTTGACCACGCGGACCGTCTCGCGCGACTCGTCGACCATCCGGTTCACGTTCTTCGCCGCCTCGCGCACGTCGTCGGACATCGCGGCCGTGTTGCGTGCCATCGGCTTGAGCTCGACCATCAGCTCCTCGAGCTTCTGCAGGACCTGATTCGCCGTCGATCTCAGCGCGAGCAGTCCCAACACAGTGATCCCGATCAGCAGAAACGCGAAGATGCTCGTGAGGCCCGAGGTAACGAACACGATCTGCTCGAATGCGGTGCGCGCGGGCGGCAGGTTGCGCACGAGCACGGTGTCGGCGACGGTGGCGAGCTGGTAGAGGAGCATGTCGAATGGTCTATGTTCGGCGTGGTGTCGTCAAGCGTATATTCCCCGATATGTCCTCACCCCAGTTCATCGTCGAAGGCGGCCGACGCCTCTCCGGTACCATTCGCCCCACCGGGAACAAGAACGCCGCGCTGCC
>JANOWT010000133.1:0-2629 GCA_031418115.1 Gemmatimonadota bacterium
CGAGCGCGGCGACGAGCTGGCCGATGCGGCGCACGCGCTTCTTCCAGCGCGGGACCTCAGGGCCCGCGTGCGGTGCCGTCATGCCGAGAGTCATCCCGAGAGCCGGGCCAGGAGCTCGGGTCCCGTCTTGGTGATGTCCCCCGCCCCGACCGTGAACACCACGTCACCCTCGTGCACCATGCCTGCGAGGGCCTCGGCTGCATGCGAGCGCGGTCCTTCCCAGGCGGGTGCACGGCCGGCCTTGGTCGCCGCGTCGGCGATCAGCTTGCTCGTCACACCGGGCATGGGCTGCTCACGCGCCGGGTAGATGTCGGCGAGCGCGATCAGGTCGGCCTGCGCGAGCGCCTGACCGAACTCGATCGCGAAGTCGCGCGTGCGCGAGAACAGGTGCGGCTGAAAGGCCACGACGATGCGTCGCCCCGGATACGCCTCGCGCGCGGCGGCCAACGTCGCGGCGAGTTCTGTGGGATGATGCGCGTAGTCGTCGACGACCTGCACGCCCTTGGCCGACCCGATCCGCTGAAAGCGTCGCTCGGCGCCGACGAACTGTGCGAGCCCCGGCGCCATGTCGGCGACCTTGAGCCCCCACGGACCGATCCCGCAGGCGAGCGCGGCGAGCGCGTTGCGCACATTGTGCAACCCGGGCACACCGAGCGTCACCTCGCCCACAGGCGCACCGTCGAAGTGCACGCTGAAGATCGTGCGTCCGTCCGCGTGGCGGATGTCGCGCGCGACGAGCCGGGCGTCTGGGCTCGTGATGCCGTAGCGAATGACTTCGGCAGTCGCCGGCGACGGCAGCGCGTTCGCGCCGGGATCGTCGGCACAGAGTACGACGTAGCGCGCGCGGCGCACATACTCCGAGAAGGTGTCGTGGATGTCCTGCAGGTCGCGATAGATGTCGAGATGATCGGCCTCGACATTCGTGACGACTGCGACCGTAGGATGGAGCGCCAAGAACGAGCGGTCGTACTCGTCGGCCTCGACCACGAACACCTCATGCCCGCCCTGCGAGAGGTTACCGCCCCACGCGGTCACCCGCGCACCGACCACGCCGGTGGGCTCCCTCCCTGCGGCGGTGAGTGCTTCGGTGGTCATCACGGTGGTGGTGCTCTTGCCATGCGTGCCGGCGATCCCGATCAACAGTCCGCCTGCTGTGGCCTCGGCCAATGCTTCGGCACGGCGCACGACTTCGAGTCCGAGTTCGCGGGCGCGGAGGACCTCTGGGTGGTCCTTGGGGATGGCGCTCGATACGACCAGTGCACGGTGACCTGCGAGATGCGCCGGGTCGTGTCCCTGCTGCACTGCGATGCCAAGCTTGATCAGGTCAGCGGCGCCGTCGGGGTTCTGGTCGCAGCCCGTCACGTTCGCGCCGCGCCGGTGGCAGAGCTCGGCGAGTGCCGACATGCCGGCGCCGGCGATGCCCTGGAAATGGATCGGGGCGGCGGAGGTCGGGTCGAGGAGTGGCATCGGGTTCAAAGATAGTGGAGCGGGTTTGGCTGCATGGTGAACGGCAACTGCTCTTCACCACAGGGGCACAGGGGGCACAGGGAACTGCCACAGCGGGGGCAGTTCGATTCACTCACACGCGAACAGGGAAGTGAGTGACCCCCCGGTGTCCCCGGTGCCCCGGTGGTGAATGCAGTTGCCGTCGCAGTTGCAGTTGCCGTCGCAGTTGCAGTCGCAGTTGCAGTTGCAGTTGCAGTCGCAGTTGCAGTTGCAGTCGCAGTTGCAGTTGCAGTCGCAGTTGCAGTTGCCCAGCAGTGGCAGTTCCCTGTGCCCCCTGTGCCCCTGTGGTGAACGCCGTTGCCGGAAGACTCAGCCGAGCACCCTCAAGATGTGTCCCGCGATCTCGTCCGCCGCCCGCGGCCGTCCCCGCCCCCGAGCCGCCGCCGCCATGGACGCGAGCGCCGCCCGATCCCCGAGCAATCCCCCGACCACCGCATCGAGCCGCTCCGCCGAGAGCTCCGCCTCCAGCAAGCACCTCGCTGCACCAGCCACCTCGAGCACTCGCGCATTAGCCGTCTGATGATCATTCGCCGCACTCGGCAGCGGCACGATCACCATCGGCACACCCCACGCACAGAGCTCACTCGACCCCATCATGCCGCCACGCACCAGGGCGAGGTCGGCGGTCGCGTACGCTTCGGCGATCGGCGAGATGTACCCGAGCACACGCACGTCGGGCCGATCGAGATGCTTGAACGCGTCATGCTGCGCCTTGCCCGTGGCCCAGAGCACGCAGACACCCTTGGGCAGTCCGCGCTCCACCCATGACGCGACGGCGCGATTGATCGCGCGCGCACCCTGCGACCCACCGAATACCAACAGCACCGTTGCAGCCGCAGGGAATCCCCAGCGTGCGCGCGCTGCGGCACCTGCCGGCGCGATGTCCGGCGGCGGCTCGATCGGATTGCCGGTGTCGCGGTACGTGCATCCGTTGTGAGGCAGGTAGCGTTCGGCTTCGGGATAGCCCAAGTACGACTCACGCGCGAGCCGCGCACTCCAACGCGCCGTGATGCCCGGGATCGCGTCACCGATGTGCTGCACCACCGGGATCCCCTTGGCCGCCGCCCACGCGATCGTGAGCCCCGCCGCATAGCCGCCCGTGCCGACCACCAACACGGGCTTC
>JANOWT010000134.1:0-5884 GCA_031418115.1 Gemmatimonadota bacterium
ACGAGACGCTTCACGAGCGACGTCTTCTCGTCGCCCTGCGGATCGTCGATCACCGGCTGGAAGGTGCCTTCGGCCAGGTCGCCGAGGAACGACGCCGCCTGCGGCAGTCGCAGCAACGACTTGGGCTGCATGAGCACGAGCGGCCGCCGCTGCGGTGCGAAGGCCTGCCGCCGCAGGATATGGAAGTACTGCGCCGGCGTGCTCGGGTACGCCACACGGAGGTTCCCCTCCGAGCAGAGCTGCAGGAAGCGCTCGAGTCGCGCACTCGAATGTTCAGGCCCCTGCCCTTCGTAACCGTGCGGGAGGAGCAGCACGAGCCCGGAGTCCTGCGCCCACTTGGCGCGGTCGGCGGCGATGAACTGATCGATGATCGGCTGCGCGACGTTCACGAAGTCGCCGAACTGCGCTTCCCAGAGCGTGAGCGTGTCGGGTGCGGCGACGCTGTAGCCGTACTCGAACGCGAGCACCGCGGTCTCGGAGAGCGCCGAGTTGTAGATCTCGAATGTCGACTGCACACCAGGCAGATGTGCGAGCGGCGCGTGCTTCTTGGCGGTGTTCACGTCGTTGAGCACGGCGTGGCGATGCGAGAAGGTGCCGCGCTCCACGTCCTGCCCGGTGAAGCGGATGTGCACGCCGTCGGCGAGAATGGACGCGAACGCCAGTGACTCGGCGTGCCCCCAATCGATCCCGCCGGCCGCGCCGAGCGCCTCACGGCGCCGCTCGAGCTGCTTGGCGAGTCGCGGGTGTGGCGTGAAGTCCGCGGGGTAGGTGAGCAGCGCCTCGTTCCAGCGCGCGAGATCCTCTTCCGGCACTGCCGTGAGCACCTCGGGCGCAGGCACCGACGCGCCTTCCGCATGATGCCGGTGCTCTTCGCCGCCCGTGGCCGCCTCGAACAGTGACTGATAGCCAGCGGCGATCTCAGCATCGATCGTGTCGACGTCCGCCGATGCGACGAGCCCTTCGCCGGCGAGCCGCGCGCCCCACACCTTCCGCGGCGTCGGATGCGCACGCACACGCTCGTAGAGCAACGGCTGAGTGAAGTTCGGTTCGTCGCCCTCGTTGTGGCCCCAACGGCGATAGCCCACGAGGTCCACGAGGAAGTCCTTGCCCCAGCGTTCGCGGTACGCGACCGCGATCCGCATGGCGATGATGCACGCTTCGGCGTCGTCGCCGTTGACGTGGATGATCGGCATCTCGAAACCCTTCGCGACGTCGCTCGCATAGCGAGTGGAACGCGCGTCGGTGGGGTCGGTGGTGAAGCCGACCTGGTTGTTCACGATGATGTGCAGCGTGCCACCCACGCGGTACGCGCGCAGCCGCGAGAGGTTCATCGTTTCGGGGACGATGCCCTCACCAGGGAAGGCGGCGTCGCCGTGGATCACGATCGGCACCACGTC
This sequence comes from Gemmatimonadota bacterium, assembly GCA_031418115.1. Lineage (GTDB taxonomy): Bacteria > Gemmatimonadota > Gemmatimonadetes > Gemmatimonadales > Gemmatimonadaceae > Pseudogemmatithrix. The sequence continues at coordinate 1,398 of JANOWT010000134.1, forward strand.
CTGCTCGCGCCGCACGCCACGGTCGGCGCTCGTGCGCTGGAGCGCGCGGGCGCGACCCTGCAGCACCGGGTTCACCACCTCGAGATGGCTCGGGTTGGGTACGAGCGACACTTCGATCTCGCCGCTCGGAGTGGTGCGGTGCCCCTCGTAGCCCAGGTGGTACTTCACGTCGCCAGTGGTCGCGCCGGTGAGGTGACCATGCTTGCCCTGGAACTCGCCGAAGATCTGCGGGATCGGCTTGCCGAGCACATGCGCGAGCACGCTGATCCGGCCACGGTGCGCCATCGCGAGCGCGACATGTTTGGCACCCACCGCGGCCGAGCGGTCGATCGCGGCGTCGAGCATGATCACGAGGGCGTCGGTGCCCTCGATGGAGAATCTCTTGTAGCCCACGAAGGCGCGGCCGAGGAAGCGCTCGAAGCCGTCGATCTCGGTGAGGCGGCGCAACACGGACTTCTTCTCGTCCGTGGTGAGCGGCGCGGTGAGCTTCTCCTCGGTGAAGAGCTGGCGGAACCAGGCGCGCTCTTCTTCCGCGCCCAAGTGCGCGACCTCGACGGCGAGGTTGGTGCAGTAGCGTTTCTTGAGCCGAATCGCGACGTCGCGTGCGGTCGCGAGGTGTGGAAAGCCGAGCGAGGCGCCGGTGACCGTGTCGAGGTCGGCCTCGGTGATGCCGAAGAAGTCGAGCCTCAGCTCGGCAGCACCCGGAGGCGGCGTGCCGAGCGGGTCGAGTTGTACGTCGAAGTGGCCGTAGGTGCGAATGGCGGTGGTGTAGCGGGCGGCACCGGCGACCTTGCGAGCATAGTCCTCGTCGTGCCTCGCAGCGCCGCCGCTCGTTGCCGCGGCAGCGCTCGCGGCGGGACGCGGGGCATCGCCACCCACGGCCTGCTCGGCGAAGCGGAAGAACTGGCGCCAGGACTCCTCTACAGAGGCTGGGTCCTTGAGGTACGCCTCGAACTGTTCGGCGGCGTAGGCGTCGTTGAAGACGCTCGCGATCGGCTGCACAGAAGACATGCCCCCAATCTAATGGCCCGGGCCCGCCAAGGGATCAGCCGATCTGGGCCAGCCGGTCGTGCAGTACAAGGGCCGTCTGGGGGCGCCCTGACGGGTCCTTGGAGAGCGCCGCCATGATCAGCGCGTCCAACGCCGGTGGCACTTCGGGGTTCAGGCTCCGTGGGCTCGGCGCCGTCTCCTCCAGCAGCTTGGCGATGAGCTGGTACGGCGTGTCGGCCGTGAACGGCGGACGCCCGGTGAGGCACTCGTACAGCACACAACCAGCCGCGTAGATGTCGACGCGATGATCCACGTCGTCGCCGGCCAGTTGCTCGGGCGCCATGTACTCGGGCGTACCGATCACCGTTCCGGCCTGCGTCACGCCGCTCTCCGGTTTGCGCGTCGCCAACCGCGCGATGCCGAAGTCCATGACCTTGAGCACCCCGTCGGGCTCGACGACCATGTTCTGCGGCTTGATGTCGCGGTGGATCACGCCCTGCTCATGCGCCACCTCGAGCGCGCGCGCGAGCTGCTTCCCCACCGAGAGCGTGATCGCGAGCGGGAGACGACCGCGCGACTTGATGAGTTCCTTGAGCGACTTGCCCTCGACGTACTCCATGGTGATGAAGTAGACGCCCGAGTTCTCGCCGAGGTCGTGCGTGCGAACGACATTGCGGTGCGAGATACGACGCGCAAGACGGATCTCGCTCTTGAAGCGCTCGAGCGCGGTGGAGTCCTGTGAGAGGAAGTCCTGCTTGAGCGTCTTGATGGCGATCACTTCGCCGAGCTCGGTGTCGACGGCCTTGAAGACCGTGCCCATGCCGCCCTCGCCGATGATCTCCTTGATCTCGTAGCGCACCGCGAACTTGCTCCCCGGCGTGAGGCCCGCACCGGCGATCCGCTGCGCGGTCGTCGCCGACGAGATCTGCACGCGGACGGTGTTGGCCGTCTCGGCGCTCGAGAGGAATGCCACGAGCTCCTGCTTCTCGCGAAGGTCGGCCAAGAGGCCGCGGAATGCGCCCGCGAGTACGCCGATCTCGTCGTTGCTCGTCTGCGGGATCTTGGCCGCATAGTCACCGTCTGCCGCGCGACGCGTGGCGACGACGAGTTTGTTCACCGGCCGCGTGATCTGGCTCGCGATGAGCAGCGAGAGCAGTGCCGCGACCACGATGCCGATGCCGCCCGAGAGCAGCAGCGACTGCTGCAGCCGCGCGAACGACGCGAACTCGGCGTCACGGTCGCGCAGCATGAGATAGCCGCCAACCTTCTGGCCCGACGACGAGCTGAGCGCCTCCACGAGTCCCACGTAGTGTACGCCGCCGAGGTCGGCCTCCACGCGAGACTCCGTAGAGTCGGTCGCGGCCATCGGAAGCGCCGAGATGGTCCGGACCACCTCGTCGCCCTTGCCGAGGGTCGAGGCGGCGAGGATCATCGCGCCCTGCGCGTCGGTGGTGTAGAAGACGACCTGCAGCCCCGCTGCGCTCATCTTCACCTGCTCGGCGAAGGCGTCGTCGATCTGTCTTGCCGCGAGCAGCACACCGACGAGGCGACCAGCGCCGAAGATCGGCACCCCTGCGAGCTGGATGAGTTCGTTGTCGCGCGTTGCGCCGAATCCGCTCGCGCTCTCCTCGCCGAGCGCCGCACGCACCTCGGCCGAGCCACTCATGTCGACCGCCTCGGCGCCGGGCTCGTCGCTCTTGGCGAGCCGCATCCCTTCGCCGTCGGTGATCTGCACCCACTTGGCTTTGAGTGAGGTCGCGGCGACGCCTGCCTGGTCGAGCACGTCGGTGCCGGCGCGCGACTCGACGACCGAGCGGAAGGCCGCGTTCTCGGCGAAGGCCTCCGCGGCCTCGGTGAGTCCGGCCGCACCGCCCGCGAGCTGCGCGTTGATCGCCGCTCTCGCCGAGCCGAGCACGCGGTTCACCGATTCGTCGGCGGCGCGGCTCGCCTGCTGCGCCGCGATCGCGAGCGTGACACCGATGATCACGACGACGACCGTCGCGGTGCTCAGGAAGATCTTGACGGTGAGACTGAGACCCTTCGGCTTCACGGGGGCTGGGCTCGAGTGGAACGCGTCAGTAGCGGATCGCGCTGTTCTTGTCGTATTCGCGACCGAACTTGTTCTTGTGATCGGCGAACCGATAGCCGCGCGCGTCGAGCGCCGTGGTCAGGCCGCCGAGTCCGGTCGCGGTCACGGTCACCTTGGTGACCGCGGACTGCGCGCGTTCGTGCCAGACCGTGAGGGTGTACTCGCCGGCCGGGACGCTGTCGACGGACCAGCGCCCGTCATTGCCGGCCTGCGCGTACCACTGAGACGGTGCGACCACCACGAAGGCGGTCATGCGCGGATGGATGTTGCAGTAGACTGCGTATGCGCCCGGCCTGCGGAAGGGCGCGTCCTTGCTCTTGCCGGCGGGGTAGAGGCCCAGGTCGAAGACCGCGCCTGGCGCCGACGAGAAGATGTTGTGACTGAACGGATCCTGATTGGGAAAGTCCACGCGACTCCCCGGCGTCACGACTCGCACATGCGGCACGAAGGCACGACCGTTCATGGCGATCGCGCCGCGGGTCGGGCGGGTGCGCGCGTTGGCGCTATCTTTTGGCGTCAGGTAGATGACGGTGCTGCTGAAGTCCGTGGTCTGCTCGCCGGGGCGTTCGCTGATCGAGATCCGTCCCGAGACCGCACCTTGCGCGGTGAGCGATGCAGGCATGGCGATCGTCGCTCCCGCGGCGAATGCCGCAAGAGCGAGCCAACCGACGAAGGAGCCATTGTGACGCACGCGATTGTTCTCCATGATCATCCCAAGGGTACCCCTTCGTGCGGGGGATGGTCAAGCATCGCCACCTCTGTCGCGATGCCGTTGGTCGCGATCGGCCTCGCACTCGGACTCACCTTGGGTGTGATGCCCGTCACTTCGCTCGGTGCACAGGCCGCGCCCAATCAGGCGCAACTCGACTCGATCCGTCAGCGGCTCGACGACGCCGAGGCCGCCCTGCAGGCACTTCGCGAACAGCTCGCGACCGAGGCGTCGACCGCACTGCGCACCCGCAGTCGCGTCTCGCTCGAGTTCTCGGGGCGCGCCGTCATGAACGTCTTCACCAACGACGCGCGCACCAATAACGTGGATGTGCCGATCTTCGCGCGCCTCGACTCGGGCACCGGCCCGCAGGGCGGCATGGCGATGAGCATCCGGCAGACGCGCTTGGGCCTCGCCTTCTCCGCGACGGAGATCGCCGGTGGCACTTTTCGTGGCGATATCGACGCCGACTTCTTCGGCGGGCAGCAGCCGAGCAGCGGCGGGCGCACCTTCCCGCTGGTGCGACTGCGCACGGCGCGCGGCACGCTCGACTGGACCCACGGCTCGGTGATGATCGGGCAGGAGCAGCCGCTCATCACGGGCGTGGACCCAGTGAGTCTTGCCTCGGTCGGCGTGCCGGGCTTCACCGGCGCGGGCAATCTCTGGCTCTGGTTGCCGCAGGTGCGCGGTGGAGTGCAC
>JANOWT010000135.1:0-4162 GCA_031418115.1 Gemmatimonadota bacterium
GGGGACTTGGCTGAGTGCCGAGTCCCCCGCTTCGTTGCTTCCCGTCGTTACCTCACACCTCACACCTCACACCTCGTAGTCCTACAGCGCTGCCACCGACTGCCGGCGCAGCGTGGCATTGATCTCGCGTCGGCGATCCACGATCTTCGCCTCCCGACGGAGGTTGTCGAGGAAGAGCCGTACCTTCTGCTGGCGGAGCGTCTGCACCGTCTGCTCGCGCATCGTCGTCTTCTGGGCGTCGAACGACTCACGGCTCGCCTCGACGCGCGCCGACACCACCATCACGATGACGGCCTCGGTGGTCGCCGCCATTCCCGGCGTTCCGATCGGCAATGCGAACGCGGCACCAACAGCCTCGTTGTAGTATCCGAGCCCCGGAACGAATCCGAGGCGGGTGAACGGCCCCGCGCTCGCGACAACGAGCCCCGCCTTCGAGGCAGCGTCGTCGAGCCCCGTCGCCTTGGCTGAGGCCAACAGCGCCTCGCCCTGCGCGACCAGGGTCGCGACGGCCTTCCGCTCCTTGAGTGCCTGCAGGATCTCCGTGCGGACCAAGTCAAAGGGCTGCTTGCCGCCGCGGGTCACCGAGTCGAGACGCACGAGGTAGTAGCCCTCTTCGTCATCGAGGAGGTCGCTCGTCTCGCCGATCGACATTCCGGAGAACGCTGATCCGGTGATGCCGCCCACCGGACGACCGAGATAGTTGGTCGTCTGGCCTTCCTGCACCGGGAGCTGCGTGACGAGCAGGCCGAGCTTGGCCGCAGCGCTGTCGAGCTTCGAGGGCTCGGTAGCACCACCGGCGAGTGACGCGAGTTCGTCCGCGCGTCGGTCCGTGGCCGTCGCCGTGGAGTCGTTCTGCTTGACCGCGACAAGGATGTGACTCAACGCGAGCGTGTCGCCCTTGCGCTCGGTCGCCTTGATCAGGTGCCAGCCGAACTGGGTCTTCACCGGGTCAGAGATCTGCCCGGCGCGCAACGCGAATGCCACCGCTTCGAACTCGGGGACGAATCGTCCCTTCGGACCGCGTCCCAAGTCGCCGCCCTGCGGGCCGGAGATCGTGTCTTCGGACTCGCGCTTGGCCACATCCTCGAACGTCGAGCGACCGCTCGAGATCTCCTCGCGAAGCGTGAGCAGACGGCCCGCGGTCGCGGCGGTATCGGCCGCGGTGGGGATTCGGCCGATCCCGATCACGGAGACGACGGCGCGCCCCGGGCGCTCCCAACGGCCCTCGTACTGGCCGTAAAACTGCTTGGCCTCGCCGTCGGTGACCACGGCGGCTTCGATCTGCGCCGGCGTCGGCTTGATCGCAACGAAGCGCACCGTCGCCGAGTCGCGCTCATCGCGGAACATCCGGAACAGGCGCTCATCGCTCACCCAGGCCTCGGACGAGATCTGCGAGAAGAGGCGCTGCTGCGGCAACTCCGACCGATAGTAGTTCTCGAGCTGCAGGCTGATGCCCTGCTGCCGCGCGATCGGCGACGTGATGAAGCGCTGGTACTTGGCGGGGTCCCAACGACCGTCCGTCTGGAAGCTCGGATTCTGGTAGACATCCGGGGGCGGGGAGGTCAGCGCGGCCTCGCGGATCTCCGCATCTGTGACGTGGATCCCCCGCTTCTCGTATTCCTGTTGGAGGAGTACGTCAGAAACGAGTTGGTTGAACGCCTGGTCCTCGATCTGCCGACGCTCATCGAGGTTGAGCGAGCGCCCAGACCGACGTTCCTGCTCGCTCGCGAGCTGGAGCGAGAGGTTCTGCCACGTGAGGTACAGGATCTCGCTCCCGTTCACCTTGGCGACCGCCGTGGTGGGCGTCACCGGGGAGCGGCCGAGCAGGCCCGACACGTCACCCAGCAGGAAGCCGCCGACGAAGGCGACAAAGAGGAAGATCCAGATATACTTGGCGATGCCCCGCATCGATTGAAGCACGGACGACGACCCCTGGAGCAAGCAGTAGTGAAGACGCGCGAGGATTCCAACGCCCGGCCTGAGGCGTTCGGGACCCCTCGCGCAGTGGATGAACTAGCCTTCAAAAGTACCCGGGCGAGTGACGTAAAATCAAGCGACACGCCAACTTCTGATTGACGCTCGCTCGGAATAAGTGATAGTTTGACCTCGGGTGCTCGCGCCCCCGCGACCCCTTCACGGAATACTCAGCATGACCGCATCCAATCGCGTCGACGACCTTCGGAAGCGTTACCACGAGAACCCGCGACGCTTCTTCGCGCCGCTGGCCAACGAGTACCGCAAGACCGGCTTCATTGACCGGGCGATCCTGCTGTGCGAAAAGCACCTCGGCGAGCAGCCCGGCAACATGAACGGGCTGGTCGTGTACGGTCAGTGCCTCTTCGAGACCGCTCGGTTCGAAGAAGCTCGCGCGCCCTTCGAGGCCGCGCTGGCGGTCGACCCGGAGAACCTCATCGCGCTGAGGCATCTGGGCGACATCGCCCGGCTCGGGATGGATTTTGAGACCGCTCGCGGTTGGTACACCCGCGTCCTCGAGTTCGATCGTCGCAACGACGAAGTCATCGCCCTGCTCGCCGAAGTCGGCGGTGGCGCCGAGACTCCGGCCGCGCCGTCGATCGCGCCGAACATCGTCTCCGTCGCGCAGTCCGTGAGCGTGGCCTCCTCGATGCAATCGCACGGGATGGTCGACCTCGACGCGCCGACCTCGCGCCCGAGCATCGCGCCGCCGGCACCGGTGCTCGGTGAAGCGCCGTCGATACCCGCGCGCCCGTCGGTCGATTCCTCCGCCAGGACGGTCGAGGTCTCAGCGCAGCCGAAGCCCGAGAAGCGCGGTTCGCTCTTCGACCTGAACTTCGACTTTGGCGAGTCACCGGACGCGTCAGCCCCGTCGGCCGCCCCGTCGACCTCGCCGGCGGCCGCCCCGTCGGCCTCTGCGTCGGCACTTTCCGCGGTCCACGAAGTACTCGACTCGATCGTCGCCGAAGCGCCGTCCGCTCCCGCACCATTCGTCGCCACGCCACGGGCCCCTATGGTGAGCGTGCCGGTTGGCAGGATCATCGAAGAATCCGAGGTCGCCGAACCACTGTCCCAGATGGCGTCGATCGACGGGCTCCAACTGGCGGAGTTCAGCGCCGACGTACCTCCGTTGGACGAGTTGGAGTCGACGCAGTTCGAGAGTGGGAACGCGGATCCGCTCGACGGCCTCGAGTCGCTCGAGTTCCTCTCGCCGGATCCCCAGGCTCAACCGGCGATCCCATCGATCGCGATGGATCACCTGTCGAAGGACGCACTCGTCGAGGTCCCGCGGGACGAGTTGACACTGCTGACTGACTTCGAAGTCGCTGAGCCGGCGACGAGCCGGTCGTCCGCCCTCGCGGGTATCCCGTTGCTGCCATCGCTCGAGGATGCAGAGACCGTTCGCGTGGACATCGAGGACCTCCGGCGGCGGTTCGAAACGCCGGCCAGCTTCGTCACCGAGACGATGGCGGCGCTCTACGTGCAGCAGGGGCTCCACGACAAAGCGGTCGAGGTCTATCGCCAGCTGATCGCACAGGCACCGGCCGACCAGGGACTGAAGGACCGCCTGCGCGCGCTAGAGCAGGCGTCGGAGCATCCATCCGAACCGGCGATGGTGGCTGCGCCTCTCGAACCCTCGGCTGCGCCTATCGAACTCTCAGCTGCGCCGCTCGAGGCCGTCTCCGACGAGTTCCCGGAGTTCGAGCCTGAGCCCATCGCCGCCGCGCCGCCCGCGCCGCCCGCGCCACGCACGACCGCACCGCGCGTGACCCTCGACTTCGAGACGCCGGTGTCCGGCGACTTCGCGGTCGAACCGCCGGCTCCCGCGAACGCGATGCTGTCGGAGATGTCGTTCGCGGATGTCTCGCTCACCACGCCGCTCGATACGCCTCGGTCCGCGCCCGCCTCGAGCGGCCCGAGCGCCCGCGAGTTCTTCTCCGCGTTCGCGCGTCGTGCGCTCACGCCGATCGCGCTGATGGTGGTCTCCGCGGTACCCTCGGCCGCCGGTGGGCCGCTGAGCCCGCTCGACGAGATCTTCGGACTTGGCGTCGACCCCAACGACGAGAGCTCCGCGCAACGCTTGGCCGCCGTCGGTGCGACGTCGGGGCCGTCCGGCGGCAGCGCGCTCGACTCGGTCTTCGGCGAGGGGCCCTCCGCGCCGATGCCTGCCGAGTCGCCGTCCGCAACG
>JANOWT010000136.1:0-1598 GCA_031418115.1 Gemmatimonadota bacterium
CGCTCTATCGCCGCCTCGTGTGGGCCGACACCGGTGACGCACTCGCGGTCTTGCGCTCAGTCGCCGATTCAGCGACACGGGACACATTGACGACGGTCCTCGGCTGGTCGCGCCTCGCGTCGCGGTCACCGACCAGTGTCATGATCCATGAACGCAGTGCGGGGATCACGGGCGGGCTCGTGGTGAGCGCCGACCGTGCGCCCAAGTGGAGCGACACACAGGGCACGATCTACTTCGGCCTACGCGCCCCGCGTCCCGCTCCGCCACCATCGACGGCGGCTCCCGTCGGTGCGGGAGCGAATGCGCCCGCGCCCGGCGCCGGCGCCGGCGGCCAGATCGCGCCCGCCCGGCAGGACGAGGAGACACCATCGTTGATCCTCTGGCACTGGAAGGACCCTCGACTGCAGAGCGCGCAGCAGGTGCAGGAGGGTCAGGACAGGAGCTTCAGTTATCTCGCCGCGTGGCACGTGCCTGCGGCGACGGTCGTGAAGCTGACCGACGACGTGGTACGCACGGCGACGGTCGGCTTCGGTGATCGATGGGCGCTCGGCGCCGACTTCACTCCCTACGAGCGGCAGGCGAGCGTGGACGGTCGCACGTTGCGCGACCTGTACGCGATCGACGCGCTGAGCGGGGAGCGTGCGGTGATCGCGAAGTCGTTGCAGGACCCGGGCGGCAACTTTGCCCTGCTCATGTCGCCCGACGGTGCGCGTGCTTCTTGGTACGATGACGGCCACTGGAACGTGTACGAGTTCGCGACCAAGTCGTCGCGGCGTCTCACGGACGGCGTGGCGGCGACCTTCTGGGACATGGATGATGATCACAACGTGGTGAAGCCGGCGGTGGGCCCACCATTCGGCTGGTCGCGGGACTCGCGCTTCGTGTTCGTGCGCGACAACTGGGACATCTGGCGCGTGGGCGTTGCGGGAGGACCGGCCGTGAACATCACCGGCAACGGCAAGCGTGATGCGGTGCGCTACCAGCAACGCGTCGGCGCCGATCCCAAGGAGCGCGGGATCGACCTCGCCAAGCCGATCTTCGTCGAGACCTACGGCGAGCGCACCAAGAAGGAAGGACTCGCGCAGGTCGACCCGCAGCGCGGCGGCGCGCGCGCACTCGCATGGGAGGACGCCAAGATCGACTTCCGCCGCGCGCGCGACGCCGAGGTCTGGGCATTCACGCGGCAGACGTTCGTGCACTTCCCCGACTGGTACGTGGCCGACGCTGGCCTCGCGAACCCGCGGCGCCTCACGGACGCGAATCCGCAGCAGGCGGATGTCGCGTGGAGCGCCGGTGCGCGACTCATCAACTACAAGTGCGACAACAACGGCGACGAGCTGCAGGGCGCATTGTTCCTGCCCGCTGGCTACGAGGAAGGCAAGCGTTACCCGACGCTCACGTACATCTACGAGCGGCTCTCGCAGGGATTCCATGCGTACGCGCAACCCAACGCGACTCGCTACGCGAACCCGAGCGTCTACACGTCGCGCGGCTACGCGTACTTCATGCCCGACATCACGTACAAGCTGGATGATCCAGGCCGTTCGGCGGTCTGGTGCGTCGTGCCGGCCGTGAAGGCCGCGATCGCCGCGGGCATC
>JANOWT010000137.1:0-6463 GCA_031418115.1 Gemmatimonadota bacterium
TTCATCTTCGCCGAGCTCGGCGCGCGTGCGCCTTCGGCCGGCGGTGGCTACGCCTACCTGCGTGATGCGTTCGGACCGTTGCCGGCATTCCTGTACGGGTGGGCGCTACTGCTCGCGATCGCGAGTGGGGCCACCGCCGCCGTTGCGGTCACGTTCGCGAATTACGCGGTGCCGCTGCTTGGCCTCGGGGCGGGCTCCGAACCCGCGCTCGCGATCACGGCGATCGGCGTCTTCACGGTGATCAACATCCTCGGCGTCGCACCGGGCGCTGTGGTGCAGAACGTGTTCACCGTACTCAAGCTCGCGGCGATCGCGATGCTGATCGTCGTCGGACTCTTTGTCACCGATGCTCCTGCAGCGGCGGCGACGGCCGCCGTCACCGCAGCACCGCTCGCCGTTCCGCAGGGATTCCTCGCGGTCGCCGTGGCGCTCGGCACCGCGCTCGTGCCCGTGCTCTTCGCGTACGGCGGCTGGCAGCAGACCAACTTCGTCGCCGAGGAAATGGTCGATCCGCGGCGCGACCTGCCGCGTGCGCTCGTCATCGGCGTACTGATCGTCGCCGCAGCCTACCTGTTCGCCAACTTCACGTACCTCGATGCGCTCGGCGTTGAGGGTCTCGCCGCAAGTCGAGCGCCGGCCGCGGACGTGATGGGACTCAAGTTCGGTGACGCAGGGCGACGGCTCATCGCGATCGGGATCGCGATCTCGACCGCGGGCTTCTTGAACCTCGTCATCCTCGTCACGCCGCGGGTCTATCAGGCCATGGCGCGCGATGGCGTGTTCTTCCGGGCGCTCGCCGTGCTGCATCCGCGCACTCGCACGCCCGTCGCCGCGATCGCACTGCAGTGCGCCTGGTCCATCGCGCTGGTGCTCTCGGGGAGCTACGGCGATCTGCTCGATTGGGTCACGTTCGCCGACTGGATCTTCTTCGGACTGACCGCGGCCACACTGATCGTCTACCGGCGTCGCGAGGCGCGCGGGGCGTACTTCCTCGCGCCCTTCCATCCGTGGAGCACGGGGCTCTTCATGCTCGCGGCCGCCTACGTGGTGCTCGGCGCGATCGTGTCGAACCCAATGAACGCGCTCCGCGGGACGCTTGTCCTGGCCGCCGGGGTCCCCGTGTACCTCTGGTGGAAGCGTGGTCAGGCCGGGCGTGACACCGGCGGGCCGTCGGGCACGTAAGTTCCAGCATGCCACTTACGCTCCCGCTCCAGGCCACTCAGGTCCAGGCACCGCCGGCACCGCCCACGCCGCCGGGTCTGGTGAGCACTCCGGCGCCGACGAACGAGAACGGACTGTTCACGGGCGTGCCCCGCACCACCGAGGAACTCGCCGCGCTCCGCGCCCAGCGTTCAGAGCTGTCCAATCAACTGAATTCGGCGGCCGGCCGGCGTGAGGAACTCGTCGCCGACCTCGAAGGCGCGTCCGGCGCCAATCGCGCCGGCATCGAAGCGCGCATCCAGCAGCTCGACCAGCGCATCCTGCAGATCGAGGGCGACATCGCCTCCACCGGGAAGCTCATCGCCGGCGCGCGCGGCGCGCTGCTTCAGCCCGCTGACTCTCCAGACGGAAACCCCTTTATGAACGTCGACATCACCGCCATCACCGCGATCCTCTCGGTCTTCGTGCTCGCGCCGCTCGCCGTCACGTACGCGCGCAACATGTGGCGCAAGGGATCCACTCCGATCATCGACGACAAGCTCGCGCGCGAGAACGCCGATCGCCTCGTGCGGCTGGAGTCGGCCGTGGATTCGATCGCACTCGAGGTCGAGCGGATCAGTGAAGGTCAGCGGTTCGTGACCAAGCTGCTCGCGGAGTCGGAGCGCGGGGAGAAGCTCAGGATCGAGCAACCGCGCAGCTGATCTCAGCGCCGGGGCCGCGCGCACGGCGATGCGTCCGTCTCACGACGAGTAGTAACTCGCGTTCTCGTCCACGTATCCCTTCGTGAGATCGCATCCATAGGCTATCGCCTCGGCCGTGCCCACGCCGAGCCTGATCTCAAGGTCCACGACCTCGGCCTTGAGCGCGACACGCACCACCGCATCGTCGAACGTCAGCCGCTCGCCGCTCTTCACCACCTGGAATCCATTGATCCAGGCATCGGTCGACGCGGGCCGGATTTTGCAATCGAAACACTTCCCCACCGCCATGAGCAGTCGGCCCACATTCGGGTCGGCGCCGTGCACCATCGTCTTCACGAGTGGTGAGTTGAGCACGGACTTCGCGATCAGGCGCGCCTCGTGATCGTTCTTCGCTCCGCGCACGGTCACCCGCAGCAGGTGCTCGGCCCCCTCGCCATCGCGGCCGAGGATCTCGGTCATGCGTACACAGCCGGCAGAGAGCACGCGCAGGAACTCCGCCTCATCGACAGCGCCCGCGAGCCCGTTCGCCAGGATCGCACAGGTGTCTGACGTGCTCGTGTCGGTGTCTACGCTGAGCATGTTGAACGATCGAGCGACCGCCGTGCGCAGCAACCGGTCGAGTGTCGCGGCATCGAGTGCGGCGTCGGTGAAGATGTAGCTGAGCATCGTCGCCATGTTCGGCTCGATCATCCCCGAGCCCTTCGCGACCCAGGTGATCGTCGCATCGCCCACGCTCGCAGAGAGCGCCTTCGGATGGGTGTCCGTCGTCATGATCCCTTCGGCGCCGACGAGCGGATCGTCTTGCAAGTCCGCGGCCATGCCGCGGATGCCCGCTTCGATCTTCTCCACCGGTAACTGCACGCCGATCACTCCGGTCGAACTCACGAGCACGCGGTCCGCGCCAGTGCCGAGCTCGGCGGCAGCAGCGGCCGCCATGCGCCGCGCGTTCTCGACGCCGCGCGCACCGGTGGCGACGTTGCTGACCTTGCTGTTCGCGACGATCGCCTTGAGCCTGCCGCCGCGGATCGTCTCGCGGCCGAGGATGATCGGCGCGCCCGGAAAATGGTTGCGCGTGAACACGGCGGCCGCATGCGCCTCGACGTCGCTCACGAAGAGCGTGAGGTCCTTCGCCGCGGGCTTGAGGCCCACATTGCGGCTGGCGCAACGGAAGCCACGCGGGAATCTGGGCTTGGTATGAAAGCTCGTCATGGCGGTGAAGCTTAACATGGCCGCGTTCGCGGCGTCTCCTCTTTGAGCGCGGCGATTCCGCTACGCACGTACCTCTGGAGCGCATCATGTCACGCACCATTCGCAATCTCACGTTGGCGTTGGGCGTCGCACTCCTTGGCGCACCGATATTCGCTTCGGCGCAGCCCGGTCAGGGAGCACCCGGCGGTCTGCCGCCTGAGGGCCGGCCCCGCGGCATGCAGGGCCCGACGCAGCGGCCTATGCAGCGTTCCATGCAGCACCGCGGTCCGGGCGATGCAGGCGAGCGTCAGGGTGGGATCACGCATCTGCTCAACGCGCGTCGTGAGCTCGATCTCACGCCGCGTCAGATCATCCAACTCGATTCGCTCGAACGCATCCAGTACGCCGAGCGCAAGCAGTTCAACGATCGCATGCGTGGCGCTCGCGACTCCATGATGACTCGGGCGAGGTCGGGTGCTCGCACGCCGGCCGCGCGCGATTCGATGCAGGCACAGGCGCGTGCTCGCATGGAGGCGGAGCGTCCGCAGGTCGAGCAGCGCCGGCGTCGCGATTCCAGCATGAGTGCGGCCGCTGAACGGATCCTCAATGACGCGCAACGACAGAAGGTCCGCGAGATGACGGCGGAGCGTCGCGGGTACGAGCGCGGTATGCGCGAGTCGCGCGCGCCTCGCGAGGTTCCACGCGGTGAGATGCGCGGTGAGATGCGCGGTGACATGGGCCCGAGGCGGCCTCCCGTTGAGCGACCTGAGGGTCGGTAGGCGCGGCAAGTACTGCATGCACTGAGGGAGGAAAGTGAACGAGGGCGCCTGGTCGCGATCGCGGCCGGGCGCCCTCGTGTTGCGTGCCGCACGCGAAGCCTACAGCTTCCACGAGCCGTCCAATCCCCTATGCAGGAGTGCCGATGTCGGACCCGACCCCCGTTCCTGCACCAGAGAAGGCCACGATCATCGACGATCTGATCGAGATCTGGACCTCCCCCAGTGCGGTGTTCGCGCGCCGTGCGGAATCGGGGTTCTTCCTGATGATGTGCATCATGACGGTCGTGATCGGTGCGCTCTTCGTCGCCAACCGCGGCGTGTTGGAGGGCGTCATGGACGCGGAGATGAATCGTCGCTTCGCCGAGGCCGCCGCGCAGGGCCAGGCCGTGCCACCCGAGGCCGTCGCGATGGCGAAGAAGTGGGGCGGCATTTTCGGGACGTTCGGCGCCTTTGTCGGTGTGCCGATCGGCGTGCTCCTCGTCGGACTCGGCACCTGGATCACCGGGAAGATCGTCGGAGCCGACGACGAGTTCGGCTATGGCAAGGCGGCGATGATCGCCGCCTATTCCTTCGCGCCGAAGATCATTTCCATGCTCACGGTGACGGTCCAGGGTCTGCTCATCGACACGAACACGATCACGAGCCCGTATCAGATCTCCACGAGCGTCGCCCGCTTCCTCGATCCCAACATGAGTGCGGGCCTCCTCGCGCTGGCGGGGCGCGTCGACATCTTCACGGTCTGGTGCAGTGTCCTCATCGGCATCGGGATCGCGGTCGTCGGCAAGACGTCGCGGGGGCGGATCCTCCCGGCTGCTGCGGTGATCTGGGTGATCGGATCGGTCCCCGCGTTCTGGCAGATCCTGATGGGTGCGTTACGCGCCACGGCGTAGCAGCGGGCGCGGCGCCGGGCCGTGAACTCGGTCTACGGCAACCGCTTCGCGAAGCAGTGCTTCTCACCCACTTCGATCTCCGTCCGGTCCACCTTCTGGTACCGTGAGATCTTCTCAGGGTACGTGCTGAGCGGCACCCGTTCGAACCCGCAGCTCAGAAAGAGCTCATCGGAGAACGAAACGGCGAAGAGTTCCGTGTACCCGCGCGTGCGCGCGAGCTCCACGCCGGCCGCGATCAGCTGTCGTCCATAGCCCAGCCCGTGCGCGTCCTGTTCCACCGCGAGCGAGATGATCTCCGCCACGCTCGGGCTGTACTCGTCGAGCGAGACACAGCCAAGGATCCCGCCACTCGCGTCGCGCAGCACGCGGTAGTCGCCCAGATGATTGGCCGCGAACTCCTGCGTGCGCACGAGCGTGAGGCCGGCGGCCGCATAGCGATTGTTGAGCGAGAGCAGCGACAGGATGTCCGTCTCGTTCGCGCGAGTGATGCGAGTGCTCAGCGTGCTCATCGTTCCACCGCCTCGAGCCGTGTGAGTGCGATCCGGATCGGGATGATCGTCGCGGCAACACACAGCAGGGCCGCCGCGCCGAACCCGAGTGCCATCTCCGTCGGGTCGGCCGCGGTGCCGAACGCCTTCGCCGAGAGATACCCGTAGACCGGCCGTGCCTCGAGGATCACCACCCCCCCGATCACCACGACCGACGCCATCATGTACAGCAGTCCGCCGAAGCTCGTCGGGATCTGCGCTGCGTTCTCGGTCTCGAACTGCGGGAACATCGTGCCGAATCCGATCGCCAGCCCCGAGAGCGCGAACGTCAGCAGGGTGATGCTCCCCACCGAAACGAAGAACATGAAGTCCGTCACCTCGAGCATGTAGTCCGTCACGCCGACGATCGCGAGCGCGAGGACCAGCAGCGGCGTCGTCCCCACCCAGAACTTGGCCCAGAGCAGATCGCGCACCTGCATGGGGCTCGAGCGCAGCAGCCAGAGCGTGCGCCCCTCGAGCGAGACGCCCGGGAAGATGAACCGCGCGGCGATCGACGCCAGCACGAACCCGGCGAGCACGAGATTCAAGAACGGCACCACGTTCACCAGGAAGAACGTGATCCCCTCGCCCTTGAGCGGCAGGTACTTGATGTTGAACACGTACACCACCACCAGCACTGCGAGCAGGATCAGTTGCGACCACTGCGTCGTGTCGCGGAAGAACAACCGGAGCTCCTTGAGAACGAGCTCGCGCTTGAGCGTCCCGAACGGCGAGAGGATCTTGTCGCCGATCATTCCCATGACGCCGCCGCTCTTCACGAACTTCTGCGCACTCTCCTGCGCCTTGCTGAATCCGTCGAGATAGAGCCACCGGTGCAGCAACGCACCGAGCACGAACACCGCGGCCGCCGTCGTCCACAGCAGATACAGCGACAACCAATCCGGCTCGCCATTCAGGAACCCCATCGTCGCCTTCTGTACCCACTCGCTCGGCAGCAGCGGCGAGGTCGGCGTACGCAGCACCGCGATGAAGTCGATCAACGAGCGGAATCCCTCCGGGCGCGCCAGCCGCTCGGGGCGGATCAACCGGAACAGCAGCACGATGCCGCCCGCCGTCAGCACCGCGATCACCGAGAGGATGTCGCGCGTGCGTCGCGCCGGGAAGACGTTCACCAGCGTGAGTGTTACCGCGCTCCCGACCACCGCCGGGATGATGAACAACGGCAGCATCATCGCGATCACGAGCAACGGGAAGCC
>JANOWT010000138.1:0-8896 GCA_031418115.1 Gemmatimonadota bacterium
TTGCCGAGCCGCGCGCGCAGCGACTCGCCCTCCACGTACGGCATCGTGTAGTAGGGAAGACCCTGCGTCTCACCCGCAGTGTGCACCGGGACGATGTTGGCGTGCTGCAGCGCCGCGACCGTCTGGATCTCGCGTTCGAAGCGCTCCACGCTGATCCCCTGCGCGAGCTCGGGCGAGAGGACCTTCACGACGACCTTGCGCTTGAGGCGCAGCTCCTCGGCGACGAAGACGCGCGACATGCCGCCGCCACCGAGTTCGCGCTCGAGCGTGTAGCTGCCGCTGAGGGTGGCCTGGAGTTGGTCGCGGAGCTGTTCGGTCAAGTGCGGCGGGTCGTGGGACGAGGGCGTGCGGCTCCGCGAAGTTAGAGGGACGACGGATGGTCAGCCAGTCCCGCGACGCGCCCGCGGCCACCCGTGGGGCTCAACGCGGCTCGAGCGACCCCACATACGCCGCCACCGCGACCATCTGCGGCAGCGTCAGCGCCTTCACCACCGGCATCATGGGCACGCTGCCGCTGTCCGCACGCGCCCCAGTGCGGAAGTTGATCAACTGCCGCAGGATGTACTGCGGCGACCGCCCCGCGATCGGCGGGATCACACCCACGCCGAGCAGCGACGGTCCATGGCAGGTCGCGCAGGACGTCGCGATCCCCGCCGGCCCCTGCGTCACGAGCTGCCGCCCGAGCGCCAGGCTCCCCTTGGGCACGAAGGTCGTGTAGTGCACGGTCGGGTCGTGCAACTCATGCCGCTCGAAGTCGTCCGGCATCTCGATCAGTCGGCCGTCCGTCGGCACCTGACCCGTGCCGTCGCGCGTGTAGAGCAGCCCGGCGATGCGGTGCCGAGGCACGGAGTCACTCTCGACCATGCGGTTGCGGCGCGTGAGCTTGAGTCGCGAGAAGTACGCTGCAGCCTCAGCGACCTCGGCGTCGGTGTAGAGCTTCGCCAGCATGTGCATGCTCGTCGTGGCCGCGACCGGGTTCGCCGAGCGTCGGGTAACGTCGCGGAAGGCCCGCACCTGCTGCAGGATGTACTCGGCGGGCAAACCGGCGAGCACGGCGTTCTCCGGGCGACCAGCGCCGTCGGGGAGATGACAGAAGCCGCAGGCCCACGCGGAAGGCCGTCGGCCGAACATCACCGGCCGAGGCGGAGCGGGATGCGAGCCGGGGAACCAATCGACCGGCGCGTGGCGATCGAACGCCTGCTTCCGCGTGAAGCTGCGGTCGGAGCCCGGGATGCGGTGAGTGTGCGTGCTGTCGGCGGTGAAGAACGGGTCGGGCGGGGCCGGCGACGCGGCGAGCGCCGAGGTTGGGAACGCCCACCTCGGCGCGGAGAAGTCTTGGGTGCAGCCGACTAGGAGTGCGAGTGAGATGCCGAGCAACGGCTTCAATGGGATGTTCGTCACTTGGCTCGCACGATCGGGCGCGGGGGAGTGGGAGATTCGGAGGGAGTCTACGCGTTCGGCGGTCGGCGGCGCCAGTGACGCGTCTCTGGCGGTCTCGCGCATCAGCCCATATCGTCACCACCGAACCTCCAACAGGAATCGGCAATGGACATCGTATTCGCACTGCTCATCCAGTACTGGTGGGCCGTGTTGTTGCTGACGTTGATCTTCGGCTACAAGCTGGTACTGCGCCTCTTCGGCGTCCTCATCATCCCACAGGACTCGATCGGGGTCGTCGACAAGAAGTTCGTGCTCTTCGGTGCCGACCGCACGTTGCCCGACGGCAGGATCGTCGCACTCAACGGCGAGGCCGGCATCCAGGCCGACACGCTCCCGCCCGGCATCCACTATTTCAAATGGCCGTGGCAGTTCGAGATCCGGGTCGTGAAGTTCACCACGGTCGACGAAGGGACAGTTGGTATCGTCGAGGCGCGTGACGGCATGCCGCTCGTGGCCGGTCGCGTGCTGGCGCGACGTGTGGACTGCGATTCATTCCAGAATGCGCGCGCCTTCCTCTCGGGCGACGGCGAGCGCGGCCCGCAGATCACGGTCATCCCGCCGGGCACCTATCGCATCAACACGGAGCTCTTCTCCGTCGAGCTCGTGCGCGTTCTCGAGATCGAGGACAACAAGGTCGGCATCGTCACCACGCGCGAGGGTCAGCCGCTCGTCACCGGCGAGATCGCCGGCCGCGAGGTCGCGAACCACAGCCTCTTCCAGGACGCGCAGGCGTTCATCGACGGGGGCGGCTACAAGGGTCTGCAGGAGCAGGTGATGCTGGCCGGTCGCTACTACATCAACCCGCGCTTCGCGACCGTCGAGATCAAGGACATGACGGTGGTGCCGATCGCGAATGTGGGCGTGGTGATCGCCTATGTGGGAAGCGTCGGCGTGGATCTCTCTGGCGCGGGCTTCAAGCATGGCAACCTCGTAAGCCGCGGCCAGAAAGGTGTGTGGGCCGAGGCGCTCGATCCGGGCAAGTATCCGATCAACCCGTACACGCACAAGGTGGAGCTCGTCCCCACCGCGAACGTCGTGCTCAACTGGGCGAACACCAAGAGTGAGGCGCACAAGCTCGACGAGCGGCTCTCGAGCATCACGGTGCGCTCGAGCGACGGCTTTCCGTACAATCTCGACGTCTCGCAGATCATCCATATCCCACGGAGCGACGCGCCCAAGGTGATCGCGCGCTTCGGCAGCGTGGCGAACCTCGTCACGCAGGTGCTCGAGCCGACGATCGGCAACTACTTCCGCAATGCGGCGCAGGGGTCGGACGTGATCGACTTCCTCAAGAACCGCGTGCAACGGCAGGAAGAAGCGCGCGCCAGCATCTCCTCGGCGCTCGACGAGTACAACGTGGGCGCGGTGAACACGTTGATCGGCGACATCGCACCGCCCGAACAGCTCATGAAGACGCTCACCGACCGCAAGATCGCCGAGCAGGAGCGGGTGACGTACGGCACGCAGCGCGAGGCCGAAGAGGTGCGCAAGTCGCTCCAACAGGCCAAGGCGCAGGCCGACACGCAGCCGGGTGTGGTGCGCGCCGAACGCGACGTGGAGATCGCGGAGTTCAACGCGCGCGCGCTGGTGAAGAAGGCCGAGGGCGACGCGAGGTCGCGGCTGATCAACGCCGAGGCCGACGCGAAGTCCAAGATGGTGAACGCCGAAGCCGATGCGCGGGTCACACAGATGACGGGCGAGGCGGATGCCGGGAAGATCCGGGCGATCGGTACCTCCGAGGCCGACGTGATCAAACTCAAGATCTCGTCGATGGAATCCGACAACTACGCGTTGATCGAGACCGCGAAGGCGCTCGCCGGTAGCGGGTTCAAGCTCGTCCCCGACATCATCGCTGGCGGTGGCGATGGCGCGCAGGGTGGCGGGCTGGTCAATGTGCTGATCGCCAATCTGTTGAACGACAGTCTGAAGAAGTCGACGGGATCGACGCCAAAGGCGCCCTGATCCGACGCGAGCACCTCCAGAGCGAAAACAACGCCAGCATCGGAAGTCACCCGATGCTGGCGTTGTTCGCTGCTGACCGACCTACATCAGTGCTTCCCTAGAACGCGTACCGCATGCCGGCCTGGATCTGCCGCGGATCACCGAGCCCACTGCGGATCGTCCCGTCGAAGTTGAACAGCAGCGACCCGAACGCCGGATCGCGGAAGTTGTTCCGACCGAGCACGTTGAACACTTCGATGATCGCCTCGAGGTTCTTGCCGGCCCCGAACGAGAACGGGCGCGACACTCGGAGGTCCCAGCTCGCATACTCGTTGTCGCGACGGAGCGTGTTGCGCTCCAGGATCGTACCGTTCGCACAGACGCGGTCGCCGCCAGTCGCGGCGCGGAGACCCGACGGTGCATTGGCTACGCACGATTCGCTCATCGGCTGCGCCGAGGCATAGCTGAACCGGTTGTTCAGCAACAGGCCCGCGGGCAGACGCGAGAGGATGAATGCATTGAAGCGGTGGCGCTGGTCACGATCGCTGTACCCCCATTCACGGTCCAACCGGTTCGCGCGGGCATACCGGAAGGTGAACGGATCGCGCTCGTTGTCGTCGTCCGACTTGTCGGTCGAGTAGGTGTAGTTGATCTCGAACTGATTGTTCTCACCGCTCCGCTTGGCCACGCCGATCGTGAGGCCGCGGTACTGGCTGCTGGCGCTGCTCTCCACCGTGGTCAGGCCGCCGATCCCGTTGCCGGCCGGCAACCCGGTCGACCACGGACTCCCGAACAGCGCGTCATTGCGGTTGACGAACCGCGTGAGGCGATCGGTGTTGGCGACCGTCACCGACACCGAGCCGGTGAGCCCACCGGCGCCGAGCGTGCGCTCGTACGCCGCCGTCGCGCTCATGGTACGCGGGTTCTTGAAGTTCTCGTCGACGATGAAGATGTCGGGGAAGTACGGCACGCCGACCGGCGCCGGCAGGAGCTGGTCGATGTCGGGCGGCAACCCGAGGAACGTCAACGACGAGTTGCGGAACATCGTCTGTCCGACAGAGCCGTTGTTGTTGCGGACCGACGCGAAGTTCAGTGCCGCGATGCGCGCGTTGTAGATGCCCGCGCTGAACCGCACCACCTCGGTCCCGTTGCCCTTGCGGTCCCATGCCATGCCGAAGCGCGGCTGGATCATCGCCATGTCCGACGGGATCTCGCCGTTCGACGGGAACTTGTACGTGCCGGTGCCATTCGTCACCGACTGACCGATGAACGGCGCGAAGAAGACGTTGGCCGGATCGGTGATCGGGTCCGGCTGCTGCTGCCCCTCGAGGCGCACGCCATAGTTGAACGTCAGGTTGGGACTCGGCTTCCACGTGTCCTGCAGGAAGAACGCGATGTCCATCTGCTTGAGCGACTGCGTTCCCGACTCTTCCACCGTGCGTCCGCCCACTCCCGCCTGCTGGAGATAGAGGAGCACTGGACCCGTGATGCTCTGTCCGACCGGGCACGTCCCCGTGAGGCTCGAGCCGCCGCCGGAGCATTCCACGTAGTTGTTGCCGTTGGTGGCGTAGTTGATGAAGCCGTTGACACTGCTGAAGATGAAGCGGCCGTTCGCGAAACCGATGAACGTCTGCGTCGAGTTGACGAAGTTGACCTCGGCGCCCGCCTTGAAGAGGTGGTTCCCCTTCACCATGCTGACGTTGTTGAGCAGCTGCAGACGCGTGTCGTAGTACTCGACCGGGATGAAGAACGGCCGGCCGATGCGGAACGCGTTCCCGAAGTCCATCGCGATGTCGGGGAAGTCGCGGCCGCCGGGCAGGGTCGGCGCGTCGTAATCGCGCGGCCGGTCCTCACGGGCGATCTGGAAGCGGAACTCGTTCGCGATGGTGTTCGTGAGCTGACTGGTGAGCTGACCGCTGAACGCGTTGCTCGAGCCCTTCTCGATCGCGTTGGCGCTCCGACCCCAGGTGTCGACGTCGAAGGTGCCGTTGGTCTGCTGGTTGCTCGTGTAGTTGTACTTGAACGAGAGCAGGTTGCGGTCGCTGAGACGCCAGTCGATCTTGGCCATGAACACCTGCGCATCGTTGGAGCGGTCGATCGACCCGAAATCGTTCGCGAGCGCGCCGCCGAACGCGGTCTGCAAGTAGTTCGTGAGCGCCGTGAACTCCGGGCTCGTCGGCCTGTTCCGCTGCTTCGTCTCGCTGAACGACTGTTGGTCGTATGCCGTGAAGAAGAAGACCCGGTCCTTGATGATCGGACCGCCGAGAGTGAAGCCGAACTGGTTCTGGCTGAAGTCCGGCTTGAGTCGTGTGCCGTTCCCCTCAAGGTCGCTCGAGAGCGCGCCGTTCTTGCCGAAGAAGTGCACCGAGCCGCCGAGGCGGTTGGTGCCGCTCTTGGTGATGACGTTCACGAATCCGCCCGCCGACCGGCCGAACTCCGCATTCGCGCCCTGACTCGTGACGACGAGTTCCTGCACCGCATCGAGGTTGAACGTGAAGGCCGGACGCTGGCCGCCGCGCTGCTCGCCGAAGAACGGATTATTGAAGTCGGCACCGTCGACGCTGACGTTATTGAAGATGCCGCGCTGGCCGGCGACAGAGAGCACGTCGCCGTCCGGACCCTGCGTAACGGCCACGTTCGGCGTCACGAGCGTGAGGGCGAGATAGTTGCGGCCGTTGTTCGGGATCCCGGCGATCACCCGTTCGGAGAGCGTGGTCGTCGCCTCGGTCTTGGCCGCGTCGACCGGCGTGGTGCTCCGGTCGCTCACGCGCACCGCGGTCAACTCGGTCGCACTCCGCTTGAGCGCGAACGGAACCTCGACCACCTGCCCGACCCGCACGACGATGTCGCGCTGTGCCTGCGACTCGAAGCCGAGCGCGCGGACCGTCACCTCGTAGCGACCGAGCGGGAGGAGCGTGGCCACGTAGAGGCCGGACTCCACCGAGCGCATCGTCCGGCTCAGGTTCGTCTCGGTGTTCTTGAGTGTCACGAGGGCGCCAGCGACGGCCGCTCCCGCTTCGTCTCGCACCATGCCTCGCACGATGCCGGTGGTGGCCTGGGCCTGCGCCTGCAGCGCGGCGGGGAGCAGAGCGAGCACGATCAGGTGTGCGATCACGCTGCACCTGATGGCGACGCGACGACGAACTTCACGCATGACGACCTCGGGGATGATGTGCGAGAACGGCGCCGACCGACTGAAGGGCAGCGCGCCGCGGTGGGAAGCCCCAAGAATAGGCCCCATCGTCCCGCCTGCGCCAGTCAGTCGCGAGGGCCGGTCAACGCCGTGAGCGCTTCTGCGCCGCGAGCGCTCAGGAAGCCGGTGTTTTTGTTACAAATGGATGCTGCGGGATATGATCCTCGATCCCCACGCCAAGCCAGATCGTCGCCGCCGCGAGCGCCGCACCGGTGAAGAACGGCACACCCTTGCCGAGATAGTCGAACGCGAACCCGGCCCACATGGGGCCGATCACGCGCGCGAGGCCACCGAACGTCTGCTGCACACCCATGTACAACCCGCGCTCATGGTTGGGGATCACCTGTGAGAGCATCCCGGTGACGCACGGGAAGGTGAACGCCGTGCCGAGCGGGATGAGCGCGATCGCGAGCGCGAGCCCGACGTAGTTGTACGTGAACGGCAGCGCGAAGAGCCCGAGCGCGAGCAACGTCTGGCCGTAGCGGCTGAGCCGCGGCTCGCGGTAACGATCGACGGCGGGCCCGAGGAACAGCGCGCGCGCGACCACCGATAGCACGCCGATGTACGCGAACACCCAGCCGATCCCCGTCTCGTCGATCCCAAAACGATCCAGCAGGAAGAGCGCGAGGATCGCCGTCGTGCCCTGGAAGGCGCCCATCCCCACAGCGTACATGAAGATGAGGCGCGACGCCGGCTCGCCAGGGTGCGACAGGACGCGCTTGAGCGCCGTGCTCGAGCGGCGGATCACAGGATGCTCGCCGGTCTTGGAGCCCACGCGTTCGTTGGACTCCGTGAGGTACTTGAAGGCGAACGCCATCGTGATGAGCGTGAGTCCCGCGGCGAGCAGGCCCGGCGCAGCCTGCCCGAACCGCGCCGCCGCCGACCCGATCACGGGCCCGATCGCCACGCCGGCATTGGTCGCGGCCGAGAGCCATCCGAGCGTCTTGGCGCGGTCCTTGGGCTCGGTCGCGTCGGCGACGTAGGCCTGGATCACGCCCACCGTGCCGCCCCCCGCGCCCTGGATGAGCCGCGAGAAGAAGAGCAGCTCGAGCGAGTTACTGAACGCGAACACCACGTACGCGATGCCGCTCGCGGCCATCCCCACTAACAGTGCGGGGCGGCGCCCGAGCCGATCGGAGACGCGGCCCCACATGGGTGCACTCACGAGCTGCGCGATCGCGAACGACGACACCATGAGCGCGATCACGCTCCCTTCGCCACCCATGCCGACCATGTCGAGCGCCCGCCAGAGCGGCCCCTGGCCCACGAACCGCTGCGCGTAGAACGGCAGCAGCGGGAGCACCATGAGGAGCCCCACCATGTCGAGGAACGCGGTGACCATCAGTACGACGAGCTTGCCCAGGGTGCGGCTCCTCCGAGCGGGCGGCGGTGTTGCGACGCGGAAAGATAACCAGTGAACCTCTAGGGGCGTTGCCTGCCCCCCGGTCTGGCTTCCCCTCTTGGGGGGAGGCGTTCCGACGGCGTAACTTGAGCGCGTGATCGAACTCATCGGCCGGTCTGCGCGTGAAGGGCTCGAGTCGTTCGGCGCGGCGGGGAAACTCGCTGCCGAGGCGGCGCGGTCGAGCCGCGACGTGCGCACCTGGTGGCCCAACTTCTCGCAGCAGGCGCGGCAGTTGGGAGTCGACTCGCTGCCGATCGGCATCCTCATCGCCGTCTTCACGGGCGTGGTGCTCGCGCTCCTCGCCAGCTACAGCTTCACCGGTGCGGTGCCGCGCTACCTCGTCGGCACGCTGGTGCAGAAGACGATCATGATGGAGCTCGCTCCGGTCCTCACCGGTCTCGCACTCGCCGGCCGTGTGGGCGCGAACATCGCCGCCGAACTCGGCACCATGCGCGTGACCGAACAGGTGGACGCGCTCGAGACACTCTCGTTCGACCCGATCGCGTACCTCGTCGTCCCGCGCGTGCTGGCGGGCACACTCATGTTCCCAGTGGTCGTCGGCGTCGCCATGTTCGTGGGGCTCGGTGCGGGGTGGGCGGCGTCGCTCATGTTGCTCGACCTCTCGACGATGGAGTTCATGAAGGGCGCGCGATTGTTCTTCGACGGGTTCGACGTGCGGTATGGGCTCGTGAAGTCGGCGAGTTTCGGCTTTGTGGTCGCACTGCTGGGCTGCGTGCACGGTCTTCGCGCACGCGGTGGCGCGCAGGGCGTCGGCGCGGCCGCGACCAGTGCGGTGGTGCAGTCGGCAGTGATGATCCTCGTGCTCGACGCCTTCTGGGCGATGGTATGGCTACTCGGGAGAGCCAGATGAAAGTCAGATCGAACGATTGGATCGTGGGCCTGGTGATCGTCGTGGCGGC
>JANOWT010000139.1:0-2933 GCA_031418115.1 Gemmatimonadota bacterium
GGTGGTCGCCGCGTTCTGTTCGAGCATCGTCTTGCCGAGCCCGGCCGGACCGCGGAAGAGGACGTTCGAACGCGTCTGCACGAAGGCGAGATTTAGGACCTGCTCCTCGCAAAGCGTGCGATCGATCTTCGTCGGGTGATCCCAGTCGAAGAGATCCATCGTCTTGTGCGCCCCGACCGACGCCTTCTTCGTGCGTGACGCCAGATTCCGTGCGTCCCGTTCGCGCCGCTCGATGTCGACCAGGTGTTCGACGACTTGGACGGGGGAGAGGCGATTCTTTGTCGCGTGCGTGAGCAGCGCCCCAAGCTGAGCGCGCGACGACCGCAGGCCGAGCCGCTCGAGTTCGTCGAAGATATCGCTCATGATGCACCGCCCTTCTTCCGATCGTACGAGGCGAGGTCGTGCGTCGGCACGATGCGCTCATCGACGTGATCGCCGAGCTTCATGGCCGACGGCACCGGCTGGTTTCTCCGCTGGCGCTCCTGTTCGCAGAGCAGGGCTAGCGCTCCGATGTCGTTCGTGCCGCGCGCCACCATGATGCCGACGGCGGCTCCGAGGACCTCGCGGCCGTAGTCGCCCATCAGCCCGCGCACACGCCCCGTCATGAAGTTCACGTTGCGACCCTCCTCGACCCAATGCTCGTAGAGTTTCAAGAGCTCGGGCACCGCATCGAGGAGCTGATCACGCTGCGTGATCGCGATCGCGCGCGGGCGGTGATCCACAAGCGCGCGGCGGTGCTCCGGATCGTCGATCCGCTGCATACGACCCCACGAGCGCGCGTGGCTCGCGACCTCGCGATCGCCGTCCACGAGGCGTACGCGATCGTCGTTCGCGCTGAGGACGAGCGTGCCGCCCGCGTGCTCCGGCGGGCACGAGTAGCGATTCGTGCAGAAGCGCACGCTCGCCGTCTTGTCGACGGCGACAGGCAGCACCAGCTCCGTCCGCGGCATCTCCTGCGGCAACGGCATGAGGCGCTCCTTCTCCTTGTCGAAGACCTCCGCCACCGTGCAGCCGGGCAGGGTCGGATGAGGACGGCGCGCGATCACCGTCACGATGTGCTCGAGGAGCAGCTCGTTGCCTCGCGCGAGATCGGTGATCCTCCGCCCGGCGAAGAAGCCGGTTTTAAGGTCGCGGATCGACCGCTCCACGCCGCCTTTGTCGGTCGGGGTCCGGACGCGCGCGAGCACGGGCTTCACGCGGAGCGAGCCCGCGAGTTCGAGGAGTCCGGGATGCAGTCGCGCCGCGCCGCCGTGGCGCTCGAGCACCACGGTCTTGGCGTTGTCGAAGAGCCACTGGCGCGTGGAGCCGCCGAGGAACGTCACCGCTCG
This sequence comes from Gemmatimonadota bacterium, assembly GCA_031418115.1. Classification (GTDB taxonomy): domain Bacteria; phylum Gemmatimonadota; class Gemmatimonadetes; order Gemmatimonadales; family Gemmatimonadaceae; genus Pseudogemmatithrix. The sequence goes on from JANOWT010000139.1 coordinate 1,329, forward strand.
GACGAGCGATCGCCGAAGCGATTCCGCCGTGAGGTCCAGGACCAACTCCGCGTATCGCATCCTCGAGTACGCCAGGTACAGGACGAAGACCCAGAGGGAGCGAACGCCCCCAGGCACTGCGATGCGGCCTACGTGCCCCCAGTCGATCTGAGCCTGCTCACCCGGCAATCGCTCGCACACGAGGTAGGCCCGCCCCGACTTCGCCGGCCGGACGTCGACAACGTATCGCTGCATGATCCGATCGCTACCGTCGAAGCCACGCTCGCGCGCCATCGTCGCCAACCGCGTCGCGCAGATCTTCGGATACTCCTTCAGCTTCGCGCCGACGAAGTCGTAGTAGGGCGCGAGCTTGCTCACGCGCGGAGTGCGCTCGGGCGGGCCCACGACCGCCTGATCCTGCACGCGCTCGACCACGCTGTGATGGACGCCCACGAGGCTCGCGGCCGTGCCCGGTGAGAGCTTCTCGGCGTCCGTAAGCCGCAAGATCTCCAGCTCCGTCTCCCGCGGGATCGTCACGACGGCACTCCCAGGAGGCAGAGCTGGCGAAGGTCGCTGAAATTACCCAGCGTCGGGAGGCGGCGCGGGCGCCGGACCGGCTCGCGCAGCGCGACCTCGACTTCGAAGTGCACGTTCCTGACGCCAAAACCCAACGCGTCTTCCAGCCGAAGTGCTGACGTATCGCCCCCAACATCGACACACAGCACAACGGACAGCGCCTGCTGGTGCCACAGCGCCAAACCCTCGAGCAGCGTCTCCGCCGCCCGCGGATGCGCTCGCGTCGCCGGGCCCAACACCGCCCGCATCCGTTCGTCCCGACCCTCCATCATCAAGAGCCGCGTCTCCCCCGCTCGGGGGTCCATCGTCAGTGTCAGTCGATTTGTCATCGCTCGTCGTGCGCGCCAACGCCGTCGCGACCTCCACCGTGGAGGTGAACGCGACGCTGCGCGCGCACGAGAAGGCCGCAACCGAAACGAGCGAAGGAGGGGGATCACCCACGACCTGGACGTCCGTTCCCCTTGAGCGCTGAGCTCGACGCCCTCGACGACCCGGCCGACGCTGCCGGCGAGCGCGCTCCTCGTCGCAGTGCTGCGCCTGGCCTTCCGGCGAATCCCGATACCGACGTCGCGCCTTGTGCACGATCCGCTCGCGCCCCGCCAGCTTGCAGCGCGCGTCCTCGCAGTAGCCGATCTCCCCGTAACGATCGCAGCCAGGACACACCCAGAACGCCGCGCCGCAGCCGCGGCAGATCCCCATCCGATACGCGTCCGTGCACTTGTGTTCCACGCGTCCGTCCCGGAACGCGCTCGCTCGGCCTTGACCCAGGCCCTTCCATCAGGCAGCTTCCGCCGTGCCAACGCGTCCCGCTGGCACGAAGGCTCGGGGCACTACACCCGGGCCTTCACCTTTTCCGCCTCCCGATCGTCCCTCTACTCGACCGCGAACGCCACCGCGACGGACGTCACCCTCGAGCGAGATCTCGACCGCGGGTGCACGCCGCCGTTGGGCGGCGGCCTGCTCGCACGCTCAGCCCCACGACAACGTTTCACGTCGCGGTCTCCGCGGTTCCTGACGTCGTTCCACACGGAGATCGAGGACGCATGCGCT
>JANOWT010000140.1:0-2796 GCA_031418115.1 Gemmatimonadota bacterium
GCCGCCACGAACGTCACCACGCAGGCCGCAACGACACCGGCCAACAGCCGGAACTCGTTCGCGGGCAGCCCGCTCGTCATCAGGAGCGCGACATCCACGCCCACGATCGCGACCAGAATGCCAACGAGAATGAGTCCACCACCCGATCCGCCCTTCGCCTGCGCCGTCACTGCTGTGGTACCGCTCACGCCGCCGCCGAGTTGAGGCGGCTGCGCTTGCGGCTATAACCGAAGTAGATCACCATGCCGACCGCGAGCCAGGCGCCGAGCCGGAGCCAGTTGGTCCAGCCAAGGCCGTAGATCATCGCACCGCAGGTGACGATGCCGAGCACCGAGACGAGCGGCAACGCCGGCACGGTGAAGCCGCGCGGCACGTCCGGACGGCGCACGCGCATGATCCAGACGCCGGCGCAGACGAGCATGAACGCGAACAGCGTCCCGATGCTCGTCATCTCGCCGACGATGTCGCCCGGCACGAACGCACCGACGAGCGCCGTGAAGATGAAGAAGATCAGGTTGGACTTGTACGGCGTCCGGAACGTGGGGTGCAGCTCCGAGAACACCTTGGGCACGAGCCCGTCGCGGCTCATGGTGTAGAACACGCGCGACTGACCGAGAAGCATCACGAGGATCACCGACGAGAAGCCGGCGAGGATCGCGACCGACACCGCCTTCGCCAGCCATTCGTAGCCAGGCATGTACGTGCTGATCGCGTACGCCACCGAGGCCTCGCGGCCCTGGGTGCGGAAGTCCTCCACGGTCGCGACGCCGCTCAGGACGTGCGCGAACAGGATGTAGAGCACGGTGCAGATCACGAGCGAGCCGAGGATGCCGATCGGCATGTCACGCTTGGGATTCTTCGCTTCCTGCGCTGCGGTCGACACGGCGTCGAACCCGATGAAGGCGAAGAAGACCACGCCCGCGGCCCCGAGGATGCCGAGGATGCCACCGTAGTTGTGCGTGATGCCAACCGGGCTCAGATACGTCGTCGCCGCCGGGATGTATGGCGTGTGGTTCGCGGGGTTGATGAAGCCCCAGCCGATCACGATCACCATCAGCACGACCGCGAGCTTCACGCAGACGATGATCCCGTTCAGCAGGGCCGACTCCTTCGTTCCGCGCACGAGCACGGCCGAAAGAAGGCCGAGGATCATCACCGCGGGAATGTTCATGATGCCGTGCACACCAGCCGTCGAGACCTCGAACGGCGAGTGATACCATTGGTACGGGATACTCAGCCCGACGAACCCGAGCACCTTGTTGAAGTACTCCGACCAGGCGATCGCCACGGTCGATGCGGCGACGGCGTACTCGAGCACCAGGTCCCAGCCGATGATCCAGGCGACGAACTCGCCCATGGTGGCGTAGGAGTACGTGTACGCACTGCCGGCGATCGGGATCATGCTCGCGAACTCCGCGTAGCAGAGTCCTGCGAAGGCGCAGCCGAGGCCGGCGACCATGAATGCGAGCGTGACCGACGGGCCAGCGCGGTCGGCGATGGCGGCCGCGGTGCGCACGAACAGTCCGGCTCCGATGATGGCGCCGATGCCGAGCGCGATCAGCGCCCACGGGCCAAGGGTGCGCTTGAGCGAGTGTTCGCCGGTGTCACTGCTCTCGGTGATGAGCAGGTCGATGGACTTCGTACGAAAGAGCGAGCTTGCCACTGGGCCTCTCAGGGGGAATGAGTGAGAATCACATCGGGCTCAGAACGAACGCCCCCAGCCTCGCACGGTACGGGGCCGAGGGCGTTCGATCCGCCAGCAGGCGGAGGGACCTACATCAGGATACGACTGGGCTCATGAGGTCGTTCACGGCCTTCTTGAGCATGTCGACCTTCCGCTTGTCGCACGAGCCGCGGGCGTCGCCCTCGAGCTCGGTCGACAACTTCTGCAGCGCCTGCGTCCGCGCCGCCCCGGTGGCGCGCTGAGCGCCGTCGAGTTCACGACGCACCGCGCTCACGCGCGACGCCGAGAGGCAGCGGTTGCGCTCCAGCTGGTCCACGAACGCCTTGGCCAGCGAGAAGGACGGCGGCCATTCCAACTTGGGCTGGCCCTGCGCGTTGAGCTGATTCCAGCGCACCGTGTTCGACGCATCGATCTCGTTCTGCGAGATGAACTCGGTGGGCACGAGCTGCGCGACGTCCATGCCGCGCGCGATCTCCGAGCTCACGATGTTGCCGTTGTACCAGTAGACGGACCACGAACCGCCCGAGATCATGCGCGTCGAGTCGACCGGGCCGCGGTCGAAGTACGCGATCTCCTTGGGGTTGGCGCCGTCGGTCCAGTCGAAGACCGAGATGCCGCCCTGATACCAGGACTGCACCATCACGTCGCGGCCGGGGATCGGGATCAACGAGCCGTTGTGCGCCACACAGTTCTCAAGGGACGTCTGGATGGTCGGGATCTTGTAGTAGCTCTTGAAGACCATCTTGCGGTTCTCGATCGCGAAGATCGCGTTCGAACCCCACTCCTTCTTGTCGCCGGCGCGGCACTTCGGGCCGCCACCACCGCCCCATTCATCGGAGAAGAGGATCTGTGTGCCGTCGTTGTTGAACGTGGCCGAGTGCCAGTAGGCGAAGTTGCTGTCGGCGACGGCATCGAGGCGTACCGGGTTCACCGGGTCGCTGATGTCGATCAGCAGTCCGTGGCCTTCGCACGCACCACCGGCCAGCCCGAGCGACGGATAGACCGTGATGTCATGACACTGACGCCCGGTCGCGATCGGACCGGATGCGACCGGCGCTGTGAACGTGCGGTTGACCATGTCCTGCGCGATCGCGCGGAAAGCGGCGCTGTCG
>JANOWT010000141.1:0-9501 GCA_031418115.1 Gemmatimonadota bacterium
TTGCTCTCGATCGCTGCGATCAGGTCAGTGACCGTCTTGGTCGACGGGATCCTGAAGTGACGCGCGATCTCACGCACGCTCGGCTGGAAGGTGTGTTCCGCGAGGTAGTCGATGAGGAAGTGATAGACCTTCCGCTCGACCTGCGTGAGGGGAGTGCGCGGCGCATCCATCTACGCGCCGGCCACCATCTCCCGCAGGCGATGTTCCGCAGCGGCGATGCGCGCGATCGTACGGTCCCGACCGAGGATCAGCATGACGTCGAAGATGCCCGGCGAGGCGCTCACGCCAACGAGTGCGATGCGCAGCGGCTGCAGCAGCTTGCCGGCGCCGACTCCCCTGGACTCGGCGAGCGCGCGCATCATCTCCTCGAGCAGGAGTGGGTCCCAGCCGGCATGCGACTCGAGCGCTTCACGTACGGCGGTCATGAGCAGGAGCACAGCGGCGGGATCCTTCCACTGTTTGGCGACGGCGTCGGGGTCGTATGTGACCGACTCGGCGAAGTAGGGTGCCGCCTGTGTGACGATCTCGTCGACGAGTCGCGAGCGCACGCGCAGCTGCTCGAGCAGATGATGGAACCAGTCGCGCTTGGCCGCGAGCTCGGCGACGGTCGCGAGTCCGGCCTTCTCGAAGAGCGGCGCGACGAGCGCCTCGAGCTCGGTGATCGGCATCTTCGCCAAATGCTGGCCGTTCATCCATTCGAGCTTCTTGGTATCGAACACACTCGCCTTGCGGAGCAGGCCGTCGGGCGAGAAGGAATGGATGAGCTGATCGAGCGTCATCACTTCTTCGAAGTCGCCGCCTGGTGACCAGCCCATGAGCGCGAGGAAGTTCACCATCGCAGGCGCGAGGATTCCCAAGTGCTGGTAGTCGCCGACCGCAGTGGCGCCATGCCGCTTGGAGAGCTTCTTGCCGTCGGTGCCGTGGATCATCGGCAGGTGCGCGAACTGCGGGAGCGCGGCGCCGAGTGCTTCGTAGAGGAGGATCTGCTTCGGCGTGTTGGAGATATGATCGTCGCCGCGCATCACCAGGGTGATGCCCATGGCGATGTCGTCGGAGACGACGGCGTGATTGTAGATGGGGGTCGCGTCGGAGCGGAGGATGACGAAGTCGTCGATGTCCTTGTTGGGAAAGCTGATCCGCTCGTGGACGAGGTCGTGCCATGACGTGTCGCCGGCGGGGACGCGGAAGCGGAGCACGAAGGGATCGCCGGCGGCGACGCGACGCTCGATGGTGCCTCGGTCGAGTTGGTCGCAGCGGCGATCGTACGCGAAGGCCCCGCCGGCCGCCTCGGCAGCGGCGCGACGCAGGGCGAGTTCGTCAGCGGTGCAGAAGCAGCGGTAGGCCTTGTCGGCGCTGAGCAGTTGCTGCGCGTCGGCGCGGTGGCGCTCGAGGTTCGCGCCCTGGAACACGACCTCCTCGTCCCAGTCGAGGCCGAGCCACTCGAGGCCCTCGAAGATGGCGCGAGTGGAGTCGTCGGTCGAGCGCGCCTTGTCGGTATCCTCGACGCGGAGCAGGAACTTGCCGCCTGTGCGGCGGGCGAGGAGCCAGTTGAAGAGGGCCGTGCGTGCGCCGCCGACGTGGAGGAAGCCGGTGGGGGAGGGGGCGAAACGGAGGCGCGGGGGCGAGGCGGTCATCGCGGTCGGAGTCCGTGGGAGTGGAACGAGAACGGGCCCGACCGGTGCTGAGGACCGGCGGGCCCGTACAACGGAGACGGGGGGATTCGAACCCCCGATACAGGTTTAACCCCGTATAACGGTTTAGCAAACCGCCGCGTTCAGCCTCTCTGCCACGTCTCCATTCGAACAGTCAGGAAATGTCACCAGACAGAGGGCGCTGGGCAAGGTCGTTGGGGGGCGGTTCCGAAGCCAATCCGTTTGTGATCCGGTCGAGGACAGTGGTCGGCGCGTGGAGCGAGCGTCAGCGAACGAAGTAGGCGGTCCCGCCGCTCTCGTTGGTGATCACGCCGAGCGTCCCGCTCCTGTTGAAGGTGATATGCCGCGGAAAGGTGACGGCGAAGGTGCGGACCACGGCATACGTGTCGGCGTCGATGACGGTCACCTGCTGCTGCGTGGACTGCGCGACATAGAGCTGGCTGCCGTCCCGCGTGAGTCCGAGGGCGAACGCGCCGTTCGCGGCTGCGACTGAAGTGCGTCGCACCAGCGTCGTCGCGTCGAGCACTTGCAGTGCTCCGCCTTCGTTGGCCACGAAGAGGCGCGTGCCGTCGAGCGAGACCGCGATCCCCTGCACGGTGCCCGAGATGTTCCTCGACAGGCGCAGGGTGAATGTCGGAAGATCCACGTCGAACACCGTCCCCTCGACATTGGTGACGTACAGCGATGGTCGCGTGCCGCTGAGCGCCAGTCCCTGCAGCCGCCCGCCGAGCCTGAGCGTGGTGAGGGAATCGTTGCCGGTATTCATGCGGATGAGGTCACCGCCGAATGTTGCGACGTAGACGTATGCACCGTCCGGCGACGCGATGACCCGCGTCGGGTTGGAGATCTCGATGGACCGCAAGATCGAATTCGCTCCGACGTTCACGATGTGGAGTCGGTCTCCGGAGAAGCTGGCGACATAGGCGGTCGCGCCGTCGGGCAGGAAGGCGACACCGAGCACGCGGTTCACGCCGTACAGGGGCGTGCCGGGACTCTCGCTTGGGAGCGCGAAGCGCGCCACATAGGAATCGCCTCCCACGAAGAGGACATCAGTCGAAGAGACCGCGATCCCATAGGCGCCCTGTCCCACAGCGACGGAGCCGATCGACGCGCCAGTGGGTCGCGAACCGACGGCCGTCCAGACGGTGCGCGTGAATGCGCCGAAGGTCGCCTCGATCCTGGTCACTCCCACTGTGGCCCCATTCACCACACCGGTCGGGCTGACGCTGGCGATCGCGGGATTCGTGGAGGCGAACAGGGCGCTCACGCCCGCGGCGATGACGTTGCCGTAACGGTCGATCGTCGAGGCCGTGAGCGCGCGCGTGCCTCCCGGAGCCACTGAGAGCGTCGCGGGAGAGACGGCGATCCCCGTGATCGGCCCGGGCGTGGCGTTGGCCGTGAAGAGAACCTGCGCCGTTGATGTCGACGCAGTGCAGATCACGCTCACCTCGTGTGTGCCAGCGCTGGTGCTCATCGTCCACCCGCCGACGGTCGCGATCCCGTTGGCGTCCGTGTCGACTTCTGCGCCTGACACGACGCCGCGATTGCCTTGCGGGATGAACACCACACGCACTCCCGCGAGCGGCCGGTCCTGCGCATCGAGTACGCGCACCGAGGGCGCGACTGGCACTGCGGTGCCCACCACGGCGATCTGTGGCGCGTCGCCGGCCACTTGCTCGATAGTGATCTCCGCCGATGGCCTCGTAGGCGCTGCACGCTCACAACCGGTCGCGAGCAGCATACCCGCCGCGATCGCCAGCAGCTCGCGGCGAACGAGACTCACGGCGGCGGCATGATGACGACCGCCGCGAAGGCCTCGCGGTTGCCCAACGCGGCCGTCACCAAGACGGTCTGCGGCGTCGGTGGCAGCGCACCGGCGACGAACCGTCCGTCGCCGGTCGAGGCGAGCCAGAGCGCGTTCGATGACTGCCAGAACGGTTGGTAGCCGCTGACGACGGGATCGGTGACCAGCTGGAACTGCACGACCTGACTGGCGACGCGCACGGTGTCCACGCCTCCGGTGAGGCGCATCTGGAGCCGCATGAGCGGATCGTTCGGATTCACGATCGCGTACGGTCCGTCCACGCAGGAGAGCGTCGGTGCGAGCAGCAGGGCGAGCAGCAGGGCGAGCAGCAGCCGTCGAGTGGAGGTCACGGGCATGGCCTCAGAAGAGGAAGAGGGAGAAGCCGACCTGACCGGGTGCGCTTCGCGGCGCCAGTTGTGCGCGCTTCGAGGGCGCCCTGCTCGCTCCGTGGCCGTACTCCTTCACCTCGCGCAGCGAACGCGCGAGCAGCGCCTCGCGCACCACCGACTCAAATACGGTCGCCGACCACACGAGGGCGGCGACCATCATCGCCTGCTTGGCCGTCGTCCGTTGCGACTCGGCACTCTCGTACAGTGCCCTCGAACTGTCGGCGGGATTGCTGCTCACGCTGTAGTCCATGTCGAGGTAGAGGTCGTATGTGCTGCGCGCGCCGTTCGCGTTCGAGAATCCCGACGCGAGTGAGGCACCGATCACGCCGATGGCCGCCGCGCCCGCGAATCTGCGGCCGACACTCGCCGGGCGGCCGAATCCCGGGAGCAGGATCGACTGCACCGCCGTGCGCACGAGCGACTGACTCGAACAGCGAGCGGGTGTTCGCCGCACCCCGTCCACCAGCCGACGCGCATAGGCTGGTGCATCAGCGGCGAGCGTGAAGCAGGGCGACTCATGGACGACGCGACCCATGAGTACGCGCGCGGCCGAAGAATCCCCGACGTTGGCGAGCGTGAGGGCGAGTTGCACACGCGCGTTCCGGTAGTCGGCCCGACCGAGCGCGGCGGGGATCAGGCGCGGCACCAAGACACGATTCGCATTCGCGAAGTCACCATTGAGATAGCGCTGACGCGAATCACGGAGCGCACTGTCTGCCGGCACCGGCGTCACCAAGCGACCATCGCCGGAGCGGGTTCCCGTCGCGATCGCACGCTCAGCGCGCCACGCGATCAACTCGCTCCATGCCTCGGCCAGCACGGGCCATGGGAGCGGGATCAGGTTGGGCACGGAGTCCCTGGCATTCCAGACTTCGAGGAAGAGATCGCCGCGTGCGCCGGTTGCATCAGGAGCGAGTTCGTCCACCGGGACGGAGAGGCGGACTGCACCAGCGCCGATGCTGATCATACCGCGCGGCGTCAGGCGCGCGACCTCTGTTCGCTCTGACATGCTCGGCACGATCTGGTCCTTCCCCCTCCAGAGAGAGACTCGCTCGATGTCGCGGCCCGGCTGGTAGAGCGAGTCGTACGTGACGCGCAGGCCGCGCGCCGCAGCGATCCGGTCCTGAGCGACCCGGTCACCGCACGGCACGATGAGGTCCGCGCCTGCGATCACGACGAGGGTCACGGTCAAGGGGTCTGCGCTCGGGCCCGAGGACCAGTCCCACCCGCGGTGCTGGACCGCGGCGGCGCTGTCTGGCGGGGTGATGCGAATCGCATCGCGACAACTGGCGATCAGTTGTGAAAGACGATTGTCGTCAGTGAGTGTGCCGATCGTGCGCCGCGTGACGAGCATCACCTCGTACCGTTCGGACTGGAACTGCAGCGGCGGTTGGTCGATGACCTTTGACTGGCTGGCGAGCGGCGTGGATGCGAGTAGCGAGAGCGCGAGAAGAGCCCAGCACGTCTGTGTGCCAGTGTACGGCGTACGAGCGGTTCTCGGCATGCTCTGGAGGTTTTCGGGAAGGATCGGTTGAGTCGAGCGCGGCGCGACAACGGGCATTGCATCGTGCAGAAGGTGCGAGCGGACCGATGTGGATGCAAGAGGCGTGCACGCCAACGCACGTCGGCGTCGGCTGCACGCCGAGCGCACGACCCTACCGCGCCGGCCGCATCCGCTCCACCCGCGCGCGCACCTCGCGCACCTTTGGCCGCAGCGCCGGCTCCGCGTCCTTCCAGAGCTCGAGGAACCGCTCATAGTTCTCGAGCGCCTTCGCCGAATTCCCCTTCGCTTCATACAGCTCGCCGAGACGCTTGTACGATCCGGCATCGTATAGCGCCGAGAAATGAATGTCCGGATCGGGAGTCGAGACGAACCGCTCGAGCCAGACGATCGCCGAATCGGGGTGCCCCGCGAGGTCGTGTGCGCGACCGATGAAGACCATCGGGTAGCGAAGGGCGGTCATCCGGCGGCTGTCGGCGAGCTGCATCTGCGCGATCGCCTCATCGTTTCGGCCGCCAGCGAACGCCGCCACCGCCTTGAAGAAGGCGGTGCGACCCTCTGGGTCGGGCGCGGCCGCGGCCTGATCGCGCACGAAACCGTCCAGCGCCTGCTGGGCGAGTACTGGGTCCCGGATCTCCACGGCGAGTCGCGCGAGATCCGTCCACGGGCGCTCGGCGGGGTCCACCGAGGCGATCGGGACGCGCTGCATTCCGCGCGCGAGAGCGGCGCGCGCCTCCGACATGCGGTCGAGCGGGCCGGCCAACGCCCATGCAGAATCGACCGCGAAGTAGAATCGGTTCGCGGCGCTCGGGGAGGCGCGCACCTCGGCCTCGGCACGGCGCGTCTGGAGTGCCAGCGCCTCGGTGGGATTCCCCTGGAGCGTACGCAGGAAGGCGAGGCCATCAGCGGCCCTCACGGTCTGACGCAGTGTGCGCGCCCGGGAGAGCACGTTGCGCGCGAGCGTATCCAAGCCGACGAGATCGCGAGTCGCCCAGAGCGTGTACGCATCGCCTTCCCAGATGTCGCCACTCTCGGGGAAGCGCGCACGGAACGCCGACGCGGTCGCACGCACCCCGGCCGTGTCGCCGAGGAAGGACTGCACGCGCTGCAAGTTGGTGAACGATCCACCGAAGGTGCGCGGCAGCTTCGTCACGCGGGCATACATCGCCGCGGCCTTCGCGTACTCTCGCTGGTCCGTGTAGATCACGCCGGCGTTGTTGATCGCCGACGTGGAGACCGAGTCGAGCGCCATCACCTGCTCGTAGGCGGCGAGCGCCTTGGCCTGGTCGGGGCGCGGACCGCGCGTGTAATAGTAGGCCTCGGTCGAGAGCCGTTCGAGCTCCGAGAGCCGGTCGCGGTGCCGGTACGCTTCACCGATCGCGTTGAGCGCCCGTGCCCGCTCGCGCCCTTCGTTCCCGAGGAGCACCGCGATCTTGCGCCACGCCATGGCGAAGGCCGTGTCGATCTCCACCGCCTCCTGCAGCAGCGCGAGGCCTCGGTCGGAGTCGCCGCGCTCGTCGGCGGTGACGCTCCCCTCGACGTACCTGCGCAGCGCGAGCAACGACGGCGTCGTCACGCGCTCGAGGTCCTTGCTCGCCCGGATCGCCCGCAGCGACTCGCCCGCCTTGTCGCGCACGTCTCGCGAGATCTGTCCGAGCGCCTCGAGTAGTTCGTCCTCGCTCTTCGCTGTCTGGCGGAAGGTCGCGAGCTCCGCACCGTCGAGCGCGCCGACGAGGCGCGCCGAGATCACGAAGCTCTGTCCCAGCTTCTCGATGCTTCCGTCGAGCACCGCCTTCGCCCCTTCGCGCGTCGCGATCTCGCGTGCGAGGTCGAACGGCACCGTGCTCTCGGACGGCCGCTGCATGAGTCGCAGGATCTCGCGCATGGTGGCGCGCGAGAGCACACGCAGCGCGCGAGACTGCCCAAGGTCGGTCCTGAGCGCTTCGGCGGCGATCCCGCCGAGCGTTGAGTCCGCGGATGGACTGCCGAAGTCGGCGACGACGATCGTCTCATTCGCGCGGAAGGTCCCCTTGCCGCGCAGCGAGCCTACCGAGCCGATGCCCATCGCGCGCATCACCATGAACGCGATCACCAGCGCAGCGAAGCCTCCCACCGCGATACCGCCGCCGAGCCAGGCGCGGCGCCACGAGAGATGCGGGCTCGCCTTGATCGCGATCGTGGCCATCGTCCCGTGGGGCTGCCCGACGGCATGACTGCCACCCGGAGTCTTGGTCGGTGTTGCCGTATAGGCGCGATGCACCGCGCGCTGTGCGTACCAGGTCGCGACGATCACCGGGAGTCCGGCGAGCATCACACCCACGGCGCCTGGGAATACCCACTGCGGGAGGCCGATCACCGCGGTCGCTGCCCATGCCGTGAGCGTGACGAGTGCGGTCGCACCGCCCCAGAGCGAGAGCGCCCGCACGAAGCGGATCCGTCCGCCCGCGAGGATAGCGGGTGCCGCCGTCGACGCGCCGCTCGACGTGATCGTCTCGAGCACGCGTGCGATCTCCATCGCGCCGGCCGGTCGCGCGGGAGCCTCCTTCTCGAGGCACTGCATCACGAGCGCCGCGAGAGACTCCGGGCAATCGTCGCGCAACCCGCGAATGTCCTTCGGTCGCTCGCCCATGTGTGCGGCGAGCAGCTTGGACGGCGTGAGTCCGTGGAACGGTGGGTGTCCGGCCAACATCTCGTACGCCATCGCGCCGAACGCGTAGAGATCGGCGCGATGGTCGGTCGCCGGATCGCCTGCGGCCTGCTCCGGCGCCATGTACGTCGGTGTGCCGATCGACGTGCCCGCGACCGTGAGCTCGGTGCGAAAGCCCGGACCATCGGTACCGCGCGCCGCGCTGATGGCCTTGGCGATACCGAAGTCGGTCACCGTGGCGCTGCCGGCCGAGAGCAGCACGTTGTCGGGCTTGATGTCGCGATGCACCACGCCATGCGAGTGCGCGTACGCGAGCGCACGCGCGACATCGCGCAGGATGCCGACGATCTCGCTGATGCTCATCGGGCCGAGTGCGAGGCGATGGCGCAGCGAATCGCCGTCGACGTACGGCATGGTGAACCAGGGCAGTCCGTCAGTGTCGCCGGCGGTGAGCACGGGCACGACGTGCGGATGCTGCAACTGCGCGGCCAGCAGCACCTCGCGGCGGAAGCGCTCGACGGAGATACCGGCGAGCAGTTCGGGGGCGAGGACCTTCACCACCACGCGACGATCGAGCGCCTTCTCGCGCACGAGGTAGGTCCGCGACATCCCGCCGCCGCCGAGTTCGCGCTCGAAGACGTAGGTGCCGGCGAGGGCTTTCTCTAGGCGGGAGCGGAGTTCATCCATTGGCGAACGGTGAATATGCCGCGTGTTCGCGAGCAAGGCCAGTTGGCCGGTGCGGCATGTCAACGTTCAGCGCGCGCGCCATAGCACGCTCAGCGGACCGGCCGTTGACGATCGCCCCCGGCGGAACCGTGGACGTAGCGGAGGGCACAGGATTCGAACCCGTAAGACCTTGCGGTCGGCGGTTTTCAAGACCGCTGCATTAGCCATTCTGCCAGCCCTCCAGGGGTGGCGCCCCTGAAAAGTAGCATCCCCTACAGCGATTCGAGGAGGCCGTGCGCTATACTAGCAGACCACAGGCCACCAATGCCCATCGCCGAACCCCCCGCCGACGCTCGGCCCGCCATTGACGAGATCCGCCACGTAGGCGGGGACGAGTTGGTGCGCGAGTTGGCCGCGACCTTCCTGCGCTTCGCGACGGCGCATGTGCCGCGCCTGCATGAGGCGGCCGAGGCCGGGGACTTGGAGACCGGCGCGAACATCGCGCACACACTCAAGTCGAGCTCCCGTCAGTTCGGAGCGGTCGCCCTGGGTGAGGCCTGCGCGTCGGCCGAACTCGCAGCCAGGGGCGGCGATGCGGCCGGGTTCCTCGCGCGGGCCGAGGACGCGACGAGCGCGTTCGAGCGAACGCGCCCGTGGATGCAGCAGCTCTCCGCTACGGTCTGACCTGCACCGGCGTCTTTGCCGGCGCGTCGTTGGTCGGGATCGGCGGCTGCGGGGCGAGGCTGCGGACGAGATCATCGAAGCGCATCGCGACCGCGACCTCGCGCGTCGTGGCGATGATCCTCTCCGCGTCCGCCTGACGGCCCGCCTGCATGAGCGCC
>JANOWT010000142.1:0-3213 GCA_031418115.1 Gemmatimonadota bacterium
GCCTCCGCGTCCCACTCCCGCCCCTTGTACCGATACGGGTTCACCACGCTGTTTGTCGCAGAAAGCAACGTGCCATACGGCGTGTACTCGTACGTCTCGGCCACGCTCCCGTTCGCCGTGACCAGCCCCATCACATTCCCCCTGCAAGAACGCCGTGCGCCGCATCGGATCGTAGCCGCTCCCCATCGTGCGGGTCCAGAGGGCGCCCCCGTTGGGTGCATCGTACGACTTGATGGTGAGACCGTCGGGCATGGTGCCGATGAACCCCTGATTCAACACGTATCGCGTACCAGCGCGCGCCGTGATCGCCGTGGTCGGACGTCCGGCCGCGTCGACGAACAACGTATCGGTGCTCTCCGCATTCTGCACCGCGACCCAGCGCTGCTTCGGGTCATAGGCGTACGTCGTCACGTCGCTGCCCGCCGTCCGCGTCAGGTCTCGGTCCAGTGCGTCCTTGGTCCACGTCACCACCTGGCCGCGGCGATCCGTGGCCCGCATCAGGTTGCCACGACGATCATAGCCGAAGGTCGCGACCTGATTGCGAGGGTCCGTCGTCGACACGGTCCACCCCGCTGCATTCATGACCGTGGTGTACACGTTCCCCACCGGGTCGGTGAAGCTGTATGTACGCGTGGCATCATTGTACGCATAGCTGGAGACGTCGGACCCCAACGCCGTCTGCTGCGTCACGCGGTTGAGCACGTTGAACGCGGTGACGTACGTCCGGCCCAGGTGATCCGTGACCTGCTGCCGCCGCCCCGACGCATCGTAGCTGAACGTCGTGAGTCGCGTGGCGACGCCGGGGGCGCTGCGGGTCGTACTCGCCGTGTTGCCGTGCGTCAGCTCGACGGTGAGGGAGTCGAGTTCCTGGCGCGAGTTGCGGACGGACCGCACCCGGCCGTACGCGTCGACCTTATAGCGCTCGGTGTTCGCGGAGTCGCTCTTCACGCTGTCGGGCGCGAGCCGACTCCCGGAGAAGAACGCCTCCATCAGTTTGGTGCCGTTCACGTGCACCGTCTTCATTTGATCGAATGAGTCATACGTGTACGTGGTCATCTCGCCGCTCGCCCCTTGCGTGGCCGACAGCAGGAGGACCCCGCTCGAATCGTAGGTGAATGTGGCAGCAGCCTGTCCGGTGGTTTGGATGCCCGTCGGCTCGTACGCCGCCCCGAAGGCCGTCGTTGCGACAGTGGTGTCGCCGTTCGCGGCCCTCGTCACAGTACGCGTCGCACCGCCCGACGCATGCAGCCACGAGGTGATGGTCGCGCCGTTGGAGGCGATCGACCGCACGAATGCGCTGTCCGCGCGGAGCCCCTTCTGCATCGGCACGCTCGAATACGTGTTGGCCGAGTTCGCGAGCGCCTTGGACGCCAGGGGCAGTACAAGCGCCGAGTCGCGACCGGTCCCGCCGCTCTCCAGCGGAACGTCGGGGCCCACGACCTTCACGACGAAGCCACGCGCGTCATACGTGAACCCGCCGCTGCCGACGCGTTCGGTCCGCGTGAGCAGGAGGTGAGTGGTGGCTTCGTACACCGCCTGCAGGTCGGCCACACCATCGGGACCGTCGATCCGCACGAGGTCGATGGCGCTGTTCGAAACCTGTGCCGTTACGCGCCGTCCATCCGGCAGATCGATGTAGCGGAGTGACCCCGGCCGGAATCCCGATCCGCCGGCGTCTGGCTCGTAGGTCAACGTCGTGACCTTCAGCATCGGATCCACGATCGTCGCCACTCGCCAACCGAGCGCACCGGACGACCAAGTCACCTGCGTCTCGTTCTTCACGAAGCGCTCCCTCGTGTACCGCATCAACCCGGTGTCATCGTAGTACGTGGAGTCGCCGGAGCGTGAGGCGCGAACGAAGCGCGTGCCGTACACCGGATGCGCGGGCGTGCGACGCAGGGTCGTGGCGTCCCCGATCGGCGATTGATACGTGCAGGCTTCGGTCCCTCCTGCGCCCGTGCAGGAGATCTTCGCGAAGAACTGCAGGGCGCCAGCGCCGTTCGCGATCACCATGCCGACCGTCACCGCGCCGTCCGATTGTGCGTGCAGGCGCTCCACGCCCGCCAACGTCCACCCCGCTCCGTATGGACTGGTGCTCGCGTTCTGCAGCAGAAGCCGCACGGGAATGCTCTGCGTGTAGTACCACGAGTCACTGCCGTAGTAGGCGCGCACACGAACGTTGTAGAGTGGTGCGCACGCCAGCGCACACGTCTCCGTGAACTGCGCCGCCAGCCGAAGGACGCCCGTGTCTCCCGCAAAGAACGCTTCGGGAAAGACGATGCTGGCGTCGGCAGCCCGCGTGACCTGGATCGAGACGCGAGTGGGGATCTCGACCGAACGGATCGTCGCGTCCACCTGCACCAAGGCGTTCGGGTTGGCCGTCTGGCTCGAGTAGTGGAGGGCGACGGTGCGCGATCGGTTCACGCTCTGGTAGGCGGGCGTCGCGTAGTCGTACGTTGCGCTCTCAGCGTCGAGATCACGGGCATCGCCTCGTTGGGCGAGTGTCAACTCGGGCGTCGCCTGCAATGGCTGCACTGGGGCCGCAGTCGGTATGTACGTCACCAACTTCGACGCCGAGCCGCAGAGCGCAGGTTGCACCACGTCGCATACGACGACGCTGAGTGTGTTCTGGCCGGACACCAACGTGAACGACCCGGTCCATGAGGCCGAGGTGCTCTGCGCGCCCGGATTGCTGCTGCTGACCTGACTGAACCATGACGACATATTCGTGGTGCCATTCATGAGCTGCAATGTCACCAGCGCCAGTCCCTCCGCGTCGGACGCGTACACGGTGAGGGTGATGACCGGCTGGGCGGTTTCGACGGCCGAGACTTCGATCGTGACCGCTGGGGCGTAGTTCGGGCAGAGCGGGCTGAGGTCCCCAGAGCAGCCTTGTTGCGCTGCGGACGGCGTCGCGAACAGGAGCCAACTGGTCGCCGTAGCCAGCGAGAGATTGCGCGCGCGCCGTCCTCGCGTCCCAAACGTCCACGGAAACGATTTCAGAAGCGATGAAGCAAGACCGTGAACGGTGCGCATGCAAACCTCCAAAGGGCGGAATCGCTCAGTTCGTGACCGGCGGATTGCCCTCGTCAAAGGCAAACACCGGGCCGTTCCAACCCTTTTTTCAACCCGTTGTCTCGCAACGCGTTATCGAGTCGCGCTCGTCACAGGGAGGCTTCATTGACGTCCACGGGACGTCAATTGGACGTCCAT
>JANOWT010000143.1:0-45527 GCA_031418115.1 Gemmatimonadota bacterium
CGCCAGACTTCCTCCGTCGGCTCGAGCTCGCTGAGTGAGAGTGCCTCGAGCCCCTTCGGCAGGCACGCGATGGACGCGAGTAGCTGCAGGAACCGCCGCCGATCGAGTGTGAACGTCATGCGTCGTCCTCCTCTTCCTGCCCCTCCTCTTCCTGCTCTTCCTCGTAGTCATCGCCCCGCTTGCCCTCGTCCCTGAGCAACTCGTCGTCGATCTCACCGAGGATCGCCGGCGCATCACCCGAGATGAAGTCGCGCACCATCTCGCGGCGCAACTGTCCCTTGATGTTCTGCGTGATCGTCGCGGCGGGGTCGGCGGCGTCCCAGCAACTCGCGGGGCGGAAGTCGACGTCCGTGCCGTCGATCGGCTGCGCGCGGAACTGCACCGGGTGCGTTTTGGCCATGCGGATACCCTTTCGAGAGAGGTTCGCGCCCGCTCGCACGTGGTCCCGGACTCGAGGTCCGGCCGGCATTGCCACCGTCTCGGCGCAGGGTGCGCAGGGTGACGGTCTGGCGCGCGGGTCGCAGGGTCGGATCCCTCGCAGCGCTCTTCACGTTGGCCGCCGGGGCGCCGGCGGCCGGTCTTGTTCGAAATGTACCAAGAAGCCTACGGACTTGGTCTGACAGCGCCCCCAGCCGGCGGATCATCGATCCCCCACCGCGCCGCTCCCTCCCGCTCGAACTCCCACGCGAGCCCACGCTTCCACGCGCGCGCCCGCAACCCCGCGCGCGCCGCCGCCTCCGTGCTGAGCAGCGCAGCGATCGGCCGCCGGTCCAATCGCGAGAGGTCAAGCCGGTCAGCATCCCAACAACAACCGATCGTGGGATCGCTGCTCACCTTGCCGTGCTCGTGACCAGCACAAGCCACCACGAGCAGCTCGGCCCGGGCGGTCGACAGCTTCAGTAGATCCGTGTCCACGAAGCGCCGCACGAGTTCCGCAGCGCGCTCTCCATGACCGCTATCGAAGTCGTCGTCATATCGGGCGGCATCGTGCAACAGCGCGAAGAGCTCGACCAGGTGCACGTCAGACCCCGGCGTCGCGCGCGCCAGTGCGATCCCATTGGCCCGTACGCGCAACCAATGCGACGGCCCGTGGAGACCATCCACATCAAGGCGGTACTCGGCGAGGATGGCCGTCACGAGCGGACGGAGATCAGACTGCTCCATGCTCGAAATATCTGCTCGGGCGCTGACATTCCACATCCGCGAACATCAACGCAGATTGACCAGGCATCGTCAGACGAGAAGCACAGTCTGTGTCCGAGCGACGTAGCGCACGGGCCTCGTTCGGCGCTCCAGCTTCCCCAGCTCCACGAGTATTGCCAGAAGTGCACGGACCCGTTGCTGCGTGAGTCCCGTGCCGGCGATGATCTCCCGCTCGCTCTTCGGTTCCACGGTCATTGCGAGAAGACGACCGCGTTCAGTATCCTCGTCGACCGAACCCGTCGCTGAGACCCCATTCTCAGAGACGCGCCCGACCACCGACGGGGCCGATGCATAGCGCAATGCCTCCGCCGAGTCGACGGTCGGCCATTCCAACGCGCCACGCGCGCGCAGCGCCTGCAAGCCAGCCGACTCGGCGCCGGTCGTGCGCACATGCACCGGCACCATCCGCCAGCGCTCCAACTGCTCGACCGCACCCGCCCACGTCCCACCTTTGTTCACATCCGCGCTCACCACCAGCGCCCTATCCGCCAACGCATAGATCAGCTTGTTGCGCTGCATCGCGTGGCCGACGTTGAACCCAGCGGATGGGTCGTACGGTGACACCAGAGTAAGGCGATCAGGCAGCACCTCGCGGTACTCCCGCGCGATCGCCGCCTTCTCGAGTCCGTCCGCAAGCACGCCTACGGCGCAGCCACCCATCTCGAGCGCGCCACTCATGGCCGCAGAGTCGATCCCACGCGCTCCGCCGGACACGATGTTCACGCGAGCCGCCGCTGCCAGCGCGCCGATGCGCTGAGTGAACTCGATCAACTCACTGTCCGCGTTGCGTGAACCCACCACGGCGAGCCCCCCCTCCGCGAGACGCGCCTGATCTCCGCAACCGTAGAGCACCGGCGGAGCATCGTCGCGCAGTCGTTCCCTGAGCCGCCGCGGATACGCTGCATCGGCTCTGCTCATTACCCAGATCGCGCGCGCACGCCAGCGTTCGAGAGCCTGGCTCAGCCGGAGCCCGCGGCCGAGCAGGCGTCGCAGGCGGTCCGCCTCGATCACTGTGCGGCAACTCTCGACGAGGGCCTCCGCGCCGGGGCCGAGCAACGTTGCCGGCCGTTCCGCGATCGAATGGAGATGGCGGGCCAGCTTCTTGTACTCACCTGGCGTGAGGATCTCACGTGAGCCTCCACTCCCGGCGCTCAGCGGAGCGGTGAGGAGCAGTATTGCCTGCGTGTCTGGCGAGAGCGGATCGATCACGAGCCATTGCCCCCGTCAGCGAGCACGAGTGGGTACACCGCGACGCATCCGGCGCCGCGGAGCAGCCAGGCGGAGACGGTGAGTGTCCAACGTGAGTCTACGACGTCGTCTACGAGAAGCACCGGCCCACTCGGCACAGTGACGCCGCTCAACGCGAGCGAGCCATCGACGTTTCGCGCCTGCTGTGTGCTATTGGCCATCGTCTTCTGCTCAGGGCGTGCGTCCACACAGGTGAGGGTCGCGATGTACGGGAGTCCCAACTCGGCGGCCACACGTCCAGCAAGGTCGGGAACGAGCGTCGGGTGGCGGACCGACGGAACGCAAGTTACCCACGTTGGCGCGGGGGTGGGGGACCACTCGCGGAACATCTGGGCGAGCGCAGCGACGATCGCATCACTGAATCGGCCGTCATGATACTTGCCGAGCCGCACCGCTGTTCCCCAGCCGGCGTCACCCCACACACAGAGCGCGCGGCCGGGTGCGGCGGTCCTGGCGATGTTGCCCTTGACCTTGAGTGAGGGGAGTCCCCCGGTCGGCCACTTCAGACGCGGTTCGATCGGGAGGTGACTGCGCCGCAGGAAGGAGACTGCTGCCTGCACGGTCGCTTCGCTGGTTTCTGCCGGCAAAGGGGCGAGACGTGGAGCTGAGATAGCTGTGGCATCACCATCGAGGGCGCCGATGAGATACGCCATATGATCTCCGAACGGTAGTCGCACATAGCGCTGCATCTCCTCTTGCTCGTCGCGCCGGAGCTGCGTGAGCCGCTCAGCACGTGCCCAGAACGACTCGCTTATACCGACCGCGGTGCGTACCCATACCGAACCGTCCTTGATGATGGGGGCGGGTGACTCAAGGGAAAGGAGCGAGAGGGTCCGCTCGATGCGGCCGAACGAGAGGTTCACTGCGCCCATGATCGCCCGAGCAGACAGCCCGTCCGGAGCGCCGTCAAGCGCTTCGAGCACGTGAGCCGCTTCAACGCGCGTGGGGAACGCGCTAGTGATGAACCAACCGGTGATATCCGACTCCTCCTCGCCGCTCAACAGCACACCGTATGCGCTCTCGAGCGCACGACCAGCGCGTCCGACCTGTTGGTAGTATGCCACGACCGAACCTGGGGTCTGGTAGTGGATCACGAATGCGAGATCAGGCTTGTCGTAACCCATGCCGAGAGCGGTGGTGGCAACGAGTGCCTTCACCTCATTCCGAAGAAGTGCTTCCTCGAGGGCCTCGCGATCGTCACCGGATTTGCCCGTGTACGCCTCGACGGCGAAGCCGCGCAGCTTGAGCCACGCGGCGACCAGATTCGCGTCCCTGACCGTGAGGGCGTAGATGATACCATGCCCTTGCAGCGTGCCGAGGCGGTCGGCGATCCAAGCGAGTCGTTCCGCCTGGCTCGGAAGTCGCAGCGTCTGAAGCGTGAGCGAGTCGCGCTGCAACTCGCCGCGCATCACGGTGAGACCCGGCCCAAGGACGTTGGAGAGGTCAGCCATGACGCGGTCGTTCGCGGTCGCGGTCGTGGCGAGAAGTCGCATGTTGCTGGGCAGGCCGCGGATGATCCGTTCGAGCAGCCGATAGTGAGGCCGGAAGTCGTGCCCCCAATCGGAGATGCAGTGCGCCTCGTCAACGACGAGAAGCGCGAGCCGGTCCGCAATTGACGAGAGGACCTGACTCTCGAATCGAGCGTTGGCGAGCCTTTCAGGAGAGATGAGAAGGATGTCGATCTCATCACGCTCGATTGCGGCCTCGATGCGCTCCCATTCCTCGGAGTTGTCCGAATTGATGGTCTCGGCACGTACACCCATTCGCTCTGCGGCGGCGATCTGATTGCGCATGAGCGCCAGCAGCGGCGACACCAGTAGCGTGGGACCGGCACCCTGCTCACGCAGGAGCAGTGTTGCAATGAAGTAGACGAAGCTCTTTCCCCAGCCGGTCTTCTGCACGACCAAGAGCCGTCCACGGCCCTCGACCACGTGGCGGATCGCTGCCTCTTGACCGTCGCGGAAGGTAGCGCTGGGACTCTGGGTCGCGATCCGGAGGAGAGCAAGAGCCCTCTTCTCGTCAAACGTCATTCTCGCCTCGTCGAAGTCCCTGTGAGATGGCTCAGCACACATTGCGGTTCATCCAACCACACTGCCGCATCGGAACACCGCGCCGCGTCTCAGATCGCTGCCTCGGGTTCGAAGAACCGCGTGCCGTCCGGACGCTTCACCAGGAGCGGCAGGTCGACCATCCCGCCGCACAGCGACACCGGCCGGTCGTTGTACGTGATCACGCGCAGCTTCCGCAGCTCCTCGGGCACGGCGAGCGCGTCGGCGGCGTAGGAGGGGTTCCAGAGGGCGACCAGGTGGGTGGCGGTCATGGATCCTCGACTTTGAAGTGTCGGAACTTACCTCCCGTGGACGCGAGACGCCCTGGGCTTCGCGCGCCGTTCCCATTCGGTGCTGGCACTCTCCTTGTCGATCACGTACCTTCACGGTGTACGCGACGCTTTCCCGACTTGACGGGTCGCGCATCCGGCTCCCTCCGGCCCCATCCGTCTAAGTCGCAGGCTCCGGCCGGCGACTCCCGTCGTCGGCCTTTTCGTTTCTCCAGCCACTGTCACACCCCCCACCTAGCTTCAGACAACTGACCCACCCGGCCACCTCCGTCTCGGTGGCCAACATGAAGAGGACGGCGAGAGCACCGGCTCCGCGACCCGTCCGCCATACCGTAACCCTGTCTTCACTCCGAGGACATACGGTGGCCCAGCCGGCCGATCCGCCCCAGCGGACCGGAGCCATGTGCGAATGAGACGGGACTTCCTCTATAGAAAGGGTGCCCCATGCCGAAGCGCGCGTCCGCCACGATCGACCTCGACTTCGGTCCCCAGAGCTACTGGGACCACGCCGATTCCGCGTCGGCCATCCTCCAGAACATCAAGGGCCAGGTGCGGCGCGAGATGGTCCGCGACTTCATCGAAGGCACCGCCCCCGCCCAACTCGGCGCCATCGAGCCCGAACTCCTCGAGAGCGAGGTCGAGACCGAGTACACCGCCACACGACTCACCTCCGGCCGCCCGCTCTCGCTCCGGCAGCTCATCAAGTTCATCGATGAGATCGAAGGAGGGTTCCACGAGAATACAGGACATTCGTTCGTCGTGAACATCATCATCGGTGGCGCCGAAGGCGACGTCGACTTCGCCACGGTCCAATCCGAACTGTATCCGCAACTCAAGAAGTACTACCGCAAGCGACTCGATGCCTGGGCGGCAGAGCTCGCCGCAGAGCGCGCCGCAGAAGATGGAGATGACGACCAAGAGCCAGAGGAGAACGAGTGATGCCCGTACGACCGTCTCGCTCCACACCGGAACCCCGCTACAAGACCGGCGAGGTGCGTCTCACGCACAACCACCTCGCCCTCCTCCTCGGCCTGCTCGACAGGCCTTACTGCACTGCGGCGTCGATCAACGACTGGCTCGACGCAGCCATGCCGCATGCCGCTCGCTTCACGCACTACCCGAGTACCCGGTTCCTGCGGTCGGCGAAGAAGTCACTCCACTCGGACTGGGTCAGTCTCAACCGGCGAGGGTCATGCATCGAGGTCGCGCTCACCCCACGAGGGAGGGCGATCGCCGAGCGGCAGGTGCCCGCGCGGATCGTCGGCCGAGGACCATACACGGCACTGCCGCCTCGCTCCGCGATTCTCCCACCGGTGAGGCCGAAGCAGGCTCCTCCGGCACTCCAGCCGTCGGCGCTCCAGCTGTCTGCGCTTCAGCCGTCTACCCTCCCGTCGTTCGACGTGCCGGGGGTCGACATGGGGTTTCGCCCCGACGACTACCCGCGCGACTTCACTGAGATTGCACGGATCACCTTCGCCCTCGACTCACCCAGCGTGTTGAGCTTCTGTGCACAGCGTGTCGGTCGATCGTTCCGTCTCTGCGCCGAATCATTTCCGCACGCCGAGTGGCGCAGCCACCGACGGGTCGCCCCTGCGGTGCTCACGTTCGCAGAGATGGTCGAGTTGATTGATCAGGTCGAGTATCCAGGCATGGATCGTTCTGAGCGCAGGAACATCACCCTGCTCGACGTCCTCGCTGCTCTGTGGAGACGCAGCCCGCTCTCTCCGCAGGTCGCCATTGAACGACTCGGCGCGCTGCGCGTGGAGTCGGCGATCTACCCCGAGTTGCAGGCCTACTACGCCAAGCGGGTGCGGCGCTGGGTACAAGTGCTCCATGGTGAGCTGACTCGCACCGGAGCCGCGGATGTCACTGACGGTCGTTGACGCACTGACGGCGTTCGCGGAGATGCTCAACACAATGGGTGAACTGACATACGGGTTCCCCGGTCCGTGCGTGGTCATCGCGCAGGGGGAGCGGGAGACTGCGCGGCGGAGTGGAGTGTATCCGGGGCGGGCGGGGGCGTGACAGCGGGAGTGGCACTGTCGCTCATCGCCGGCTCGAGCGCACCCGCTGTCGCATCTCGACTCGGAAGCCGTGGACTTCAGAGCTGCTTCTGAGTCGTTCTCGCCTGTCCGCAGGCTCGCTCAAGTAGGGAGACGGCGCGGGGATGCAGGGAAGGGATACTGCAGCGTGCTGTGCAGGGATACGTGGAGTGGATCGATCGGCATATCGGATATCACGGCGAGGTATCGAGAGATCCACGTTCACCGGCTGGCGAGGGGTAGGTTCTGGTGCAGGTGGATACAAAGTCAGCCGCACTTGTCGCACAGCGGCGGACCTGACTTGACGGGAACAGTGACTGTATTACCTTTCTGGCTAGGAGGTATTACCATGGCGAATCCCATGCGTACGGTGTCCTTCAAGCTCCCCGAGCAACTGGACGACGCGTTGAGCGATCTGGCGCGGCGCCGCAAGTCGAGTCGCTCCGCGCTCGTCCGCGAGGCGTTAGAGGGCCTAGCGTCCGGCGGGCGACGCTCGGTGACGGCGGCGGTCGATCTGCTCGTCGGGCCGCTCGATGGCCCAACCGATCTCTCGACGAATCCGAAGCACATGGCCGGTTACGGGAAGTGACCCGAATCGTTGTCGACACGGGCCCTCTTGTGGCTCTCCTCAATCGGCGCGATCGGCACCATGCGTGGATTCGTCAGGTGCTCGACACGGTTGAACCGCCGATCTTCACGTGCGAGGCGGTCGTCTCAGAGGCGTGCTTTCTGTTGGGTCGCATGGCGGGCGGCCAAGAGGCGCTGTTGGAGTTGCTCGCGAACGACGTGGTGACCATCGATTTCCGACTGCATACGGAGATCGGCCCGGTCCGAGCGTTGATGCGCAAATTCGCTACCGTGCCGATGTCGCTCGCCGATGCCTGCCTGGTACGGATGTCCGAACTCGACGCGCAGACCACGATCGCGACCATGGATGGCGACTTCCGTGTGTATCGACGGAATCGGCGTCAAGTGATTCCAACCATCATGCCAGGCAGCCGCGGCTAGCAAAACGATGCAGCTGAACGCTAGACGTTGGACGAGTGCGCCGTTTGAAAGTCATGCCGACATGCGCGCCTTGAGGACGTACGGATAAGCCGTACATTCGATACGTACACTCACTGCGGAGCGCGTATGGCCACCACGAAGCTTCCGGCTGGTCGGCGCGGAAAGGTGCGGAAGGAGTTCTGGCTCGACCCGAAGTCGCTGCGTCGCGCGCAGACGCTGCTCGGCACCGCGACCGAGCGCGAGACGGTGGAGCGCGCGCTCGACCTGGTCGCCTTTGGCGCCGAGGTGCGCGCGGGCGTCGCGGCGCTCGCGGGCCTGAAGCTCGAGCCGCGCGCGTAGCGTACGGAAGTACGTTCTAGACGCCAACTGCTACATCGACGCCAGTCGGAGCGCGGAGACCCTCGCCGCGCTCCAGAAGTTCGTCGCGTGGACGGCACCGGGGCTTTACGTGAGTAGCGTCGTCGCGCCAAGAGCGCATCCTCACGCCGAGCCCCGCGGCGTGGGATGCCTTAGGGCGCACCTTGGCGATAGTGCGGGAGCGCGAGGGCTTGGCCCTCGCCTCCGCGAATGCGAAGCATCGGGCCCGCATCCGACGGGTGATTGATGGCGGCCGCTACCGCGCGAGCCGCACCATGTGGTCGAACTCGACATCGGTGGATTCGCCGAGCGCGCGCTGGGCGATGTAGCGCCCGATCACCGGCCCGTGCTTGAATCCGTGCCCGGAGCCGCCGCCCGCGATCATCACGTTCGCCAACTCGGGATGCCGGTCGATGATGAAGTGCTCGTCGGCGGTGTTCTCTAGCTGGCAGACGCGGGATTCGGTGATCGGTTGACCGGCGAGCGACGGAAACCGCTCGGCCAGGAACGCGCGGGCTCTTCGGAGTTCGGTGGCGCTGATGATCCGTTCGTCGACGTCGGGGTCGAAGCTGTTGGTGCCGGTGGTGGGGCACACCTTGAAGCCGCGCCCATCGATGCTGGCGAAGCCGTAATAGCGCCCTTCCGAGAAATTGGGGAAGTTCGGGAACGCGAGCCGCTGATCACCCGACGGGAGTCCGAAGTAGAACACGTCTCGACCGGGCACCTGGATGCGCGCGGCGAGCAGGGCGGGAAAGAGTTTGGGGAGCCACGGTCCGCAGGCGAACACGAAGGCGTCGGCCGCCAGTCGCGATCCGTCGTCGAGCCGCAGGTCCACGAGGCGCCCGCCGTCGGTGGTGCCCGGCTGCGCGCGCGCGATGCGCAGCGTCCCGCCTTTACGCTGGAACGCCTGCGCCACAGCCAGCATGGCTTGTTTGGCGCGAATGACCAGCGCGCCCGGCTCGAGCAGGCCGACGCCCAACCCCTCGGAGTTCATCTGCGGATAGCGACGGCGCAGGTCGTCGTCGGTCAGCGTCTCGAAGGGCACCGAAAGCGTGGCCAGCGTCGCCTGCGTGGCCCGCAGCGACGGCGTCCAGTCGGGGGCGAGCTGCAGCCGTCCGGTGGGGTTGAGCAGCGCCACGCCGAACTCGCGTTCGCGCTCGCGCCACGCGGCCATCGCCCGCAGCGCCGAGCGCGCGTAGAGCAGGCGATCGCCGTAGCCGCAACGGATCTGCCGCGTTTCGTCGCCCGAGGTAGCGCGAGAATTGCCCGGGCCGTACGCATCGAGCAGCGTGACATCGTGTCCCAGTTCGCGCAGGTGCAGCGCGGTCCAGCCACCGAAGGCACCCGCTCCGATCACGACGACCGAGGTGCGACGCATGGTGTGCACCGCCGCTGCGGACCCCGGAGTGCCGACCGCGTCAGTGACCGGCGGCACCAAGCGATTCATGGCGGCGAGCCCGAGCGGAGCGCTGGCGGCCTGAAGAAACGTGCGGCGATGCATGGGCGGGCGGCGGAGGGAGGCAGGGCGGGCGGGTGGCCGTCAGCGGCCTCGGCGCACGATGAAAGCGAAATGTATCTCGGCTTGTGGAGCGGAGGGCGTTGATGAGCGCCGCAGAAGTTCGTCGAAGGGCTGGCCCAGGCCGTGGGATTCGCGGACACTGGTTCCCCTTTTGGCAGAGGTGGTAGACATCAGCAGTCTCCACCAAAGGCTGGGAGCTCCAACTACAAGCGGACAGCCGAACATCCGCTGCGGTGGACGTGGCTGCGCCACGCCACTGAGCTTTTCGTTCGGCGTACCAAGAATCCCATTCCCTGCTATCTTTCTACGCATGATAGAGTGGTCCTCTTGCCAAGCGGTCGAGCGAGACCCTGAGCGGTACAGCGGAGCGTGGGTGTTCCGCGGCAGTCGCGTGCCCATCTCCGCCCTCTTCGAGAACCTCGAAGACGATGCCTCTGCTCACGAATTCGTCGAATGGTTTCCTGGCGTGACCATTGAGCAGGTGCGGGCGGTTCTTGAGCACGCGGCTCGTAGTGGTCTGAGCGCAGCGTAAGTGCGCGTCCTGTTCGATCAGGGCACTCCAGCACCGTTTCGTCAGGGATTGCCGTTGCATTCGATTGAAACCGCTCACGAGCGCGGCTGGGCGACGCTGCGGAACGGCCACTTGCTGCAGGCAGCCGAGAGTGCGGGATTCGACGTGATGGTCACGACCGATCAGAAGCTGCAGTATCAGCAGAAGTTGGCGGACCGGCGCATCGCCATCGTCGTACTGAACACCACGAGCTGGCCGCGCATTCGCAGTGCGATGGATGACATCGCCAGCGCAGTGGCCCGATGTGCTACCGAGCGGTTCATCGAGGTCAGCGTTCCGTAAGGAAGCTGAACGCTAGGCGTTAGGCGAACCACCGGGCATTGACGCGTGTCACGTGACGCGTTACAGTTCAGTGTGATCAAGACCTTCGCCGATCGTGAGACTGAGGAGCTCTTCCGCACGGGGAAAGCCCGGCGGGTGCCGCCCGACGTAGCGCGCCGCGCCCTACGAAAGCTCGAAGCGGTGCATGTGGCGACGAAGGTGACCGACTTGCGCGTTCCGCCCGGCAACCGGCTCCACGCCCTCAAGAGCGACCGTGCAGGGCAACATGCGATCGCGGTCAATGATCAATGGCGCATCTGCTTTCGGTTCGACGACGGCGACGCGTACGACGTTGAGTTCTGCAACTATCACTAGCTGGAGCGCACCCCATGGCCATTCCGAACAATCGCCCCCTTGAGCGCCGTCCGATCCATCCGGGTGAGATTCTCCGCGAGGAGTTTCTTCCGGAGTATGGGCTGTCGGTCACCGCACTTGCTGAGGCCGCCGGCGTTTCCCGGCAGTCGATGAATGAGCTGCTGCGCGAGCGTCGAGCGCTCACGCCCGAGATGGCGCTTCGCCTCAGCAAGCTGTTCGGCAACTCGCCGGAGTTCTGGCTGAACCTGCAGCGGAATGTGGACCTGTGGGACGCGGCGCGCGGCTTGAAGCGCGAGATCGCCCACATTCATCCGCTCCAGGTCGCATAACGGAGGTTGGTGCAGACGCCCACCTGCATTTTGTGAAAGCGGCAGCAGCACAACCAATCGTTATGTGGACGAGTGCGCCCATCTTGCGACGTCCGCGGGGTCTGCACTACATTGTCTTACATGAAAACTGCCACCGTCACCATCCGCCTCGACGCGAAACTCCAGCGCGAACTCAGCCGCCTGAGCCGGCAGCTTGGTCGGAGCCGGAGCGAACTCGTTCGCGATGCCTTGCGGCGCCAGCTCGCACTGGTGCAGTTCGAGCAGGCGCGCCGAGGCCTGTTGCCGCTCGCGGAAGCGCAGGGCTTCCTCACTGACGAGGACGTCTTCGCCGACGTGTCGTGAGAGTCTATTTCGACACGAACGTGCTTATCAGTGCCTTCGGCGCGCGCGGGTTGTGCGCAGACCTGATGCGCATGGTGCTTGCCGAGCATGAGTTGCAGACCTGCGAGGTGAATCTCGTCGAGCTGCGACGCGTCCTGCGGGATCGATTCAAGGCGCCAGCCGCCCAGCTCGATCGAATAGACGCATTGCTTCGCGATCAGACGATCATCGAGAAGCCGGTGGAGATCCTGTCGCTCAAGGTCCGGGACGCGGACGACGCTTGGGTGCTCGCCTCAGCCGTCGCGGGCGAGGCCGAGCTGCTCGTGACCGGAGACCAAGACCTGTTGGTCCTCGCGCCAAAAGCGCCGTTGCCCATCGTCACGCCGCGCGAGGCGTGGGAACTGCTCCGTGGGGAAGGCGCCATATAGCGGCAGTTGGTGTAGATGGCCGCGTCAGGGAAGCAGGTGGGGGGCCGCGCTCGATAGTACCTGTCGGTAGGGCGCGGCCGCCCACCTGCATCTTTATGGAAGCGGCCACAGCACAACGTGACGCTACGCCTACACCCACGCCTTCACGCGAGGTTGAGTTGAGCACTGCAGAGTTTGGCGGCATCGACGGTTGTCCCGCCGGTTGGCTACTCGCGAGAACTACCGCAGGGACGTCCGTTGTCAGCACGGGTGTTTTCGGCACCTTCGCAGAGCTCCTAGACGAGAATCCAGATCTCGCGATTATCACGATTGATATCCCGATAGGGCTCACGCTTGCGGGCCCGCGTCCCACGGATAGCGCCGCACGCGCGTTGCTTGGTCCGCGCGCCAGCAGCGTGTTCCCCGCACCGGTCCGTGCCGCGCTCGACGCGGCTAGCTATCAGGACGCTTCAGACCGCTCGTTCGCGGTGCACGGAAAGCGGCTCAGCAAGCAGACATTTGCGATTCTCCCGAAGATCCGCGAAGTCGACATCGCACTCCGAATCCGCCCTCGCGATGCCGAACGGGTTCGGGAGATTCATCCCGAAGTGAGTTTCTGCGTCCTGAACAACGATGAACCGATGGTTCATCCCAAGCGCACCGGCCTCGGATTCACAGAGCGACTGGCACTGCTGGAAGCGCACTATCCTGGCGCGTTCGAACTCTCGCGCCGCACTCACGCGCGCAGGGTGGCCGCCGACGACGATATTCTTGACGCGCTGGCTGCACTCTGGACTGCCGGGCGGCTTCACTCACGAAAGGCGCGCGCAATCCCCGAAGGTGCGGTCGCATTCGACAGTGTCGGACTCCCTATGGCAATCTGGGCGTGACCATTCGTGCCCGTGAGGCATAGCGGAGTTTGGTGCAGACGGCCGCCCACGTGCATTTTATGAAAGCGGCCGCAGCACAACCGAACGTTATACGGACGACCTTGACGTTCCCCCGCGAGTCGCCACTGCGCGCTGAAGCCGCGACACTCTTCCTTACGATGCAACGACCCATCCTTCTCGCAACGCTCGCGGTCTCGCTCACGGCAGCGCTCGCGGTCTCGCCTGTTGAGCACCGCGCGGCACTCCCCGTTGCCGCGGCCAATCCGAACACGGCCCCTGCAGGCCGCCTGCGAGCTGGAGTACTCGAACTCGAACTCGTAGCTGCGCTCGCCATGTGGCACCCAGACGGCGACTCACGGCCCGGCATTCCGGTCGAAGCCTTCGCCGAACCCGGAAAGCCACCGCAGGTTCCAGCGCCGCTCATCCGCGTCACGCAGGGAACCGAGATTCGCGTATCGGTGCGCAATGCGCTCGCGAACGATACGCTGACCTATTCGATCGACATCGGTGACACGCGCGACTCCGTCGTGATCCCACCCGGCTCTGCGGGCACGCTGCGCGTGCGACCCACGCGCGCCGGCAACTTCTATTACCGCGCCACGACCAGCACCACCCTCGGTCGCGCACTCCGCGTCGGCGGGATGCTCGCGGGCGCCTTGGTCGTTGATTCGGCGAGCGGCGATCGGCCACCGCGCGATCGCATCTTCGTGATCCAGGTCGCGGCCGACGGCCAGATCGGGCGAATCGGTATCCCGCTCTACGAACGATCCGTGTGGGTGATCAATGGACGGTCGTGGCCGAGCACGGAGCGACTCGCGGCGACCGTCGGGGACTCGGTGCGCTGGCGCGTCATCAACCTGACCACCGACGGACACCCGATGCACCTCCACGGGTTCTATTACTCGGTCGATGCGGTGGACGGACCATCGGCGAGCCTCGCTGCGATGGAGCCGCCGTCCCCGCGGGTGGTGACCGCTCGCCTCGCGGCCTTCGCGGGCATGTCGATGACGTGGGTCCCTGAACGCGCGGGGAATTGGCTCTTCCACTGTCACTTCGCCGATCACGTCGTTCCTCACGGCCCGCTCGGCGGCGAAGCGCCGGCGCCGGGCGTCGACCGCATCGGCATGTGGCCTGGCCGCGCCAATCACGCGGAATCGAGGGACCACGCTGCGACCGCGATGGCAGGCCTGATCACCGGCATCGTGGTGCGCGACCGGCGCGGCGCGCGCCCGACGGTCACGCCCGCTGCGCCACGAACGCTTCGTCTCGTGGCCATCCAGGATCCTCAGTTCCCGGACTCGCAGCCTTCGCTCCGGTATGTGCTCGATGATCCCCGCAACCCGAACGGTCGCGCCGAAGCGTGGCCGGGGATCAGTGTGCCGATCAGCCTGACCCGCGACGAGCCGGTCGCGATCACGGTCGTCAACCAGATGCATGAACCCACCTCGGTGCATTGGCACGGCATTGAACTCGACAGCTATGCCGACGGCGTGCCCGGATTCTCGGGCGCCGGCACGCGGCTCAGTCCACTTATCGCGCCCGGCGATTCGTTCGTCGCACGCTTCACGCCGCCGCGCTCGGGCACCTTCATGTATCACTCGCATGTGGACGAGCCGCGCCAGCAGCGCGCGGGCCTTGTCGGCCCACTGATCGTCCGCGATGCCGCCCCCGCGGACAGCACACTCGACCTCACGTTCTTCTTCAAGCTGGCGAGGCATCGCGATAACGGGCCGTTCGAGATCAATGGCCAGATCGACCCCGACACGCTGCGGCTTCGCGCGGGGCAGAAGTATCGAGTGCGTTTGATTGCCCTGCAGAATGAGTTTCCGTACATCAACGTCGCGCTCACGGCACGCGCCGATAGCGCGTTCACCGGTGTGCCCGACGAGCAGGTGGTGCAGTGGACTCCGGTGGCAAAGGACGGCGCTGAGCTCGCGGCACATTACAGGGTGCCGCGACTCGCGATCCAGCGGATGAGCATGGGCGAGACCTATGACTTCGAGTTCGTTCCAGCGCGAGCGGGTAACTTGCGGCTCGAGCTGCGCCTTGGCGGACGATTGGCAAGGCGTACGCCGATACTCGTGGACTGAGTGCGCCGCCTAACCAGGAGTTGCTGCTGTCAACGGCAGTTCATTTGAGCCGTTGCAGCAGGTGAATCGCCCCGGGATTGCCGGAGGCTCCATTCCCTGAGAGGTTGGAGCCATGTCCAGACCGTCATCATTCTCGCCTGAAGTCCGCGAACGCGCCATCCGGATGGTGCACGAGCAGACGAGCGCCCACGGCTCGCGGTGGGCCGCCGTGCGCTCGATCGCGGAGAAGATCGGCTGCCATCCCGAGACGCTGCGCTCGTGGATGCGACGCCAGGAGGTCGACACCGGCCAGCGCGCCGGCGTCTCGAGTGCGGAGCAGACCCGCGTGCAGGCCCTCGAGCGTGAGAACCGGGAGTTGCGCCGCGCGAACGAGATCCTGAAGAAGGCCGCGGCGTTTTATGCGGTGGCGGAGCTCGACCGCCGACCGAGTTGATGGTGCAGTTCATCGACCTGCACCGGGGCGAGTACGGAGTCGAGCCGATCTGCGCAGTGTTGCCGATCGCTCCGTCGACCTGCCATGAGGCGAAAGCGCGGGAACGCGACGTGACGCGCCGCTCGGCGCGCGCCCAGCGCGACGCGACGCTGATACCGGCGATCCGGCGCGTGTGGGAGGCGACGCGTCGCCGCTATGGCGCCAAGAAGGTGTGGAAGGAACTGCTACGGGAGGGCGTGCGCGTGGCGCGCTGCACCGTGGCACGGCTCTTCAAGGCGATGGGCCTGCGCGGTGTCTTGCGCGGCCGGCGGCGGCGCTGGGCCGTCGTGGCGGAGGCCCAAGCGCCTCGCCCGCAGGATCTCGTGCAGCGCAACTTCACGGCGACGCGGCCGAATCAGCTGTGGGTCTCGGACTTCACGTACGTCGCGACGTGGCGCGGCTTCGTGTACGTCGCCTTCGTGATCGACGCCTTCTCGCGACGCATCGTCGGCTGGCGGGCGACCACCACGCTCCGCACCGATCTCGCCCTCGATGCGCTGGAGCAGGCGCTCTACGACCGCGAGCTCGACGGCCCGCTGGTACATCACAGCGATCGCGGCGTGCAGCCCCTGGCGATCCGCTACACCGATCGCCTCTTGGAGGCCGGCATCGACTCGAGCGTCGGCAGCCGCGGCGATGCCTACGACAATGCGCTCGCCGAGAGCATCAACGCGCTCTACAAGGCCGAGGTCATCTACCACGAAGGCCCGTGGAAGGGGCTGGAAGACGTCGAGTACGCGACGCTCGCGTGGGTCGCGTGGTACAATTCGCAGCGCCTGATGGAACCGATCGGCTACATCCCGCCGGCGGAGTACGAGGAGCAGTATCACCGGGTCCAGGCCGACCAATCGGCCGCGGCACTCAACTAACTGAGCCTCCGGAGAACCCGGGGCGATTCACCTCGAAGAAAGTGCCACGAGCGGTGGCACTTTTGGGTGAACTACACCGCAGCCACCTCGAACCCCATCGCCCGCCCCGCCTTCACGCGGCGCGCATTGATCCGGTTGAACACCTCGAACTTCAACAGGCGGCTCGACGCGAACGACGCACGCCAGAACTCGTCCTCGGGCCGGCGCGTTTCGCCGAACAGGTACGCCAACGCCACCGACGAGTCGAGGTAGATCACCGCTCCCCGCGATCCCGCGTGAGTTCGTCGAGTAGCTGTTCCGTGGGAGCAAAAGGCACGCGTGGCGGCGGACTACCGTCGGTGATCGTGGCCGGCGTGACCCACCCTTCGCGCACACCCTGCGCCATGATCTCCTCGGCAGCGATCGGCGCGCGCCTTGCGCCGTACTACGAATATGCTACCTTAGGAGCACACCAGTGCTACGGAGACTGCATGGTCCGCGAACTCACGCTGCGCCAGGTCGGTGGCTCGATCGGTGCCACGATTCCCAAGGACATGGCCGAACGCCTGCATCTCGAGGTGGGCGACCGCGTGCTCGCCGTCGAGACCGATCGCGGCATTCTGATCACGCCCTACGACCCCGACGTCGAGGCGGGCCTCGCCGTGGCCGCTCACGCGGCGAAGAAGTTCCGGAACGCCCTCCGCGAGCTCGCGAAGTAGCGGTGAAGGAGCCGCGATGGGTGCCGCGCCTGGTCGTTGAGGCCGCTCATCTGGATCAACTCCGCGAGCACGGCGGCCTGCCGGGCGTCCGCGACGAGAATGGACTCGATGCCGCGCTCGCCCGCGCCAAGCAGAAGTGGCACTACGCGCCAGACGCTGACCTCGCGACACTCGCGGCTGCCTACGCGTTCGGGCTCGCGAAATCGCAAGGCTTCAATGACGGGAACAAGCGCACAGCCTTCCTCACCGCCATGATCTTCCTCGGGCTGAACGGGAAAGATCTCGATGCGACCGAAGCCGAAGTCGTGCAGGCGATGGTCGCCCTGGCGGCGGGTTCGCTCAGCGAGCCGCAACTGGCCACGTGGATACGTGAGAAGCTCACTCGCCTGACGCTCTAGTGGTGTCGTTCTCCAACAGCGCGCATTGTCGTACGTTTGGTCGCCCTCCCGGAGAGCCTTCATGAGCCGAACGTTCAAGATCGCCGCGGTGCAAGCGTGCCCTGTCTACTTGGACCGAGCCGCCACGATCGCCAAGGCCTGCCGTCTGATCGCGGAGGTCGGCGCCGCCGGGGGCGAGCTCGCGGTGTTCCCCGAGGCGTTCGTCCCGGGCTATCCGCTCTGGACCTGGTTCATCCCGCCCGGTCACACGCACCCGCTGCGGGAGCTGTATGCGGAACTCGTGGCGAACGCGGTGACGGTGCCCAGTGACGCGACAGCGCAACTCTGTGAAGCCGCCAAGAAGGCCGGCGTCGCGGTCGCGATCGGGATCAACGAGGTCAACGCCGAGGCGAGCGGGACGACGATCTACAACACACTGCTCTATATCGGACCGACAGGCGAGATCCTCGGCAAGCATCGCAAGGTGATGCCCACGGGGGGTGAACGGCTCGTGTGGGCTGCGGGCGACGGCAGTGATCTCGAAGTGTACGATCTGCCCTTTGGCCGACTGGGCGGCTTGCTCTGTTGGGAGAACTACATGCCGCTGGCGCGGTACGCGATGTCGGCGTGGGGCACGGAGATCTTCGTGGCGCCCACTTGGGACCGTGGTGAGCCCTGGCTCTCGACCATGCGCCACGTGGCGAAGGAAGGGCGCTGCTATGTGGTCAGCTGCTGTACGCCGATGCACAAGCGCGACGTTCCCGATCGCCTGGCGTTCAAGGAGAAGTATCTCGGCGCCGTCGACGAATGGATCAATCCCGGCGACAGCGTGATCGTGGATCCGGACGGCAAGATCGTGGCGGGTCCTGCACGCGAGGGGGAGACCATTCTCTACGCGGAGCTGGACCGGGCGAAGATCACCGGTCCCCGGTGGCAACTCGACATCGCCGGCCACTACGCACGGCCTGACATCTTCGAGTTGATCGTGCATCGCAAGCCGAAGCCGTTGCTCACGGTCTCGATCGATAGTAGCGCGTGATGGCTGGACAAGCGCGCGAATCGGTCTCATCGTTGGGCGTGCCGCGGATTCCTCGAACAGGGAGTACCTCAATGACAGCAGACCGCTCGCGCGTGGCTCGGCCCGTGGAGATCGACAGTGAGTCCCTGCGTAACGCGATCAAGCACGAGTATAGGGAAGTAGCCGAGCATCCGGGCAAAGGATTCCATTTTCATACGGGTCGTCGGTTGACCCAGATAGTCGGCTACGAGGACGACTGGTTCAACGGTGTCTCTGAGTTGGCGATCGAATCGTTCGCCGGCACCGGCAATCCATTCGCCATGGGCTCGTTGGCCGCCGGCGAGAAGGTCGTAGACGTCGGCTCGGGCGGCGGCATCGATTCGCTGATCGCCGCGCGCATGGTCGGTCCGTCGGGAGCGGTCGTTGGGATCGACATGACACCGGCGATGCTCGAGCGAGCGCGTAGCGCTGCCACTGAGTCCGGGATCGGGAACGTGGAGTTCCGCGAGGCCTATATGGAAGCACTGCCGGTGGCCGATGGCTGGGCCGATGTGGTGATCTCCAATGGCGTCCTGAATCTGACGCCGGACAAGCAGAAGGCGATCGGCGAGATGTTCCGTGTGTTGCGCTCAGGAGGGCGGCTTCAGATCGGCGACATCCTGGTCGACCGCGAGGTGCCAGCGGGGGCGAAACAGAAGATCGATCTCTGGACCGGGTGAATCGCGGGGGCTCTGCTGGAGGCAGAGCTCGAGGCGACGGTCGTCGCTGCTGGCTTCACCGATTTTGAGATCACGTGGAAGGCCGCGGTGTTCGACGGTGCCCCGCAAGCGTCGAGTGCGAGTGCATTCGGCACCGTGGGCATCAACTTCCGCGCGACGAAGCCCTGAGTCGGTTCCGGCCGACCGGAACAGACTCAGGGCTTCGCAGGGAGCGGTGTCAGGCCTTGATCGGCGTCGACACGCTGAACTTGAACCCGTTCGGATCATTGAACTGGCACACGCGTGCACCCCAGGGGCGATCTGCTGCCTCACTGATGAGCGCGCCACCGGCCGCCTTGATGCGCGCAGCGACGGCATCGACATCGGCTGGTGTGGCCACGTTGAGCTGCAGCGAGAGACCGAGTCCCTTGACGCGGTCCCAGCCAAGCTTGCCGTCATCCTGATTGAGGACGAGATGGATATCGCCCGCACCGATGACCGCGGCGACGACCTTCCCTTCATTCTCGTAGGTCTGAGCGACGGCGAAGCCGATGACGTCGCGGTACCAGCGGATGCTGGCGTCGAGATCCTTGCAGGTGATCGAGCTGCCCATCGTGGTCGCGTGGAGTACGGCTTTGGAGTCGGTCATCGGTATCTCGAGTAGGGGTGAACTGACCTTGAAGATGCTACTCGACTTCCGCAGGGCAAGTGGCGGCGGGCGGTAGTGCGGCATCCACCCTCTCCAGCGCCGGATCGCGGAGGAGGCCTTGAGGCCCTCCCCCGCGATCTCAGTACGGGTACGACGTGTGGAACGAAGTGGGGTTCAGTCGTTGGCGGGGAGGAGCAGATGGAGCGCGAGCCCCGCATGGTCCGACGGCCAGAGCATCGAGAGGGGACCTTGCAGCCGATCGGTGGCGTTGCTCCCGAGCATGGTGATGCGGCCGAGCAGCTTGCCGTTCGGGTGCGAGAGCCCACGCGCGAAGATGTAGTCGACGCGCTTCCAGAGCTCGTCCTGCGCGCGCGCGTTGTCGAGCACCTCCGCATGGCAACAGGTCAGTCCCACGACGCCGGGCCGCATGGCGCCCCATGCATCGGTGAAGCCGGCGGCCATCACCCGCTCGTACATCGCCGAGCCTGGCACGTCATTGAAGTCTCCCATCACGAGGGCGCGCGCATATGGGGCGAGCGTCGCCATCAGTTGACCCGACTGATATGCGCGGAGCTGACTGAGCGCGGAGCTCTCGCCCGCCTCGAGGTGCGTCCCGACGAGTCGCATCGTTTCGCCGTCGACGGTGGCCGTGAGCGCCACCCAGCCGCGGCGCACTGACACGCCCGGTGCGACGTTGCCGATGTTCGCGGCGAACGCCTGCGAGACGATGCTTCCGGCAACGACGGTCACGCGTGCGGGATCGACCAGGATGACATCGCGGTCGATCACGCTGATGCCGGGAAGTGGCGCCGCGGTGACGCCCTGGAAGGTCGCCGCCACTTCGTAGTCGAGGCCGCGACTCGCGAGCTCGGCCTGCAGGCTCGCGAGGAAGTCGAGGTCCACGGTGACAGCGAGTCCCAGTGGAGTGAGATTCACGTTGATATCCCACGCTTCCTGTAAGCCGATCACCTGCGGGCGCTCCCGTTCGATCTCGTCGGCGATCGCGACGACGCGTGCTGGCCAGGCGGTGGCCTTGATGTCGCCGATCGCGCCGAGCAGCGCGGGGATATCGTCGGTCGCCGCGGGTGAGGCGAGCGCCTGGACCACGGGGTCGAGATCCGCGCCGATGTAGAGATTGCGACTCAGGAAGGTGAGCTGGGTCGCGCCGCCCTGGAGCGCGGCGGCATCCGTTGCGAGGACGACGCCCGGACCGACGGGGGCATCAGGGGAACAGGCGGCCAGCGCCAGGGCGGCGACAGCGGTGCAGCGACGTACGGTGCGGTACATGTGGATCTCCTGTGAGGGTGAAGTGCCCTACAGGATTCGCATTCGCGCGCAGGTCGAGTATCCGTCAAGTGACGTAGCAGTGACGTAGACGCGAGGACGGCGCGCAGGTGTCGCGATGACTACACGAACCGCACCTGCTTCCGCAGCGGCAACTCCCGCACCCGCTGCCCCGTCGCCGCAAAGATCGCATTCGCGAGCGCCGCCGCTGCCGGCGGCACCGGCGGCTCACCGATCCCACGCACCTCCGTCGCCGTCTCGAGCGCCTTCACGACGATCACCGGCGCCTGACCGAGATTCATTCCATAGAACTGATGGAAGTTCGTCTGCTCGGCCATGCCGTCCGCATACGTGATCTCAGCGTTCATCGCATGCCCGAGCCCCCAGATCACGCCGCCCTGCACTTGCGACTCGAAGTTCACGGGGTCGAGCACACGCCCGACCTCGCACGCGACGAACACCTTGTCGATCGTGATGCCAGCCGGCGTGTTCGTCACCTCGACTACTTCGGCGACCGGCACACCGAACGAGAGAGTGAACGCCAGTCCACGCCCGCGTCCTGCCGCGAGTGGCGTGCCCCAACCCGACAGCTCACCAACGGCCTCGAGCACGCGGCGCGACGCGTCGTGCGTGCAGAGACGGATCCGCTCGCGCAGCGGGTCGGCACCAGCGGCCTGCATGAGCTCGTCCAAGAAGCATTCGTGCAGGAATCCATTCGCCGATGCGCCGACCGAGCGCCATGAACTCACCGGCACGGTCTCGGGCGCGCGATAGCCGGTCACACGGTAGTGCGGGATCGCGAACGGTTGGTCCCACGCGCCGGCGACGATCGTGATCGCGGGGCCGGGAGGCGATGCGCCGATCCGTGAGGTCTGCGATGCCAACACCGACGGCGAGGCGATGTCGAGCGAGAATGCGTGCACCTGTCCGTCCTGCACGGCGCCGCGCGCGCGCGACATCGCGAGCGGACGAGGGAAGTCGTGCGTCATGTCCTCCTCTCGCGTCCACGTCATCTTGACCGGCACTCCGGGGTGCGCGACGGCGACCTCCACCGCTTGCACCACGTAGTCGTTCTCGAGCCGACGCCCGAAGCTGCCGCCGGAGATCTGCGCGTGCAGCGTGACGTCATCGGCCTTGATGCCCGCGGCCTTCGCCGCCGCCTGCTGCAAGAAGCGGGGGACCTGCGTGCCGGTCCAGATCTCGAGCTTGCCCTCAGTGAACTTCACCACCGCATTCATCGGCTCGAGCGGTGCGTGCGCCAGGAACGGCACGCGATACTCGGCGCTGATCGCCTGTGCGCCTGCCGCGCTGATCGCGTCGTCAACATCACCGTCGTTCTTGAAGCGCGAGTCCTTGAAGTCGTCGGTGAACGAAGCCGCGACCGTGTCCCAGATCTCCTTTTGCGTTGCCGCGTACGGTGCCGGACCCCACTGCGGCTTGAGCAGCGCCGCCGCACGGAACGCGCGCCAGGTGTTGTCGGCGATCACGCCCACGCCGCCGGTGATCGGCAGCACCATGATGACACCCTTCGCGGCCTTGGCCGCGGTGTCGTCGACCGAGAGCATCTCGCCACCGATGCGCGGATTGGTGCGCACGGTAGCGTAGACCATTCCCGGCAGGCGGATGTCGATGCCGTACGTGGCAGTGCCGGTGGACTTGGCGACGGTATCGAGCCGCTGCATCGGCTTGCCGAGCAGACGCCACTCCTTGGGATCCTTGAGTGTCACGGTCGACGGCGCGCTGATCTCTGCGGCCGCGGCGCCGAGCGTCGTATAATCGATGCGTGTGCCGTCAGGAGTGATCACTGCGCCGGCTTCGGTGCGCAGTGCGCTCACGTCGAGTCCCGTCTGCTTGGCGGCGGCGCCGAGCAACATCTGACGTGCGACGGCACCGGCCATGCGGAGCTTCTCGTAGCCGTCGGGCACGGTGGAGGAACCACCGGTGATCTGGATCCCGACGAGCTTGCTGATCACACCGCCGAGCCCACGTGCTCGGCTCGCGATGAAGCCGTCGTTGGTCGCGGGGAAGGGGAAGCCTTCTGCGAGTACCGTTGAGTTGTAGTACGCCGCACTCGGCGGCCCCGGCTCGATGCTGAACCCGCCCCACGCGACGTCGAGTTCTTCGGCGACGAGCGCGGCCTGCATGGAGTACGCACCCTGGCCGAGGTCGGCACGCGGCGTGATGATCGTGACGCCGTCGCGGTCGATCCGCACATAGGGGTTGAGCGTGGCATCGCCCTCGTCGAGATCATCGAGCAGGGGGTTCGCGACCGGCCACTTGTACGCGATCCACCCGACGACGAGTCCGCCCGCGACGGCGGCGGTGCCAACGAGGAAGGTGCGACGCGCGATGGTACGGATGCGGCCCATGATCATCGCCCTCCGAGTGCAGCGGCGGCGCGGTGCACGGCTTCGCGAATGCGCGGGTAGGTGCCGCAGCGGCAGAGGTTCGCCGACATCGCTTGGTCCACGTCAGCGTCGGTCGGCTGCTTGTTCACCGCGAGCAACGCGGCGGCGGTCATGATCTGGCCCGCTTGGCAGTAGCCGCACTGGGCGACCTGCAGGTCGATCCATGCACGCTGCACCGCGTGCAGTGCCTCGGGCGTGCCGAGCCCTTCTATAGTAGTGACCGGGCCCTTGATGCTGCCCACGGGTGCCGAGCAACTGCGCACCGCTTTGCCGCCGACGTGTACGGTGCACGCACCGCAGACGCCGAGTCCGCAGCCGTACTTGGGGCCGGTGATGCCGAGTTCGTCGCGGAGCGCCCAGAGGAGGGGCATCTCGGGTTCGAC
This sequence comes from Gemmatimonadota bacterium, assembly GCA_031418115.1. Taxonomy (GTDB): domain Bacteria; phylum Gemmatimonadota; class Gemmatimonadetes; order Gemmatimonadales; family Gemmatimonadaceae; genus Pseudogemmatithrix. Next base: position 23,816 of record JANOWT010000143.1, read on the forward strand.
GTCGAGGTCGTGTGGCTGGCCATTCACGGTGAGGCGCATGCGGGGCTCCGCTGGGGTGCATTCAACATAGTCGCGGCGACGCCGCTCAGCCCGCGCACGTCCGTAGATGAATCGAGTGGCTTGGCGTCCTGATCCCACCCCGGGTCGAGCGTGATGATGGTCTTCTCGAACGTCCCCATCTGGTCGCGTGCCGCCTGTTCCGCACTATCTTCCGTATGCCCTCACCCCTCCCTCATGCGCCGCTGTCTCCTCGCACTGCTCAGCCTCGTGGCCGCGTTCACGTCGGCCACGCCGGCCTTCGCGCAGTCCCATCTCGAAGCCCGCAATCGCTGGGCCCGCCTCTGTGAGATGCGGCGCGAGAAGTTCGACCGCATCCTCCCCGAGGCGATGCGCGAGAACGGCGTCGACATGTGGATCGTGGCCATGCGTGAGGGGCATCACGATCCGCTCTGGGAGCTCCTCGGTCGCGGCTACGTGGGCACCACGGGCTACTACATCTTCACCGACCGTGGCGGTGATCGCATCGAACGCGTCGCGATCGACATCACCGATCACAATCGTACTGCCTGCGGCGCCTACGACCTCGAGCTTTCGGGCACCGATCTCGGCGCGTTCGTGCGCGAGCGCAACCCGCGGCGGATCGGGCTCAACATGTCGACCGAGATGGGCATGGCCGACGGCCTTTCGTACACGCTGCATGCCAAGATCGTCGCGGCCCTCGGTCCTGCGTTCGCGTCGCGCCTGGTCGCTGCGGAGAAGGTGGTGTCGGACTTCAGCTCGCGGCGCGTCATGAGCGAGCTCGTTGCGTTCGGCGATGCGACCGAGATGGGGCGCCAGATCGCGGAGCGCGCGCTGTCGAACGAGGTCATCACGCCCGGCGTCACCACACTCGCCGACGTCGCGTGGTGGATCCAGGAGCAGCAGCTCCAGCGCGGGCTCGGCTCTTCGTTCGAGGTGCCCAGCATCTATGTGACCGGGCCGAATGGGATCGAGGCGACCTCCAATGACCGCATCATCCAGCGCGGTGACATCGTGATGATCGACTTCGGCGTGGGTTACCTCAACATGTGGACCGACCAGAAGCGGATCGCGTATGTGCTCAAGCCGGGCGAGGTCGCGTTGCCGGCGAGCATCCAGCGCGCGTTCGATCAGGCGGTGAAGGTACGCGAGGTGATCCGCCGCACGGCCAAGCCCGGCAAGACGGCGCAGGAGATGATGGATTCCGTGAATGCGGCGATCGTCGCCGCTGGGTTCAGCGCGATGCGTGGCTTCAATCAGGTGCGCGACGATGCCTCCACGGAGTTCATCATCGGCTGCCATTCGGTCGGTGACTGGGGGCATGGGATCGGGCCGTCGATGGCGTTCTTCAATCCGGGGCGTCTCAAGTTCGAGATCCGGGAGACGAATCTCTTCTCGATCGAGCTGTTCGCCTACACGCTGATCCCCGAGTGGAGTGGGAAGAAACTGCGGATCCCGCTCGAGGACGATGCGGTCGTCACGGCGCGTGGCGTCGAATGGCTCTCGCCGATAAACCATCGCATTCAGTTGATCCGGTGATCGCACCATGTCGCCGATCACGCATTCACTCAACGAGGACCTGCATCTCCTGATCACCACCTGGAGCGGTGTGGTCACTGATGCCGAGATGATGGCGGCGTATCGCACGGCCTACGGTGACAGCCGTTGGGTGCCCGGATTCAACGAGGTCACGGACCTCCGGCGAGCGAACGTTGGCGCCGTCACCGCCGACGGGCTGCGTGGAGTGCGACTGCTCGTGGCGGAGTCGGTAGCCGAATTCACCGGCTCGTTCAGGACGGCGGTCCTCGCGCCGACCGACCTCGGCTTCGGCATCTCGCGGATGTACGAGATGATGTCCGACGAATCGTCCGAGTCGGTGCGCGTGTGCCGCGACGCCGACGATGCGGCAGCGTGGGTGGGGATCCCCGCCAGCGTGCTCGCGCTATAGCTCGACCCTCCCCTCACAGGACCCCGATGCCAATGCGTCGCCTGATCCTCATCGTCAGTCTCTGCGCATCGAGCCCACTGGTCGCGCAGCCCGCACCTGACGCTCGCATCCGCGCGGTGATGGAGCGCCCGGAGTTCGCCCACGCGTCGTGGGGGATGGAGTTCTACGATCTGGACGCGAAGAAGGTCGTCGCGAGTGTGAACGGTGACCGGTTGTTCGTGCCCGGGTCGACGACCAAGCTGCTCACCATGGGTACCGCACTCGAGGTACTCGGCGCCGACCACCGCTTTCGCACGCGAGTCTATCGCACCGGGCCAGTCCGCAACGGTGTGCTCGAAGGTGACCTCGTCCTCGTGGCCAGCGGTGATCCCAACCTCTCGGGCCGCCGCCGCACCGACAGCAGCTACGCGTTCGTCGATCGCGATCACTCGTACGGTGGTCTGCCTGTCGCAGCTGATCCGCTGCTCACGCTGCGGGAGATCGCCCAGCAGATCGCCGCGCGCGGTATCAGAGCGGTGACCGGTCAGGTGATCGTCGACGCGTCGCTGTTCGACGAAGGCGACCGCGAACTCGGCACGCGGATCGTGCTCTCGCCGATGGTCGTCAACGACAACGTCATTGACATCGTCGTCACGCCCGGCGCGCGCGCGGGAGACCCGGCGTCGGTCGACGTCTCGCCGCGCACGAGTCACCTCACGGTGCAGGCGTGGATCACCACTGCGGACTCGGGCACCGCGGTCGCCGTGCGCAGCACCGAGGACAGTGCGAACGTGGACCACCGTGTATTGGTGCTCACCGGCCGCATCCCGCGCGGTGTGCCCGCGAACGTGCGATGGGCCGTCGCCTCGCCGACGCGCTTCGGTGAGATCGCGTTGAGTGAAGTGCTCACCGCTGCCGGCGTGCAGGTGCTGCCGCGGCTCGGGCAACGCGTGGTCGATCTCGCGACGCTCGCGCGCTCATACAATGACTCATTGATCGTGGCCGAGCACGTCTCGCTGCCGCTGACGACCGAGGCGGTGGTGCTGCTCAAGACGAGCCAGAACCTGCACGCGAGCAACTTCCCGTTGTTGCTCGCATCGCTGCCAGCATCGCAGGCGGCGCGCAAGAATGGGTTCGACCTCGCACACGATTGGCTGGCGCGCGAGGGACTCGACCTCGACGGTGCGGTGCAGGGCGATGGCGCGGGTGGCGACGCGTTCTTCTCGCCGCGGTTCATGAGTCGCTACTTGGCACTCATCGCGACGCGGCCGTGGGCGCAGGCGTTCCAGGATGCGCTACCGGTGCTGGGGCGGGACGGGACGCTCGCGACGATCCAGGTCGCGTCGCCAGGTGCCGGCAAGGTGTTCGCCAAGACCGGCACGTACTCCACGTACGATCCGCTCAACCGGCGCACGCTCGTCACGGGCAAGGGGCTCGCCGGCTACTTCACCGCCAAGAGCGGGCGGCGGATCGCGTTCGCGATCTACGTGAACAATCTCGCGGTGAAGACGGGTGATCCTGCGATCGTGGCGGGGCAGGCGTTGGGGGAGATCGCGTCGCTGGCGTGGGAGCACATGCGCTGATGCTCTGTTCGCAGTGCCGCCGCGCTGATCGGCGGCGCGGGGTCTGGTATGACGATCACCGGAAGCGCGGTCTCCAATGATCGTCCGGGCAGTTCGAGCGTGAAGGTGATCACCGTCCGCCCTGGCGTCAGCGCGAGCAGGGTATCGGCGCGGTTCATGAGGCTCATGGTTCCCGGGTAGCTCCACCGCGTTCCACCTGCGAGGCGGCCGAGCAAGTTCCCGGCCGAGTCGACTGCCATGATCCGGACGTCGCGCAGCAGGGAGGCGCGTCCCTCGCGGATGATGAGTGAGTCGGGCTCGGCCTTGATCGCCGCCAGCCGAGCTCCGAGCGCGATCACGTCGGCTTCGTAGAGGTAGACGTCGGCAGCGCCGACCATGCGCCTCGACGCAGCCGCCGCCTCTCGTGTCGCGTCGAGTCGTTCCTGTGCGTTCGCGTTCCCTGCGCCCGCGAGGACTCGCAGCGCGGCGACGTCGCTCGAGTCGGTACGGTAGCCGAACCGCAGTCGATACCCGAAACCGTCGTCAGCATTCTTCGCGAAGACCCTGGCGATCACCGCTCGGCCGGCTGGCCGGACCTTCACGTTGATCCGCTTGGGCCCGCAGAACTCCTTGACGTTCTCGCAGTCGACCAGCTGGTAGCTGTAGACGATGATCGGCACGGTCGAGTGGTTGATCACCCAGATGACGTGGCCGGGAATGCTCGAGGCGCTCATGTCCGTCTGAGTGATGATGCTCTCGCTCGTCGGCGCGACGTAGCGGGTCTCCGCTCGTTGCGCTGATAGTGCGGGTGTGAACGCGAGCGCAGCGAGCAGCGCGCTCGACCAGTGCAGGGATCGCATGAGTGGCCTCCGGTCCATGTTAGCGCTTCAACATCGCTGCCCGAGGTAACCGCGTGGTGTCCCCGACGTACGCGTACTGGATGTTCTTCCCGTAGGTCTCGATGATCTTCCTGATCTCGGGAAATCGGACCTTCGACATGATGTCGGCGCGGGTGCCCGCAGCGCGATAGTCACCCTGGTAGAGTTGGGCCTGCGCGAGCATCTCCGCGTGGCTGCTCGCGGTCTCGAGACCGAAGAGGTAACTCGTACGGAATCCCTCGGCCGCGCGCCGCAATGCGCCGCCGCTGATCCGGACGTCGTCCTCGTAGGCGTCGAAGATGTAGTTCACGAGCTTGATCACCGTGTCGGGTCGCGTCGTGCTCACGAAGATCGCCGCCCCCGTCACGCCCCGGTCCATCATCGGTACGCTCGCGGCGTACGAGAGTCCCTCGCGTTCGCGGATCACCGACGAGACGAAGTTGCTGAGGATCATCATGGCGTAGGCGAACGCCGGATACTCGGGACTCGAGATCTGCGGTCCGTGCATGTAGCCGAAGATGTAGTTCGTCGAGAGCGTGCGATGGGCCGCGACGATCGCGGGCGCCGTCGCCCGTATCGCAGGAGGCATCGTCCAGACGTACGCGCCCTTGGGCAAGGTGCCGATCGTCGCCGTGATACGCGCATCGAGATGCTCGCGCGGGATGTCGCCGACCACGACGAGCAACATCCGCGACGTGACGAGCTCCTCCTTCGCGTAGCGCCGCAGATCGTCCGCGGTGAGGGCTGCGATCGATGTCTCGTTCCCGCTGGGATCGATCGCGTAGGGATGCCCGGCGAACGCCAGGCTCTCCGCCATCACGGCGGCCTGCGCGTCGGGCGAACTCCGTTCGCGGCGCACCGCGGCCAGCATGCGCCTTCGCACGGTTCCCGTGGCGGCGCTGTCGAGCGCCGGACGCAGGAGACGACTCGTGAAGACGGCCCACGTCGAGTCGAAGTCCTCGCGGACCCCCGACATCGCGTAGTTCGTCCAGTCGCGGCCGACGTCCACCGAGATGGAGCTTCCCGTGCGCGCCTCCGCGCGGCGGGTCTCTTCGCCCGGATAGTCGGTTGTCCCGTACTCCGACGAGAAGAGGAGGAACGGCTCGATGCCCGCAGTCGCTCGCGTGACCTGCCGGGACCCGCCGAGCAGATAGAGGTTCACGGCGAAGATGCGCGAGTCGGTGCGGCGATGCAGGACGCGCAGACCACCGATCTCGTAGGAGACCGTGATCGAGTCGACAGGTGTTTGCGCACGGAGTGCGCTGGCAGAGAGCATGAGCGCCCCAGCGCAGACCGGCAACGCCAGGCGCCACTTGAGCCGCTGACCACGGTGCGCGCTCACGGTGCCTTCCACGCAGCGAGCGCGTTGCGCAGTGGGAGCGCGATCGCCTGCTGGGTCGGATACGACATCATGACGGTGATGCTCATCGGCTTCCCTTTCAGATAGGTGTCGACGAAGCGGTGCACGTCGCCGTCGGTGCGATTGTCGAGCGAGTCGGCGTACGTCAGTTGATAGTCGAGGTCGGCCGAACTCCACATCTCCGCCAGCGTGTGCGCATAGCCCGACGCCTGCTCGGCACGGAACTCCGCATAGACACGCTGACGCTTGCGTGCGAAGCCGAGGTCACTGGCGTCGAAGTAGTCCGGCCGGACCAGCTGGCCGAGCTCAACGCCAAGCGCAGTGGCCGCAGCGACCGCCTGCTCCGGCGTCGTCTTCGCGTACAGTTCGATCGGGCCGACGAATCGCTTGGTGTCATAGGAGAGCGTGATGCCCTCGAACAGGCCGGTGTCCACCAGGCGGCGTTGCGTACCCGACAGCGACTGATTCACCAGACCGGCGAAGACGTCGGCCGCATACGTCGCCGCACGGTCGCGACCGACGCTCGGTCCGTGCCAGCGCACGAGGATCGTCACGTCCCGCACGGACGCGGTGAATGTCTCGCGGGTGATCACCTTGAGCGGTGCGATCTCGAGGGCCGGAAGCGTAGCCAGTGGATCCGGACCTCGCTTCCAGCCGCGGAACTTCGCCTCAGAGAGCGAGAAGACCTCGTCGACGTTCACGTCACCGGTGATGATGAGCGCGGCATTGTTCGGCACATAGAACCGCTTGTGCAGGTCCTTGAGTTGGTCGAGCGTCGCGCCGGTGATCGCGATCATGTTGCCGCCGGCATTCTTCCGTTCCCAACCGGCGTCGGTCCAGAGTTGACGATCGGCGACCACGCGCAGGAGCGCCTCGGGCTCGGCGGCCCGTCGCTCGAGTTCGCCTCGTACCACACGGCGCTCGACGTTGAGACCATCGTCGGTGAAGATCGCCTGTCGGACCAGATCGGAGATGAGGTCGATCGATTTGGCGACATGCTTGGACGGTGCGAGGAGGTAGTACCGGACCGTCTCGTCGCTGGTGACGCCGTTCCAACTCGCGTCGATCGCCGAGGCGCGTCCACTGAAGGTCCCTTCGGGGCCTCGGTCCGCCTTCCGGAACAGCATGTGCTCGAGCAGGTGCGGCACGCCTTGGAGTTCGTCGAAGACCTGCGTGAATGCGCCGGCGCGAAAGACCATCTCCACCGTCGCGAATGGGATCGCATCGCTCTTGACCACGATCACCTGGAGCCCGTTATCGAGCGTCCGCGAGCGGATGCTGCCGTCGCGAAGCGCGTTGGTCGGAGCGCGCGTGGTGGGCTGCGCGGCAAGCGTGGCCACGCACGCGAACCAGAGAGTCAGTTGGCCGCACACCGCACGGACGAGTCGTGTGCCGCCGCGCAATGCGCTGGCTGGCGAAGGTCGGCGCAGCGGCATCACGGTGCTCTCGCCGCCAGCCGTGCATCCACCGAGTACGCACCGGCCCCGGCGAACGCGAGGCTGAGCGACGCGATCGCGAGCAAGAACTCCAACTCGTAGCCCCCGACGAAGCCTTTGGGGTACACCGCGAGGCCGATCGCCGCGAGCATGTTGACGACGAAGAGACTCGCGAGCACCCGCGTGAACACGCCGACGGCGAGCGCGATCCCTCCACCGAACTCGAGCAGCGCGACGCACCAGGCAGCGACGCCGGGCAACGGAATCCCCAACTGCGTGAAGAAGCCCGTCACGCCAGTGTGACCGAACTCGAACAGTTTGGCGTGCCCATGCGCGATGTAGACGAGTGCGACCGCGACGCGAAGAACGAGCAGCGCGCGGTCGGTGTTGCGGTCGAGGAAGGACACGGGGTTCCTGTGAACGAGTGAGCCGAACGAGTGAGCCGAAGGCGTCAACCGAGAGCGTGACGGCTAGCGCCTGCCAGCGGTCGAGTCCGGCGGGTACACCGCGATCCGATGCGAACGGATGTTGAACCCCTCCTGCGAACTGGCGGTGTTGATCTGGAGTGAGGTCGACCGCTGCACCGGCATATGGCAGGTCGCGCAACTCGCGAGTGCCACCGTCTCACGGGGTCGCAGTGGCTTGTGATCCGTGGCGGCATGACACTGCAAGCACTTGCCCGAGAGTGCATCGGGGTCCCGCTCCACGCGATGCAGGTCGTGGCAGGTCTCGCAGGACATGTTCGGACTCTTCAGGAAGCACTTCGACCCACGGAGCAGGCCGACCTGATTCCCATGCACGTCGGGTGGTCCGGTGCTCGTGTCGGGAGGTAGCACGGAGTAGTCCTCCAGCACTTCGCCGGCTCGGTAGGAGAACGAGGCGGTACGCTGTACTCGGCCACCGGAATGGCAGAGCGCGCAGACGTCCAATCGCCGATCGCGCGAGATCCTCGCAGGGTTCACGATGTCGTGCGGGGTCGAGTCGCCGGGATGCGCGGTCTGCCACGTGACGTGCGCTCGCGCGTCGCCATGACACTTCTCGCACGAGATGCCGAGCTGATACTCCTTGGCGTAGCGCAGACCGGAGTCGGTGCGGACCGCTTGGAAGGAGGTCGCATGGCACTCGAGGCAACGGGTCGTGATGACGCGCCCGAAATCGACGGTGCCGTCCCGGTACCCCGGGCTGTTGATCCACGACTGTGCGGCAGTCCAGTACGACACCGGGAGCTCGTAGAGGATCTCGTTCTTCCAATAGATGTACGACTGCCCGCGCCGTCCCGACCCAACGACGATGTCGAAGCGTTCGCTGCGGTCGAGATCGCGCGCGAGGTCGCGGGCACGCTGATAGAAGCCGTCAGCGCGCCGCTCCATGGTGAACGAGACGGTCGCGGCGCGCGTCTGGAGCACGTTGCGGCCGGGCGTGAAGTCGCCGAGGATCGTCGCGGCGGTGGCGGGCGCAGAGGTGAGGGCATGCGCGGTGAGCGCGTGGCTCTGCACGATCCCCTGATGGCACTGCGCGCAGGTGCTCGGCGGGAGCGAGAGCGGGTCACGCGTGACGACGCGCTCGTCGGCGCAGGCCGTGGCGAGTGCGATGAAGAGCAGAGCGGTGGGACGGAGGCGCATCGGGGGAGACTACGACGAATCTCCGTCGGTGTCCACCATCGTGCCTAGCCCAAGAGGGCCTCGGCGTCGTAGAATGCACCATCGGCCACCGCCCACTTCACTCAGCGCACCCATGCTCATCGCATCGCACATCGTAGCCCTCGCCGTCGCGGCGCTCGCCACCGGCGCGGTCGACACCTATCCTCGTCAGCCGATCGACGTCGAGCACTACCGCTTTGCGCTGACGCTCGCCGACAGTACGGATCGCATCGTGGGCGTCGCCACGGTGCGGGTCCGGTTGCTCCAGGCGGAGATCCGCGCGGTGACACTCGACCTCGCCAATGCGACCGCGGCACGGCAGGGGCGTGGCATGCGGGTGAGCGCGGTCACGAGTCGCGGGGCCATGCTGCAATTCGCACACACCGCTGACCGGCTCACGATCACGCTCGATCGCCCGTCAGCGACCGGAGACGTCGTGGAGTTCGTCGTTCGCTACGAGGGCATTCCCGCCGACGGGTTGAAGATCACGCAGTCCAAGTACGGCGACCGCACCTTCTTCTCGGACGACTGGCCCGACAAGGCGCGGCAGTGGCTCCCCACCGTCGACCACATCGCCGACAAGGCGACCATGGAGATGGATGTGGTCGCGCCGGCGCACTATCAGGTGATCTCGAACGGCCGGCGCATGGAGTCGACGGACCTCCCAGGCAACACGCGGCGGACGGTGTGGCGCGAGTCGGTGCCGATCGCGCCCTGGCTCTACACGCTCGGCGTCGCGCGATTCGCGGTGCAGGAGGTGGGCGAGTACGATGGCAAGCCGATCCAGACGTGGGTGCTCGCGCAGGACCGTGACGCGGGCTTCTTCGACTTCGCCGTGCCGACGCGCGATGCGCTCGCGTTCTACAGCGAGCACGTGGGTCCGTATTCATACGAGAAGCTCGCCAACGTGCAATCCAGCATCGGTGGCGGCGGCATGGAGTCGGCGTCGGCGATCATGTATGGTCCGGCGAGCGTGACCGGCACGCGCTCCACCCGCTGGCGCAACGTGGTGATCCACGAGATCGCGCATCAGTGGTTCGGGAACGCGGTCACCGAGAATGATTGGAACGACGTCTGGCTGAGCGAGGGGTTCGCGACCTACTTCACGCTGCTGTTCATCGAGCATGCGTATGGCCGCGATGAGTTCGCGCAGGGGCTACGCGACTCGCGCCGCACGGTACTCGAGTTCTATGCCAAGACACCGGACTATCGCGTGGTGCACGAGAACCTCGCGGACATGTCGCAGGTGACGACCGGGATGACGTATCAGAAGGGGAGCTGGGTGCTGCACATGCTGCGCCAGAAGATGGGCGACGATCGGTTCTGGGCGGGCATTCGCGATTATTACGCGCGCTTCAAGGATGCGAACGCGTCGACCACCGATTTCCGGCTCGCGATGGAGCGGGCGTCAGGGCTGGATCTCTCGGCGTTCTTCCAGCAGTGGCTCTACCGTGGCGGGGTGCCGCGGGTGGAGGCGAGCTGGACGTGGGATGCTGTGGCGAAACAGGTGGTGGTGGATCTCACACAAACACAGTCAGGCGAGCCGTTCCAGTTGCCGGTGGAGATCGGTATAACCGATGCGGGCGGGAAGATGCGCGTGGAGCGCGCCGAGCTGTCGGCGAGGTCGGGGCGATTCACGTTCGCGGCGGAGAAGGAGCCTGAGGTGTTGACGCTCGATCCGCAGGTGCGCGTGCTGATGGACGGCCGACTGGTGCGCCGGCCGTAGCCGGCGTTCAGTACCCGACCGCCATCCCATCCTTGCGTGGATCACTCCCCGCCGAATACCCGCGCGGCAACCTGATGATCACCTGCGCCCCGCCGAACGCGACGGCCGGCGCCGTGATGAGCTGATGTCCCATCGCGGCGAGACCCGCGCGCGCCGCATCACTCACCGGCATCTCGAGCGCCACGCGCTGCCCGTCGTAGTGACGGAACCTCGGCGCGTCGATCGCCTCCTGCGCATCCATGCCGAACACGAAGTGGTTGAGCAGCAACTGCACATGCCCCTGCGCCTGCACTCCACCGCCCATGAGCCCGAAGCTCATGTACGCCTGTTCGCGCCCGTTCACCGTTTGCGTGACGAAGCCAGGAATGAGCGTGTGAAAGGGCCGCTTCCCCGGCGCGGCCGTGTTGGGTCGCCCCTCAGTGAGCGTGAACCCCGCACCGCGATTGTGCAGCGCGAAGCCGGTGCCGGGCACCACGATCCCCGACCCGAAGTAGTCGTAGTTCGAGTTGATGAATGACACCATGTTCCCCTCAGCGTCGGCGACGGTGAGGTAGACGGTCTCGCTCTGCGTGCGCAACGGACCCGGGTCCACGCGCTCCTGCGCCCGAGCGGGATCGAGGTGACTCCGCCGCTCGTTGATGAACTCATCGGTGAGCATCCGATCGGCGGGCATGTCGAGATGGTCCGCGTCGCCGACGAACCGATCGAGATCGGCGTAGGCGAGTTTCTTCGCCTCGATCAGGTGATGCAGGTAAGCGGCCGAGTTGTGGCCCATGGACTTGAGATCGTACGGCTCGAGGATGCGCAGCATCTCGAGTGCGGCGATGCCCTGATTGCTCGGCGGCAACTCCCAGACGCGATAGCCGCGGAACGGCACCGACATGGGCGTCACCCAGCCAGGCGCGTTCTTCTTGAGATCGTCGAGCGTGACGAACCCATTGAGCGCGGAGAGTCGCGCGACGATGCGCTTGCCGATCGAGCCGCCGTAGAACGTGCCGATGCCGCTGTCGGCGATGGTCTGTAGCGTGCGCGCGTAGTCGCGGTTCTGGAACCATTCGCCCTCCTTGGGCGCACTGCCACCGGGCAGGAACGTTGCGGCCGCCGCGGAGTCGCGCCTGAGGAACGCGGTCTCGTTGGCCCACTGTGCGGCGATGATCGGCGTGACGGGAAAGCCGTCGCGCGCGTAGCCGATCGCAGGCGCGAGCACCTGTGCGAGCGATCGCTTGCCATGCGTGCGTAGGAGCAGGTCCCAGCCGGCGAGTGCGCCCGGCACGGTCACCGACATCGCCCCCTGCTGTGAGCCGGCGCGGAATCCGCGCGCGAGCAGCGTCTCGCGCGTCATGAGCGACCCCGCGCGCCCGCTCGCATTGATCGCGACGAGCCTCTGCTCCTTGGCGAGCCAGACGATCGCGAACATGTCGCCGCCGATCCCCGTCATGTGCGGCTCGGTCACACTGAGCACTGCGGCAGCGGCCACGGCCGCGTCCACCGCGTTGCCGCCGCGGCGCAGGATCTCGAGGCCAGCCGCCGAGGCGAGTGGTTGACTCGTCGCGACCATGCCGTTCGGCGCGTACACCGTTGAGCGGCCGGCCACTGTGGTTGGGCGCGCGGCGGTGAACGCGGTCGGCACCGGTGCGAGCGCGGCGCGGCCCGGGAGGTACTCCGGCGGAACGCGCCCGCCGTTGCGCTCATCGTCGTATACCCACCCGAGGATCCACCACCGCTGGCCGTCGAAGTACATCTGGATGCTGTTGATCCCACGACCCGCTGGCGGTCCCGCGGGCGCCTCGGAGTATTCGTATGTGCTCCACACATGCACCAGTGCCCCGATCCGCTGCGTCTCTCGGCTGATCTCGCGCTCGTAGAATGCACGCGTCCGCGGGCCGGTCCCGCCACGTTGGTAGTAGCCCGCGAGCGTCGTCACGTTCACCGTCGCGGTGCCGTCGGCCTTGCGGTCGAGCAGCGTGACCTGCGCGCTCGGATGATGCAGACGTTGGTCGCGAGCCACGTCGGGCAGCGAGCCGGCGGGTCCGCTCACGACGTCGTAGTACGCCTTCATGATGCCGTCGAGCGTGGTCACGTCGTCGGCGCGCGCCACGCTGGGAGTCTGCGCCTGTGCGGAGGTCGCGAGCAGCGCGACGAGCAGCAATACGAGCTTCATGGGGACCGGGGAGAATGGTGGGTCGAGCTTCATCGTCAGGGCTGGGCAGCCGCTTTCGCCGCGATCCTCGCCGTCACCGCGGCCGTCCAGTTGGTGATGACGTTCAGCCGCGTGAAGGGCACGATGGGCTCTCCAAGGATCACAAGGTGCCGGCGTCCATCCGGCGACACATCGTACGACCGCTCCGGCGGGTTGATGTACGGGCCGCTGAACGCGAGTCGTGGAGGGCCGAACCGGGTCGAGCCCGGAGGCGGCACCGTGACTGCGAACCACTCCCAGCCCGCCCGATAGTACAATAGATCCCGCCGCGGCGACCAGAGTGGCTCCTCGGCGAAGTTGAGCGAGATCTTCTGCCGCGTGCCGGGTCGCGCGACCTCAGCGACATAGACCGCGTATTGTCCCGCTTCGTTCGACGTGTAGGCGATCCAGCGACCATCTGGTGACACGGTCGGGCCCCATGCCGTCGGGAATGAATCGAGGGAAACGGCGTCCTTCCCCTTCTCAAGTGGGATCATCCACGTGCCGCCGCCGAATCCCCGGGTCCCGACTGCCATCGTCGTGTCGGGCGAGAAGTCGTTGATCACGAGTCCCGACGCGAGGGTGTCGCGCTCACCCGCGCTCTCCACGAGCTGACGCACGGCCAACGTGACACTCGAGGCCTCGCGTGAGAACTCCGTGTATACGAGCCGCCTTCCGTCGGGCCACCAACGAGGAAGATAGGGGCGGCCGCGTGTCGTGATCTTGTTCTCGGTCCGTCGCGCTACGTCGTAGACCCAGAGCTCGTTCTCGCCACCAGAGGACTCCACCAGTGCGGCGAGTCGTCGACCGTCGGGTGAGAGCGAGAACGTGCCGTAGCGCTGAGCGGCGAAGCCCAGGCTATCGACTCCGCCGCCAGGTGTCACCCACACCAGCACGCCGCGATCGGCATCGCCGCCGGGCGCGAACACCAACATCCCGCTTTCCGACACGGCGAACTGCGCACCCGAGACGCTCGTCGCGATCCCGCCTTGCACCTCCACCGGTCGACCCCGCACCCGATGCGTCACGGCGTCGAACTCCACCGCCATCAGCCTCGTCGGAGTCTCGTAGACGAGTAGACCTGAACTCAGGAGTCGCGGATGCGAGCCCACGATGACACTCGCAACGCCCGCGGAGTCGGCCGCGACCGGGCCGTCCAACGTGACCGACTCGACCCTTCCGGATTCGAGATCCACCACAGCCAGGCCTGGAGCGACGCGGGGACCGTTGAGAGCCACCAGCGCGAAACGTCCGCCATCGAGGATGAACGGGTCCATGCGCATCGCCAACTGCGGATTCGGGATCGACCGGATCGGTCCGCCGGTCTCTGGCATCCACCCGAGCACGTTCCCCTCACGTGCCGAGACGAGGATCCGTCCATCGCGGTTCCAGAATGCACCGCTCGGTTCGGGCACGACTCCCAGCGGAACCACCGTCCCACCATCGAGTGGGACCTTGCGAAGCTCCGCGCCCACGAAGAACGCCACCCACTGGTCGTCGGGTGAGAAGAATGGGTAGTACGCGCCCTCAGTGCCGGCGAGAGGCGTGGCGTCGAATCCGTCAAGGCGACGCAGATACAAACGAGTGGTCGCTCTCTCCTTCGCCACGTAGACGAGGCTGCGGCCATCCCCCGATATCGTGAGCGCGCGCGGACCCGTGCCGAAGGTGCCGGTCGTCATGCCAGCGAATGGTGCGGAGTCGGGGAGCGAGAGGTCGAGGTAGGTGGGCGCCACGTTCACTTGTGAACGAGCATCATCCCACGCGGACCACGCGCCGATCGCGAGCCCAACAGCGCCCACTCCCCACCCGACCCGCCCCCAACGCGCGGCGGTCGCGCTCATCGCATTCGGTGTGCGACCGCTCCGTGCACTGACGCGCCCGTTGTCTGTGAACGCGGGATCGGCGAGCGCGTCGGCGAACTGCTTCGCGCTCGCGAATCGGTCGGCCGGCACCTTCTCGAGCGCGCGCGCGAGTGCGGCGGCGACGTTCGTCGGCACCGACTTCCGCAGCTGCGTCACTGGGGCCGCGACCTCGGTGATGATCTTCATGATGATCTGCTGCGCACTCGCGCCCGTATGCGGCGGGTCGCCCGTCAACATCTCGTACAGGACGGACGCGATCGAATAGACGTCCGAGCGCGCCGTGATGTCCTTCTCGGCCGTCGCCTGCTCGGGACTCATGTAGTGCGGCGTGCCCAGCGAGAGTCCGGTCTCGGTCATTCGGCCACCAGCGGCGGCGCTCACGGCGAGTGCGATGCCGAAGTCTGCCACCATCGGTCGCCCATCATGCAGCAGGATGTTCTCGGGCTTGATGTCGCGGTGGATCACGCCGTTGCGGTGCGCGTAGTCGAGCGCGTCGGCCACATCGCGCGCGATCCTCACCGCCTCGTCCACGCCGAGTTGCGTCTCGCGATCCAGCTTGTCGCGGAGCGTCTCGCCCTGGATGTACGGCATGACATAGAACAGGAATCCGTCCGCCGTGCCTGAATCGAACAGCGGCAGGATATGCGGATGCTGCAGCGCCGCCGTGGTCTTGATCTCCTGCACGAATCGCTCGGCGCCGAGCACCGCGGCGAGTTCGGGCTTGAGGAGCTTGAGCGCGACGCGGCGGTCATGCTTGATGTCTTCGGCGAGGTACACGGTGGCCATGCCGCCGGCGCCGAGTTCACGCTCGATGCGGTATCGGCCAGCGAGGGCGGTGTTCAGTCGGTCGGTCTGCTGGGTCACGCCGGTGCCTGAGATGGGGAACGACGAAGAGCGCACGGCTCAAACTACCGGTCATTGAGGGCACCGGCCAGCAGAGTAGCGGCTCCGGCGGCGCTCCTCCATGTTGAGACCCATGCGCCTCCTCCTCTCCAGTCTCGCCCTCGCCGCGCTCCTGCCCGCGGCCCTCCTAGCACAAGCGCCGCGCGCCATCACCCCGGCCGATCTCCTGCGTCTCCGCGCCGTCGGTGACCCACAGGTCTCTCCCGACGGCGAGTGGGTCGCCTACACGGTAGGCACCATCGACGCGGCGAAGGACAAACGCGATACCGACGTGCACATGGTCCGCTGGGACGGTTCACGCACCGTGCGACTCACCGCGACTCCTGCGAGTGAATCACGACCGCGATGGAGTCCCGACGGCCGCTATCTCGCGTTCGTCGCCGAGCGCGGCGATGCGAGCGCGTCACAACTCTGGCTCCTCGACCGCTCCGGTGGCGACGCGCAACGCCTCACGGACCTACCTGAGGGCGTGAACGACTATGCCTGGTCTCCCGACGGTGCGCGCATCGTCGTCGTCTCGCAGGACGCCGACTCGGCCGCGCGCGCCGACACCACGCGTCCGCGTCCGATCGTCATCGATCGCTTCCTCAGCAAGCGCGACGGCGACGGCTGGCTCGACGGGCGCCGCACGCACCTTCACTTGGTCGAGCTCGCGAGCAAGAAGACCACGCGGCTCACCGCCGGCGACGCCGACGATCGCGAGCCGGCCTGGTCCCCCGATGGTCAACGCATCGTGTTCACGAGTGCGCGCCACACCGACGAGGATCGCACTGAGGACTCGGACCTATACGTGATCGACGCTCGCGCAGACGCACGGGCGAGCGTCGAACCGCGACGACTCACGAGTGCACCTACCTACGAGCGTTCGCCAGCCTGGAGTCCCGACGGGAAGTGGATCGCGTTCCTGCAAGGGACATTCGTGCCGGTGCCCATGTACGGCACGTCGCGCGTGACCGTGATCGCCGCCGAGGGCGGCTCGCCGCGCGTGCTCGCGCCCACGCTCGACCGACCGCAACAGGCGCCAGTCTGGACGACCGATGGTGCGGCACTGCTCACCGTGCTCGACGATGATCGCGGCGGGCCACTCGTGCAGCTCGCCCTCGCCGACGGTTCTCTCACGCGCGTGGTGAGTGGCGCGCGCGTGGTGGAGGGAGTGCACCAGGCGCACGGCCGCGTGGCCATGCGGATGACCGATCCAGCGACGCCGAGCGAGGTGTACGCGATGGACGCCGACGGTCCGCGCCGGCTCACGCACGAGAACGATGCGTGGCGCAGTACCGTGCGCACTGCGCCCCTCGAGGAGTTCGAGTCGCGCAGTCGTGATGGCACCGTCGTGCGCGGCCTGCTCGCGCGCGCGCTCGACGCGCCCGCGGGGCGGCCGAACAGGACGGTGCTCTGGATCCATGGCGGACCGGTCGCGCAGGACGATCACGCCTTCTGGCTCGAGCGCGAGGCGCTCGTGGCTGCGGGGTGGCATGTGCTCCAGATCAACTATCGCGGCTCGAGTGGACGCGGCGAGGCATTCCAACGTGCCATCTACGCCGATTGGTGCGGCAAGGAAGTCGAGGACCTGCTCGGCGCGGTCGATCAGGCCGTGCGCAGTGGCATCGCCGACCCGGAGCGCCTCGCGGTCGGTGGTTGGAGCTATGGTGGCATCCTCACCGATTGCCTCATCGCGTCCACTCCGCGCTTCAAGGCGGCGGTGAGCGGGGCAGGGAGTTCGCTCTTCATGTCGACGTACGGCACCGATCAGTACGCGGCGCAGTACGAAGCCGAACTCGGGGTGCCGTGGAAGACCCCGAAGGTGTGGGAGAAGGTGTCGTACGCATTCTTCCAGGCCGACCGCATCCGCACGCCGACGTTGTTCATGGGCGGCGCCGACGATTTCAATGTGCCGATCGCGGGGTCGGAGCAGATGTATCAGGCGCTGCGCTCACTGGGTGTCCCCACTCAACTGGTGGTCTATCCCGGAGAGCATCACGGGATCAGGCGGCCGAGCTTCGCGGTCGATCGGCTCACGCGATGGATCGGGTGGCTCGACCAATACGTGTCTAGGTGATCGGGGGGTCGTAAAGCGCGGCGGCAGTATCTAATTTCCTCGACCGTCTTCACCCCATCGCACCCGAGGAGATTCAGTAATGCGCCGTCGCTCCATCTTCGCATGCCCTGTCGCGTTCGTGTTCGCCATCGGCGTCACGCTCTCGATCACCCCCGCCACCGCGCACGCGCAGAAGGCGGGAACCGCCGCCCCCGCTCCCAGATCCCCCATCGCCTTCGTGATCGAAGGAGGCGTTGAGTTCGGCGGTGATCCAGTGGTGGACCTCGTCTTCACCAACGGCGACACGCAGAAACTCTCCGCAGGTCAGGGCGGCACCATCGCAGCCGGACTGCAGTTCCAGCCCGCCGCCCTGCCGCGGTTCAGCGTCGCCGCGACCGTCGGCTACAAGTTCGTCACGAACGCGTCCGAGAACGCGAGCATCGGGATGACCCGCATCCCACTCGAACTCGTCGGGCGCTGGAAGCTCGATCCCGACTGGTGGATCGGCGGCGGCGTCGTGCGCCACAGTGCCGTGAAGATCAACGGCGACGGCTTCTTCCCCGACGCCGAGTTCGACGCCTCCACGGGAGCGACCCTCGAACTCGGCTGGCGCTGGGCTGCGCTCACCTACACGGCCCTCGACTACACCGATCCCGTGGGCGACACGTTCAACGCGGGGAGCCTCGGCGTCTCGTTCCGTTGGGTCTCCAAGCGAAAGTGACCTTGTCGGCGATCGGAAACCGCTGCGGCGTTCCGCGGCTTTATCTTTACATACACAACTGCGCAGTGCAATCACCGTAGCTAGGATCGGAGCGGACCATGAGCGGCAATGCGGGCGAGAATGGCGGCAAGTGCCCTGTGAATCACTCGGCGATGAAGGCGACGGCAGCGGGTGGACGGTCGAACCGCGACTGGTGGCCAAATCAGCTGAACCTCGCGATCCTGCATCAACACGCCCCCGCCTCCGATCCCATGGGCGACGCGTTCGACTACGCCGCAGAGTTCAAGACGCTCGACCTCGAGGCGCTGCGCACGGATCTCGTCGCGCTCATGACCGACTCGCAGGACTGGTGGCCAGCCGACTACGGGCACTACGGGCCGCTCTTCATCCGCATGGCGTGGCACAGTGCCGGTACGTATCGCACCGCAGACGGTCGCGGGGGCGCCTCCTCGGGCACGCAGCGCTTCGCACCGCTCAACAGCTGGCCCGACAACGGCAATCTCGACAAGGCACGCCGGTTGCTCTGGCCGCTCAAGCAGAAGTACGGAAAGAAGATCTCGTGGGCCGATCTCATGGTCCTCACGGGCAACGTCGCAATGGAGTCGATGGGGTTCAAGACCTTCGGCTTCGCCGGTGGCCGTGCCGACGTGTTCGAGCCCGAAGCCGACATCTATTGGGGACCCGAGGCGGAGTGGCTAGGCGACAAGCGCTACGCTGGTGATCACGAGTTGGAGAACCCGCTCGCCGCCGTGCAGATGGGTCTCATCTACGTGAACCCCGAAGGGCCCAACGGCAACCCCGATCCGCTCGGGTCGGCGCGCGACATTCGCGAGACGTTCAAACGCATGGCGATGAACGACGAGGAGACCGTCGCGCTCACGGCAGGCGGACACACCTTCGGCAAGACGCACGGCGCTGGCGACCCGGCGCTCGTGGGACCTGCGCCCGAAGGCGCGAGCATCGAAGAGCAGGGACTCGGCTGGAAGAACAAGTTCGGTACGGGCAAGGGCACGGATGCGACCACGAGCGGCTTGGAAGGCGCATGGACGCCGAACCCGACCAAGTGGGACACCGGCTACTTCGACACGCTCTTCGGTTACGAGTGGGAGCTCACCAAGAGCCCAGCCGGCGCGCACCAGTGGACGCCCACGGATCCCGCGGCGAAGACCACCGTGCCCGATGCGCAAGACAAGACGCTGCGGCATGCGCCGATGATGACCACGGCGGACATGGCGATGCGCATGGACCCGATCTATCGAGAGATCTCAAAGCGCTATCACAAGGATCCGGCACTCTTCGCCGACGCCTATGCGCGCGCCTGGTTCAAGCTCACGCATCGCGACATGGGTCCGCGCGCACGCTACCTCGGCGCGCTCGTACCCAAGGAAGAGCTGATCTGGCAGGATCCGATCCCTGCGGTCGATCACAAGCTCGTGGATGCGAGCGACATCGCGGTGCTCAAGGGAAAGATCCTCGCCGCGGGGCTGCCCATCCCGCATCTCGTCTCGACCGCGTGGGCCGCGGCCGCGACCTTCCGCGGTTCCGACAAGCGCGGTGGCGCCAACGGTGCGCGCATCCGCTTGGCGCCGATGAAGGACTGGGAGGTCAATCAGCCGGCGCGGTTGTCCAAGGTGCTCGGCGCGCTCGAGAAGATCCAGAAGGAGTTCAACGCCGCGCAGACCGGCGGGAAGAAGGTCTCGCTCGCGGATCTCGTCGTCCTCGGTGGCTGCGCTGCTGTTGAGCAGGCCGCGAAGAAGGCCGGACAGGACGTGCCAGTGCCGTTCACGCCGGGCCGCATGGACGCGTCGCAGGCGCAGACGGACGTAGAGTCCGTTGCCGTGCTCGAACCGACGGCCGACGGCTTCCGCAACTATCTCAAGACCGCGTACACCGTGTCGGCCGAGGAGCTGCTGCTCGATCGCGCGCAGCTGCTCACGCTGACCGCTCCCGAGATGACCGTGCTCGTTGGTGGTCTTCGCGTGCTGAACGCGAACGTGGGCCAAGCGCAGCACGGTGTATTCACCAAGCGCCCCGAGACGCTCACGAACGACTTCTTCGTGAACCTGCTCAGCATGGGCACCACCTGGCAAGCGGCCGCGGCGTCGAAGGACGTGTTCGAGGGGCGCGATCGCGCGACCGGCGATGTGCAGTGGACCGGCACGCGTGTGGATCTCATCTTCGGGTCGAACTCGCAACTGCGGGCGATCTCGGAGGTCTACGCGTCCGACGATGCGCAGCAGAAGTTCGTGCGGGACTTCGTGGCGGCGTGGAGCAAGGTGATGGAGCTCGATCGGTTCGACCTGGCGTGAGCGCAGTCAGGTAGCGCTCAGCCGACGACCTGAGTGAGCACACGGTGCATGTTGCCGCCCATCACTTTGGCGACATCCGAGCGGCTGAGCCCCTTCAGCTGGAGTCCGTCGGCCCAACTCGTGAGCTGATCGTACGCACTCAGCACGGGTTTGAAGTTGCTGTCCATGTCGGTGCCAAGGCCGACGTGGTCGATCCCGACCACGTCGATCAGTCGCTTGGTGTTGTCGACGAACTCGTCAAAGCTCGCGTTGAAGCCGCTCGGCCAGGCGCCGATCACTCCACCTGTCCGCGCCACCAGCTTCGCATGCTCCTCGCTGATGGCCCGCGCGGCCAGCGGTCGGTTGTCATCGATCCTCAGGATGCTGTGTGACAGGATCAGTGGCGCTGATGTCTCGGACGCGACGTCGCGCACGGTATCGAATGACGAATGAGCCACGTCGAGGACCATGCCGGCTGCTGTCGCTCGCTTGACCACCGCCTTGCCGAGTGCCGACAGCCCGCCATGCTGCGCGGGCTGTGTCTGCAGATCGCCGAGCGGGCTCGGTACGTAGTGCAGGATCTGTAGGGAGCGCACACCGTCCGCGAAGAGCTGGTCGATGCGCGCCGGCTCGCCATCGAGGAACTCGCCTCCCTCACAGGCCAAGAATGCCGCGACCGTCTGCTCGCGTTGCGCGCGGAGCAGATCGGCCGAGCGCGTGGCGAGGAAGGCCGGCGTGACGGAGAGGAGTTCTTGCAGGAGTCTCAACTGCCGTTCGTATTCGCGCGCTCCATCGCCCGCTGCGTACACGCCGCGAGGGCGGATGCCCGTTGCAGTGCGCTCGATCAGGGGCAGGTCGGCCACGAGGCTGAAGAACGCGCCCGTCAGTCGGGCATGTTGCATGCCGGCGACCGTGTTCAGCATCGCCGCGTCACCCGTGTACTCTGGCCGGCCCTTGTCGAAGAAGGGGCCGGGGTGCGTGTGCAGGTCGAAGGTGATCGGCGCACTCTGACCGAGTGTGTCACGCGACGCGAATGCGGAAGGCACGAGCGCAATGCCTGCGGTGGCGACCACGCTCTCTCTGAGGAATCGGCGGCGGTCGATCATGAACGTCTCCCAAGCAGCTGGTCGGATCTCATGAGGTTGCAGGGCCCAGTAGATCCCACCGATTGCCC
>JANOWT010000144.1:0-1839 GCA_031418115.1 Gemmatimonadota bacterium
CTGCATCCGTCCCTGCCCTGAGCCTTCGTCAGGAGAGGCGAGCGGGCCGGTGCCGGGGTCGATCACGACGCGCCCCTGCTTCCGCAGCGCGGCCGCGTTCGCCTGCACCTGTGCGTTCGCCCACATGCGATCGTTCATCGCCGGCGCGATCAGCACCGGTGCTTCGGTCGCGAGCAGGCAGGCGGAGAGCAGTTCGTCCGCATGTCCGTGTGCCGCGCGCGCGAGGAAATCCGCCGTCGCCGGTGCGATGATCATGAGCTCCGCCGATCGCGCGAGCTTGATGTGATCGAGGGCGTGCCCGTCACCGATGAGCACGCTGTGCACGGGGCGTCCGGTGAGCGCCTCGAACGTCACCGACCCGATGAACTCACGGGCCGACCGCGTGAGAACGACATCGACCTGGGCACCGGCCTGCGTGAGCAGGCGGGCGAGCCAGGCCGACTTGTAGCTGGCGATCCCACCCGTGACGCCGAGGAGGATCCGCCGCCCGTCGAAGGGCCGCACGGAAGGGGTTCCGCGCCGGCCGCGGTTACTCGCCCCGCGGGCGGCGGCGCGGCACGACACGGTACGTGATGTCACCCGCCGAGAGATCCTCGAGCGCGCGGGTCGTCAGCTTCTTCTCGCCCGACTTGCCGCGATCACGCGGGAAGTCATTCAACACGCGCGCGTACTTCGCGGCGACGAGGATCGAGAGGTACTTGTTGGTGGCGTGCTTGGAGACTTCAGCCGGCGTGAACACTTGCATCGGAACCTCGGAGGTCAGACGACGGGACAGCGGATCACATCAGTACACCCTACCCCTCACACCTCACACCTCACACCTCACACCTACTCCCTGGCCTTCAGCCCTTCAAGCAGCCGCGCGATCACCCCCACGACCTCCCCCCCCAACGCCGGCATCCGCTCCTGCTTCAGCGACTCCGCGTCAAGGATCGCGTTCACACTGCGGAACGCGTGCTCGAGGTCGTCATTCTCCACCACATACTGGTAGCGCTCAGCCTCGAGCAGCTCAACCCCTGCATTGCGAAGCCGCAACGCCAGCGTCTCCTCACTCTCGGACTTCCGCCCCATCAACCGCCCGACCAGCACCTCGACACTCGGCGGCACGATGAAGATCGTGACCGCCTCCGGGAACGCCGCGGTCAACTGCCGCGCCCCCTGCACATCGATGTCGAGCATCACGTGCCGCCCCGCATCCATCACCTCACGAATGGCGCTGCGCAGGGTCCCGTAGCGGTTCCCGTGCACCTCGGCCCATTCCGCGAACTCCCCATGCGAGGCTTTCGCGTCGAACTCGTGGCGCGAGAGGAAGTGATAGTCCACCCCGTCCCGCTCCCCCGGCCGCGGTGCGCGCGTGGTGCACGACACCGAGTACCCGACATCCTTCCGCCGTTCCATCAGCAACCGCGCGATGGTCGTCTTGCCACCACCCGACGGCGCAGACATGACGATCGGAAAGGGCCCGCCACTCACTCGAGATTCTCCACCTGTTCGCGGATCCGTTCGAGCTCTTCCTTGATCGAGACCACGTCCATCAGCATCGGCGCATCGTTCGCCTTGCTGCCCGTCGTATTCGCCTCGCGCAACATCTCCTGCAGCAGGAACCCGAGTCGCTTGCCCACCGGTTCCGAATCGTCACTGTTCAGTGCATCACCGAAGGCGGCGATGTGCGCCGCGAACCGGTCCAGCTCCTCCCCCACGTCGAGCCGGTCGGCGAGGATCGCGATCTCCTGCGCGAGCCGCTGCGGATCGACCGCGATACCGCCCGCCAGCCGTTCTACATTCTCACGGAGGCGAACGCGCTGCGCCTCTGTCCGTTCCGGCGCCCGCTTGGCCAGC
>JANOWT010000145.1:0-2773 GCA_031418115.1 Gemmatimonadota bacterium
GCTCAACTCGGCGGTCTTCTCCGACGGGTCGTTCGTCTACATCCCCAAGGGCGTGAAGTGCCCGCTCGAGCTCTCGACCTACTTCCGCATCAACGCTGCCGACACCGGCCAGTTCGAGCGGACGCTGATCGTCGCCGATGAGGGCGCGTCGGTGAGCTACCTCGAGGGGTGCACGGCGCCCAAGCGTGCGACCAATCAACTCCATGCGGCGGTGGTCGAGATCATCGCTCTCGACGACTCGAGCGTGAAATACTCGACCGTGCAGAACTGGTATGCCGGCGACAAGGACGGCGTGGGCGGCATCTTCAACTTCGTCACCAAGCGCGGCAAGGCGCAGACCAACGCCAAGATCTCGTGGACGCAGGTCGAGACCGGTTCGGCGATCACCTGGAAGTACCCCTCAGTGATCCTGCAGGGCGACAACTCCGTCGGCGAGTTCTACTCGGTGGCGGTCGTCAACAACAAGCAGCAGGCCGACACCGGCACCAAGATGATCCACATCGGACGCAACACGCGCTCGACGATCATCTCCAAGGGCATCAGCGCCGGCCAGGGGCAGAACTCCTACCGCGGTCAGGTGAAAGTGCTGCCCAAGGCCGAGGGCGCGCGCAACTACACGCAGTGCGACTCGATGCTGATCGGCAACGCCTGCGGCGCCCACACCTTCCCGTACATCGAGGTCGCCAACAACACGGCGACGCTCGAGCACGAGGCGAGCACCTCGAAGATCGGCGAGGATCAGATCTTCTATTGCAAGTCGCGCGGGTTGAACGCCGAGCATGCCATCTCGCTGATCGTCGCGGGGTTCTGCAAGGAAGTGTTCAAGGAACTCCCGATGGAGTTCGCGTTGGAAGCGCAGCAGTTGCTCGGGATCTCGCTCGAAGGGTCAGTCGGATAAGGGCGGGTGGGAGGTGTGAGGTGGGAGGTGTAAGGACCGGCCCTCCGCATTCGCAGCTCCCCACACCTCCCACCTCATACCTCACACCATCAAGCTCCGCTCCTCATATGCTGAAGATCACAGACCTCCACGCCTCCGCCTCCGGCAAGGAGATCCTCAAGGGGATCTCCCTCACCGTCAACGCCGGCGAAGTGCACGCCATCATGGGCCCCAACGGCTCCGGCAAGTCCACGCTCGCGCAGGTCATCGCCGGTCACCCCGGCTATGAAGTGACCAGCGGCACGATCGAGTATGACGGCAAGGACCTGCTCGACATGGAAGCCGAGGAGCGCGCGCAGGCGGGCGTCTTCCTGGCGTTCCAGTATCCGGTGGAGATCCCCGGCGTGACCAACGCCTACTTCCTGCGCGCCGCCTTCAACGAGCTGCGCAAGGCGCGCGGTGACGAAGAAGTCGATCCCATGGAGTTCCTCGACATCATGGAGGAGAAGCTCAAGCTCGTGGAGATGGACGCCACGATGATGCAGCGCTCCGTGAACGCCGGCTTCTCGGGCGGCGAGAAGAAGCGCAACGAGATCCTGCAGATGGCCGTGCTCGCGCCCAAGCTCGCGGTGCTCGACGAGACCGACTCCGGCCTCGACATCGACGCATTGCGCATCGTCGCCGGCGGCGTGAACGCGCTCAAGCGCCCTGACAACGCCACGATCGTCGTTACGCACTACCAGCGTCTGCTCGACTACATCATTCCCGACTTCGTGCATGTGCTCGCCGGTGGCCGGATCATCAAGTCCGGTGGCAAGGAGCTCGCTCTCGAGCTTGAGGCCAAAGGCTACGACTGGCTCCTTGAGCCCGCGGGCGTCTGATCGTGACCGTTCCGTACACGGACCAGTTCGCTGCCTTTGCGGCGAATGGCGGAGGCGAGGGGCCCGCATGGCTCCCCGCGCTCCGTGCGCAGGCGTTCGAGCGCTTCGCCGCACTCGGCTTTCCCACCACGCGCGACGAGGACTGGCACTTCACGTCGGTGACGCCGATCGCCGAACGCACCTTCAAGGCTGTGAAGCCCGCTCCCACAGCGCTCACATACTCGGACCTCGAGCCCTGGCTCGTGGACGAATCGTGGCAGCGGCTGGTGTTCGTGAACGGACGGCTCGAGCCGTCGCTCTCGAACTTCTCGGAGCTCCCGGCCGAGGTGCAGGTGAGCACGCTCTCCGAGGCGCTCCGCGAGGAACCGGAGTGGGTGAAGCAGCATCTCGGCACGCTCGCCAGCTTTGACCGCGCGGCCTTCACGGCGCTCAACACGGCGTTCATGCAGGACGGCGTGGTCGTGCGCATCCCGCAGGGCGAGGTGGTCGAGGTCCCGTTGCACATCCTCCACATCACCGACGCACAGGCGGCGGGCGCGGCCGTCCATCCGCGGTTGCTCGTGGTCGCCGAAGCGCAGTCGCAGCTGGTGATGGTCGAGAGCTATGTGGGACTGGGTCAATCGTCGTACCTGGTGAACGCCGTCGCTGAGGTCTCGGTGGGCGATGGTGCGCGTGTGGATCACTACAAGATCCAGCGCGACAGCCTCGAAGCGTTCCATGTGGGCACGGTGCAGGTCACGCAGGGCCGTGATTCGATCTACCACTCGTTCTCATACGCGGCGGGCGCTGCGCTCTCGCGCACCAACGTCTACACCAAGCTCGTCGGCACCGGTGGCGAGGCGCGACTCAACGGCCTCTATGTGCTCGACGGCACGCAGCACGCCGACCATCAGACGTTCGTGGAGCATCTCGCCGAGTCCTGTGCGAGTCGCGAGCTCTACATCGGCATCCTCGACGGCTCCTCGCACGGTGTGTTCAACGGCAAGGTCTATGTGGACCCGATCGCCCAGAAGAC
>JANOWT010000146.1:0-1871 GCA_031418115.1 Gemmatimonadota bacterium
GGGGGGGGGGCCGGCTCGCCCCCCCCCGCCTCGTTTATTATCCATGATGCTCGTCCTCCTCGATCCCTCGCGGCGCCCGGTCATCGGGCATCGTGGCAACCGTGCCCATGCACCCGAGGACACCCTCGTCTCCTTCGCGCAGGCCGCCGCACTCGGCGTGGATGCGTTGGAGATGGACCTGCATCTCTCGAGTGACGGCGTTCCCGTGATCATCCACGACCCGACGCTCGACCGCACCACCGATGCCTCGGGTGCCGTCGCCGATCGGACGGCCGCCGAGCTCGCACGAGTGGACGCGGGTGCGCGGTTCTCGACGGACCGCGGGCGAACACATCCCTACCGCGGATCAGGGATCGGTGTCCCGACGCTCGAGCAGGTGCTCGTGGCGCATCCCACGATCCCGCTCATCCTCGAGATCAAGGCGCCGGAGGCCGCGAGGCCAGTGCTCGCGTTGCTCCACCGCATGAGAGCCACGGCGCGCGTGCTCATCGGTTCGTTCCACGACGAAGCGCTCGCGGCGTTCTCCGAGGCCGGTATCCCGGTCGCCGGTGCGACGCACGCGCTCGCCAAGCTCTACCTTCCAGCACTGTTCGGCTCGCGCCGCGCTTCCCTTCCCTTCCAGGCCATGTGCATCCCCCGATTCTACCGCGGACTCCCGCTCCCGATCTCCGGAGTCGCGCGGCTCATGGCCGCCAGCGGAGGCCCCGTTCATGTCTGGACCGTGAATGACCGCGCCGAGGCGCGCGCGCTGTGGGGTGCGGGCGTCGCCGGGATGATCAGCGACGACCCCGCCGCTATGATCGCCGAGCGGGCGGGGATCGCATGAGCGCTCCAGCCAAGAAGAAGACCGACTACAAGGCCGCCATCGCCGAGACGAAGAAGCTGATGTGGCAGCACCGCGGCTCGCTCGGGATCGGGCTCGCGCTGATGCTCGTCAACCGCTTCGCCGGCCTGGTCCTGCCTGGCAGCGCCAAGTGGATCATCGACGAGGTGCTGGGGAATAAGCGACTGGACCTGCTCGCGCCGATCGCCTGGGCGGCGGGGATCGCGACGATACTCCAGGCATCCAGCTCGTTCGCGCTCTCGCAGGTGATCTCGGTGGCGGCGCAGCGCGCGATCACCGACCTGCGTCGCCGCGTGCAGGCGCGGATCCTCCGCCTCCCGGTGAGTTTCTTCGACTCGACGCAGAGCGGCGTGTTGATCAACCGCGTCATGAACGACGCCGAGGGGATCCGCAACCTGATCGGCACCGGGATCATCCAGCTCATCGGCGGGATGCTCACGGCGTCGATCGCGCTCGGCTATCTGTTCTGGCTCAACTGGTTCCTTACGACGCTGACGCTCGGGTTCCTCTCGATCTTCGGCGGCGTGATGGCGTACGCGTTCGCGAAGTTGCGCCCGATCTTCCGCGAGCGGTCCAAGATCCAGGCCGAGGTCTCGGGGCGACTCGGGCAGGCGATGGGCGGCGCGCGCGTGGTGAAGGTCTACACTGCCGAGAAGCGTGAGGAGATCGTCTTCACGCGCGGCGTGCATCGGCTCTTCCGCAACGTCGCGTCGACGATCACCGGCACGAGCGCGATCGCCGCGGTCTCGACGGTGATCATCGGTGCGGTGGGCGTGCTGATCCTCACCGTCGGCGGCCGCGCGGTGGCGCGCGGCGAGATGACGCTGGGCGACCTGGTGTCGTACATCTTCTTCGTCGGCCTCGTCTCGTTCCCCGTGGTGCAGATGGCGAGCATCGGGACGCAGATCACCGAGGCCTTCGCGGGGCTCGACCGCATCCGCGAGATCTTCGAGACGCCGACCGAGGACGAGGACGACGCCACCCGCCAGCCGCTCTCGCGCACGGATGGTGATGTGTCGTTCGAGCA